>CAZLDN010000029.1:0-46578 GCA_964558355.1 uncultured Candidatus Solibacter sp.
ATCTTGTGTGAGAATCGCCCATTCCTTCAGGCTCATCTTGTATGAGACAAGACTCACCCCCTACGTACCGCCGCCGAACAGGTATACTGCCCACGATGTCCAAACAAACTCTGCCCGTATCCACCATGAAGGATCCCGTCACATGGCTCTATCCTCCCATCGAGCCTTACAATCCAGGCCGGCTCCAGGTCTCGCCCGTCCACGAGATCTACTTCGAGGAGAGTGGCAACCCCTCCGGCAAGCCGGTGATCTTTCTGCATGGCGGTCCCGGCGGAGGCTCCGATCCGAAACAGCGCCGCTTCTTCCACCCTGACAAGTACCGCATTGTGAACTTCGACCAGCGCGGCTGCGGCAAGAGTACGCCCTACGCGTCTCTCGAAGCCAACACCACCTGGGACCTCGTCGCCGACATTGAGAAACTCCGGGAGCACCTCGGTATAGAGTGCTGGCAGGTGTTTGGCGGATCCTGGGGATCAACCCTCGCCCTGGCCTATTCTCAAACGCATCCCGATCGCGTCACCGAAATCGTCCTGCGCGGCATCTTCCTCCTCCGCAAGCAGGAGATCGATTGGTTCTACCAGCGCGGCGCGTCGGTGCTCTACCCCGATGCGTGGGAGCCTTATCTCGCACACATCCCCGAGGACGAGCGCGGCGATCTGCTCTCCGCCTACCACCGCCGCCTTACCAGCGATGATCCAGCCGTGCGGCTGGCCGCTGCGAAGATCTGGAGCGGATGGGAGGGCACCACATCCAAGCTCCTGCCTGACGCTGCTTTTGCCGGCCACTATGAGGAGGATGAGTTCGCGCTCGCCTTCGCGCGCATCGAGGTCCACTACTTCCTCAACAAGGGTTTCTTCGAAACCGAAGACCAGTTGCTGCGCAACGCCTCGCGCATCCGCCACATCCCCGGGGCGATCGTGCAAGGCCGCTACGACGTCGTGTGCCCCATGGAGAGCGCGTGGGCGCTCCACCGTGCGTGGCCCGAAGCCGATCTCATCATCACTCCCGACTGCGGCCACAGCGCTTTCGATCCGCCAAACAGCCGCGCGCTGGTGGCGGCGGCGGACAGATTCGCCTCCAGTTGACCTTGTTGTCTGGCGGGCTTCGGCGGTGGGGTTGCGCGCCGTGCGGTAGGTGCCGTGCCGGAAGAAGCTCTCTCTAATCCGGGATTCACACGCCGGCGGTCCGCGGGAGCTGCATCAGCCATGAGAATCAACAGAACAGAAGACAACTGGCTCGGACGTTAGGCCGAGGCTAAATCGTCTACTTCCGAAGCCAGAACGTAGCTCTGAGTCACGGCGTGAAAACCTTGTGAAGTTGCCGGCAAATCGTCAATTCCAGGTCGAGCGAAACTACCGCGGAGCAGAGCGGTCCTGCCCGATGCGCGGCAAGCCGTCCCGGGTGAATATAATCGGTAGGCCATGCTTTCCCGCCGCACTCTTCTCGCGTCGGCTCTGCCGGTAACCGGCTTATCAGCCTGCCGCCAGCCAGCCCGCCGTCCAAACTTCCTTTTCGTCCTCGCCGACGACCAGTCCTTCCCACATGCCGGCGCTTACGGCTGCAAAGGCATCCGCACCCCCGCCTTCGACCGCGTCGCCCACGAAGGAGTCCTGTTCAACAACTCATTCTGCGCCTCGCCCTCCTGCACTCCCTCCCGCAGTGCCATCCTCACCGGGCGCCATATGTGGCAGGTCGAGCAAGCCGGCCTCCTTTACGGCACGATCCCGCCCAAGTACCCCCTCGTCACCCACTTGCTCCAGGACGCCGGTTACCACGCCGGCTACACTGGCAAGGGCTGGGCTCCCGGCGATTGGCGCGCCGGCGGCCTGCAGCGCAACCCCACCGGCAAGGAGTACAACTCCCGCCGCTATGCGACGCCGCCCCGCGCCGGCATCGACCCCCGCGACTACGCCGCCAACTTCGCCGACTTCCTCCGCGACCGCCCCGCCGAAACCCCCTTCTTCTTCTGGCTCGGTTCCACCGAACCCCACCGAGGCTACGCCCGCGGCGCCGGACTCGCCACCGGCCGCAGCCTCGACGAAGTCTCAGTCCCGTCCTATTGGCCCGACACCCCCGAAGTCCGCGGCGACATCCTCGACTATTACTCCGAGGTCGAGTGGTTCGACCAACAACTCGCCCGCACCCTCGGCTTCCTCGATGCCGCCGGCGAACTCGACAACACCCTCATCGTGGTCACCAGCGACAACGGCATGCCTTTCCCGCGCTGCAAGGTGAACCTGTACGACCGCGGCGTGCACATGCCGCTCGCCATGCGCTGGGGCTCGCGCTTCCGCGGCGCCCGCACCATCGACGACATCGTTCAGCACACCGACTTCGCGCCCACCTTTCTCGCAGCCGCCGGCCTCTCCATCCCCGCGGGCATGGCCGGACGCAGCCTCCTGCCCGTCCTCGACTCCGGCCGCTCCGGCGTCACCGACTCCTCTCGCGACGCCGCCTTCACCGGCATGGAACGCCACGTCATGGCCCGCCCCGATGGCGGCACCTACCCCATGCGCTCCATCCGTACCCGCGACTACATCTACATCCGCAACTTCGCCCCCGGCCGCTGGCCCACCGGCGGCGAATTCCTCTCCTCCAACCGCACCACGCACGGCGACGTTGACGGCGCCCCCATCCGGGACTTCATGCTCGACCCCGCCAACCGGCAACGCTTCCCCAAGCCCTATGAACTCTGCTTTGGCCGGCGTCCCTCGGAAGAGTTCTACCACCTTCCTTCGGACCCCGGCCAAATTCGCAATCTGGCGCCTGAGCCGCACCCGGAACTCGCCCGTCATCGGCAGCGTCTCGAGGACTATCTCAGGAAAACCGCCGATCCCCGCATCGAAGGCCGCGATCCCTGGCAGAAGTACACCTACTACCAGACCACCGGCTACGGCGCATCGTTCAATCAGAGCCTGCCTGAGGAGCGGCGCAGGCAAGCACGCGAAGCCCCTCAGCACAAGCCCGAATAACGCCCGGCCCTGAATCGACAGAGCCAAGATCAATCGCTGCTGCGGCGCTGGCCCGGCAGGCCCGCCGCTGGCGTTCGCATGGAAACGCGATGTAATAGCAGAATGACGTCCAAACAGCGGGTGTACGCGGCCCTGGCCAAGCAACCGGTGGACCGTGTGCCCGTATTCATGTGGTTCCACCCTGACACCGCTCGCAAGCTTGCATCTCTGCTTGAGATTCCGGTCCGCGACGTACCCGAGGCGATGGGTAATGACATACGGCAAACCTGGGTGAGCAACAACTACGCGATGGAAGGGATTGTCCACGATCGGGATGGCGAATCGCATACCGACTGGTGGGGCATCACGTGGCTCAGGCAGCACGGTTTCAACCAGATCTCCCGATACCCGCTGGCCGGCGCATCGCGTGAGCAGGTGCTGGCCTACCGTTTCCCGGGCGAGCGGCGCGAAGATCTCCTCGCGTTGATGGACCCCATCGTGAATGCCAGCGGCGAGTACTTCATCGGCTGCGATGTTTCACCTTGCGTCTTCGAGATGTACTGGCGGCTTCGGGGCATGGAAGACGCGATGACGGACATCGCGGCGGACCCGGAACTGGCGGGTGAGATGTTTCGCCGCTGCGCGGATTTCACCATCGGGATAGGGGTTGAAGCTTGCGAGAGATTCACGCTGGACTGGTTCTGGACCGGGGACGATGTAGCCGGGCAACGCAGCCTGATGATGAATCCGAAAAGCTGGCGCACATTGGTCCGGCCGCAGCTTGAGCGGGTGATCGAAGTAGGAAAGTCGCGCGGGTTGCCGATCGCCTACCACTGTTGCGGGGCGCTCCGGCCGATCATCCCCGATCTGATCGAGATCGGGGTCAACGTTCTGAACCCTGTTCAGGCCAACTGTCCCGGCATGGACGCCGTGGAGTTGAAGCGTGAATACGGACGTCAACTGGCATTCATGGGAGGAGTGGATACGCAAGAACTGCTTCCTCGAGCCGCCGCGCTGGAAGTGAGGCGAACCACTGCGGCGCTGATCGAAGGCATGACCGCGGATGGCGGGGGCTACATCCTCGCCGCGTCCCACACCATCTCGCCGGAAACACCCGGCGAGAACATCTTTGCGATGTACGAGGCTGCCGGTATCAGCAAGGCGGAGATCTTCGACAATGCAGCTTCGATCCGCGCCCGCCATTCCGGTTCCGGTCTCCGTCGATCTGGCGACTCCCGGGGCAATGGTCAGGCGGGTTGAGGGCTCGTCGTGATCTCATTCCAGGGAAGCGCCCTCCCGGCCCTGACGTAGAGCTTCAACGGCCAAGCGTTCACCGCGCTGCCTGTCTCGACTGCGGATAACGAGCGCCGCTCAGATCCCGCGCATGCCAGCAATTGGGCAGACTCACTGAGGATGCGGTACCTGGTGACCTTGGGCCTGTGGTCCTTCGAGCGCGAACGCTAATCTTCCGGAATCTCGTTGCCGGCGACCTTGACCGATCCCGCACCCGGAGCCTTCTGAATCGCCACCCGCTGCGTCTTGCCGCTGGCTCGCGTGTCGGCAATCCGGTTGTTTTCGATCACCGTACCGTCCACATTCTTTGCGATGAAAAAGCCATAGCCGCCCTTGGCGCCGCCGTTGTCTAGCACCCGGTTCTTGCGGAACGTGTTCCGGTGGCCGCTGTTCTTCACCGGCTCCTCGCGGAACCACACGCCGCTGACGCCGTTTTTCGTGATCGTATTGTTCACAAACTCGTTGTCCGTGTCCTTGTGGCCGATCGAGATGCCGTGGTTGCCGTTGTTCTCGATCTGGTTGTCCTCGAAACGGCTGTGTCGCACGCGCCAGCACAGATACAGTCCGATGTCTCCGTTGTCGTGCAATTTGCAGCCTTTGACCAGCGCATTCGCGCTGCCCGTGCCCGGATGCGCGCCAAAGCCCGCGTGTCCGTAGGACTCGCAGTTGATCACCTTCACGCCGTCGGAGATCTGGAACGAGATGCCGTCGCCGTTGTAGTTGCGCGCCACGCAGTTGCGCACGGTCACGTCGCGCACCATGTTCAGGTAGATGGCCCCGCCGCGGCAGCCGTCAAGGTAGTCGTTCTCCTCGCGGTTGCCATCCACGATAATGTCCTCGATAACCACCTTTTCGGCGTTCATCACGCAGAGGATGGGGAACGTGTTCGTCACTCGCGCGTTCTTCGTTTCGAAGTTATAGTCCCGTACCGTGGGCGGCCGGATCAGCAGATACGGTCCCTTCAAGCCGGTCACCGCCGTCACGCTGACATCCCACCCCCGCGCCTGCGCGTCATCGAGAATGGTGATTCCCATGCCCTCGTGGAACTTGCCAGGTTCGGCCACGGCGATGGCGCTCTCGCCGTAGTCGCCGTCTTCGGCCAGCGCGGTCCGCACGCCCGCATTCTTCTTGAGGATTGTCTTTCCGGCGACGCCGCGGACCGTCACGCCGCTGGGTACGAACAGGCTGTTCTCCATGGTGAACGTACCCTCGCCGATGAGGAGCGTATCGCCCGGCTTCAGCAGGTCCGCCGCCTTCTGAAGCGCGACGTTGCCGGCGCCCACTACGTCGGCCGGACCCGCTTGCGAGACCTTGACCACTCGCGGGGAAGCCGCCGGGACCGTTGCTGTCTGCTTATCGCAGGCGGCGGTGAAAAGGAACGCGGCGCAAGCCGCCAGAACACGAATATCTCGAAGTGCCATGTTGGTACTGAAGATACACTGTTCCCGAGGGTCCTGTCCCGGACAGCAGTGAGCAAATATATAGCACGCGCTGGTTTGAGGCTAGGCTGGCTGCCTGTAAGTTATTGAAAAGATGGTGGCCAGGGACGGACTTGAACCGCCGACGCCGGCCTTTTCAGGGCCGCGCTCTACCAACTGAGCTACCTGGCCATCAGCTGTTTCTATAGTTTAGCAAACTGATCCGGGGTTGCGCTATTTCGATGCCACTTCATACCATGGCGTCTCGGCATCCAGGCGAATCTGAAAGCCGGTTGGCGTCTTGCCGGCCGCCACACCCTTGCCGCGCACGCCCCTCGCATCAAGTGGATAGACCGTCAGGCTCTTGGCCATACTGCGCAATGTCAACGTGGCATCGTTACGCTCCATCAGTGGCACTGTCTGTGGAATCGAATAGGGACCCGACGGTTTGCCGGAGCCTGGTTCGGGCGCAAGCGTCCACCAATCGGTGGTTCCCGGATAGTGGATGAAGTCCGTCGTACCGCGCGTCGCGCCGGGGTTGGTGATCAGCATTCGTTCCGACGCCGCCAACGGCCTGCCGTCGAGCGACGTCGACAGAAAGGCGATGAAGCCGCGGCCCGTCTTGTCGAGCCTGTATTCGAACGGCCCCGCCTGGACGGGTTCGTAGCCGGCAAACCCAAAGACTCCAGCCACCTTGCCGGCGCTGATGAGGAACAGTTGGCGTTTACCGTCGTATGCCAGTTCGCCAGTATCGGCGCGGTAGGGTGGCAGCGGCGCATCGATCTTCACCGGCCCTGTAGCCGACGTGTCGATCGCCACGCGGTGTTGGAAAGCGACATTCGGGTTCACCCCGTTTGCTTCGAAAAACCTGGCCAGATTGAACTGCTGGCGCTCCGCCGTCGCCTTCATGCGCAGATCCTTCGGCATGGCGATCCTCAGTTCGCGCCTTGCCGCTTCAATCGCGCCGGTGCGGTACATCCAGCCGGTCTGGGCGAAAGCGGCCAACTTTGTCACGTCGCCGTTCAGGTTGAACCCCGAAGGGCCCTTGCGGTCCCACTCGCGGCCATGCTCGTAGGCGAAGTGCATCATTCCGTCCCAATCCTGGAGCGCGGCGAAGGCGGCGAATGTCGGATCGAGTTCCGCGCCCTGACGGTTGGGGAAGGCTTCGTTGAATTCGCTCACGGTGTATGGCTTGCCGGCCTGACGGGCGAAGGCTTTGTGCAGGTAGACGAGGAAGCCCGAGGCCGCGCCGGACGAATCGCGAATGCGCCAATCGCGGCCGTCCCAGCGCTGGTTCGGGAAGTTGTAGTGGTCGATGTAGAAGTGATCGTCGTGATAGTCCAAACCGTCATGCGAATCGAATGTCAGAGGTCCGCCAAATTCGACCTGAGTGCCCGCGATCGGCACCGTCTTGCTGGCGGTTGCGCGCACCACGTCGCGCATCCGGTTCAGATACGCCCGGTCGCGATCGACCAGGAACTCGATGAAACGTCCCTCCGTCTCGATCCGGCCACTGAGAAACTCCGACTTCTGCCGGTCGAATTCGGTCTTGTACTCTCCGACGACGAACTTCTCGATCTGGCGCGCCTGGTGCGAGAACAGTAGCGACGCCTCGTTGTCGATCTCGACCATTGCCAGTACGGGGTCGTTCTTCAAGCGCAGGCCCTCGATCAGCTTCTTCGTGAATTCGGCCTGCAAGTCCACCATGCGCGGGTAAAAGATATGCAGCGGTTTCGAATGCGTCGGCAGGGGCGCCGGCCCGGGGACTTTGTCCACGTCGGGCCTGAACGCGTAACCGACATGCAGGTTCAGATTGACGTAAATACCCTCGGACTTCAGCGCGTTCATGAACCCGCGCAGCCGCGCCATCGCGATCGGGTTAAATGTCGGATACGGACCCGTTGTGAGGATCGAGCGGCAGACGGCCGAGTCGGCGTCCGGCGATGTGTCCATGTGGTGCAGCCTGACGAGATTGACGCCGAGCCGGCGCAGGCGTTTGGCAATACGCTGGGCGTCCTTGGGTTCGGGGAAATTCGCGCCGAACGCGAAGTTGACGCCCCAGAACCGGACACGTTCACCCCTTGTGTTGACGAAGTGGCCGTCCTTGACTGTGATTCGATCGGCCGCGGTCAGCGGATGATTCAAGTGCGAAAAATCGACCGCTCCAGTCAAGCCGTCCTGATCGATGGAAAAGGGGAACCATCGCCCCTGCTCCTGAGCGTTGGCGGCGCATCCCGCCAGCAACATGAGTACAAATACGAAGCCGCGCATGGCAACACTATATCGCCTTGCGCGGCTCAAATTGGAGACGTTCAGATCTTGGCCGCTTGAAGGGCCTCGCCAGTAGTCTGTTCCACCTCGGCGTGCAGCGAGTTGCCGTGCGAGTCCATGGTCACGATTGCGGCGAAGTCGTGCACCTTCAAGTGCCACATGGCTTCGGGGATACCGAATTCGATCAGGTGGACGTCCAGGACTTTCTCAACCGTTCGCGCATAGACCTGCGCCGCGCCGCCGATGGCGTGAAGGTAAACGCCGCCGGTCTCTTTCAATCCGGCCAGCGTCTTCGCGCCCATGCCGCCCTTGCCGATCACGGCCTTAATGCCGTAGCGCCGCATCACTTCGGCCTGGTAGGGTTCTTCGCGGATCGATGTCGTCGGGCCGGCCGCCTTGACCTTCCACTCGTCGCCCTGCTTCAGCATCACCGGTCCGCAGTGGTAGATGATCGCGCCGGTCAGGTCCACCGGCGGCGCATGTTTCATCAAATGGGCGTGCACGGCGTCGCGGCCCGTATAGATTTCGCCGCGGATCAGTACCACATCGCCGACTTTCAACGCCCGCATCTGCTCCTCGGTCACCGGCGTTTCGAGGATAATCTCGTGGCCCGTGAGCGGCAAGCCTTCGATCTTCGCCATCTTCCCGACCGTCTCTTCCGGGTCGCGGTATAGCCATTTCGCGATCGCGCCCGTTTTGGCGTCGAGCATCACGCCAAGCCGCCGGAAAGCCCAGCAATCATAAGCCACCGAGACAAAGAAGCTGGCCGGCAGGCGGTTGGCCGCGGCAATCTTGCAGCCGATCAATGACGATTTGCCGCCGAAGCCCATCGGGCCGACGCCCAGTTTGTTGGCCTCTTCCATCACCTCCGATTCGAGCGACGCCAGCACCGGATTCGGGTTTTCGTCGTCGAGTGTCCGGAACAGTTGCATCTTCGCCACCGCATAACCGTGTCCGCGGTCGCTGCCGATGCAGACGCCCAGCGCGCCAGGGGCGCAGCCTTGCCCCTGAGCCTGCCAGACCGCATGAAGGAGGCACTTTTTCACGCCCGCCAGATCGCGTCCGGCCCGGCCGAGGTGGTCGAGTTCGCAGGGCAGGGAATACTGAATGTTCTTGTTCTCGCAGCCCCCGCCTTTCAGCACGAGCTTCACTTCGATCTCGTTTTGCTCCCACTGCTCAAAGTGGATGACGGGCGTTTCGGGACCCAGATTGTCGCCCGAATTCTCGCCAGTGATCGAATCCACCGAATTGGGCCGCAGCTTGCCGCGGCGCGTGGCCTCGGCGACCGCTTCACGGATGGTGGCGGCGATCTTGATCTGATTCACTCCAACCGGCGTGTGGACGATGAAGGTCGGCATGCCCGTGTCCTGGCAGATGGGCGCTTCATCCTCGTGGGCCATATCCACATTGAGTGCGATGATGTTGAACGCCTGCTCCGGACGCGATTCAGGCTCTTCGCGCTGGCGGGCGATACCCATGGCGTTGCGCACGTCGGGCGGCAGATTTGTCGAGGTCTGCGTGATCAGTTCGAGCAGGCTGGCAGCGAGAAATTCCATGATCAGGATCTCCTAAGCGATTCCTCTCTCATGGTAACTCGCCGCATCGACGGCAGCGCCCCGAATGTGCAACCGTAATGCGCGCAGGCCGCGAACGAAGAGAGCGGGTTCCAGTCCGCACTCTCGACAGCGAGCCGCGCCAATGAAGGCGCGGTCCTCGAACGGCCGCGACGCGCTATCCGCGTCTGTGCTGGATGTGCAATTCCTTCAGTTGCGCGTCGGAAACCGGCGACGGGGCATCGCACATCAAATCGCTGCCGCGCGCCGTCTTCGGGAACGGAATGACGTCGCGAATCGACGATTCGCCCGCCAGAATCATCACCAGCCTATCCAGCCCAAGTGCGATACCGCCATGCGGCGGAGCGCCATAGGTCAGCGCTTCCAGGAGGAAACCAAAGCGGTTCTTCGCCTCTTCCTCGCTGAAGCCGAGTGCCTTGAAAACCAGCGACTGCACGTCCTGGCGGTGAATACGGATCGAGCCCGAGCCGAGTTCGACGCCGTTCAACACGATGTCGTAACTGCGGGCCCGGCAACGCGCCGGGTTGCCTTCCAACTTGTCGAGGTCCTCGTCGTTGGGCGACGTGAACGGGTGATGCGCCGCCACCCAACGGTTGTCTTCGTCGTCCCATTCAAACATCGGGAAATCGAGAACCCAAAGGAACTTGAACACCTTCGGGTCGAGCAATCCATGGCGGTCGTTGAACTTCTGCGCCGCCTGCAACCGGAGCTGTCCGCAGGCCTTGAAAACGGTCTCTTCGGGGCGCTGGCCTTCGGGTTTGCCGGGCCAGCCGGCCAGCAGCAACAGGTCGTTTTCGCCCGAGCCGGTGCGTTCGCGCACCTTTGCCATCGCATCGGGGAAATCGCGTTCGAGCCGCTTCGGATCGTCATAGACGCGCAGACCGCGCTCGTGTCCGAAGTTCTTCAATTCATCGCGTTCCTTGCGGCTTGCCTGGCCCGTGTTGGGAATCGTGATCGCCACCAGGGGCAGACCGGCATGGGTGAGCAGCGCCTCGGCGGGGAAGAGGTCTTCGACCGGCCAGAATCGCGGCAACCGCATGTCCGGCTTGTCGATGCCATAACCGCTCATCGCCCCGGCATAGCTCATGCGCGGGAACGGCCCCTTCACTTCATAGCCCGCCACGGCGCAGATGCGCTCGATCAGTGGTTCGATGACCTCGAAGATCTGCGCCTCTTGGGGGAACGACATCTCGAGGTCGATCTGCGTGAATTCAGGCTGGCGGTCGGCTCTTAGCGCCTCGTCGCGGAAGCAGCGCACGATCTGGAAATAGCGGTCGTAGCCGCTCACCATCAGCAACTGCTTGAACAACTGCGGCGATTGCGGCAATGCATAAAAATTGCCCGGCTGGATGCGCGAGGGGACAAGGAAGTCGCGTGCGCCCTCGGGCGTCGACTTGGTCATGAACGGGGTTTCGATCTCGAGAAAACCCTGGCCGTAGAGCGCTTGCCGGACCTCCAGCGAGATCTTCGAACGCAGGATCAGGTTGCGCTGCATGTGCGGGCGGCGCAGGTCGACATAGCGGTACTTCAGGCGAACGTCCTCGCTGACATCGACATGCTCTTCCATCGGGAACGGCGGCGTTTCGCTGGTATTGAGCAGCCAGAGCTTTTCGGCGACCACCTCGACTTCGCCGGTCGGGATGTTCGGGTTGACGGTCTCCGCCGAGCGCTTTTCGAGGATGCCTTCGAGCGCCACGACATACTCGGAACGAAGTTCCGCGGCCTTCGCATGAAGCGCCGCGCCGCCCTCGGCGTGAAAGACGGCCTGAGTGACGCCGCCGCGGTCGCGCAAGTGGATGAAGATCACCCCGCCGAGATCGCGGCGGCGGTGAACCCAACCCATCAAAACCACGCGCTTACCTTCGTCGGATGCGCGCAACGACCCGCAGTCATGCGTTCGGCGCAGGTCTCCCAGAAAATCGAGTACTACGTTTTGGCCCATCGTTAAACCTTTTCTCGCCCGGTCCCCGGCGCCGTTCATGTACGTGTATCGCAGGCCGGGAGCCGTGGGGAATCTATGATTGTACCCCGTTCCCGGCTACCCGCCCCGGACCACGGATGCGATCTGATCGCGCGTCACGCTTTGTTGCTCGCCCGATGCCATTGCCTTGAGCGAATACTCGCCGCGGGCGAGCTCGTCGTCGCCCAGAATCAGCGTCCAGCGGGCGGCCGTTTTGTTAGCCGTTTCCAGCGCCCGTTTCAGCTTCTTGTCCGTCGAGACTTCGACCACCAACCCATCACGGCGCAACTCGCGGGCCAGCACGGCGGCGTGTATTTGCGCCGCCTCGCCCATCGGCGCGACGAACAAATCCGGCCCGGCGGCGGCTTTGTCCGGACGGGCCTCCTCGATGGTCATCACCAAACGGTCCTCGCCAATCGAGAAGCCGATGCCAGGCGCCGGGACGCGCGAGCCGAGCGATTCGGCCAAGCCGTCGTAACGGCCCCCGCCGCAGACCGCGCTTTGCGCCCCAAGCGCCCCGTGGACGAATTCGAAGGTCGTCTTGGTGTAGTAATCCAATCCGCGAACCAGCCGCGGCTTCACTTCGAATTGAATGCCGCGGGCGGCAAGCAGGTCCTTCACCGTCTCGAAGTGCGTCGAGCATTCCGCGCACAGGTGTTCGAGGATCGACGGCAGGGCGTCGATGACCGGCTGATCTTCCGTAATCTTGCAGTCGAGCACGCGCAGGGCGTTAGTGTCGGCCCTACGCTGGCAGTCGCCGCACATGCCTCCTTTGACGGCTTGCAGGCGTTCTTTCAGCGTTTCGATGAAGACGGGCCGGCACTTCGGGCATCCGACCGAATTCAACAGCAGTTTCGCGCCTTCAACGCCGCAGCGGTCGAGGATCTCGACCACCAGTTCGATCACTTCCGCGTCGATCGGCGGCGCGTCCGACCCGATGCACTCGGCGCCGATCTGGAAGAACTGCCGGTAGCGTCCCTTTTGCGGACGCTCGCGCCGGAACATCGGTCCCATGTAGTAGAGCTTCTTCAAGCCCACCCACTGGTCCATGCGGTGCTCGATGTAGCTGCGGATGACCGATGCCGTATTCTCCGGACGCAGCGTGATCGATGTGCCGTCGCGGTCTTCCCACGTGTACATCTCCTTCGAGACGATGTCGGTATCCGCGCCGACGCCGCGGGCGAACAGGACCGTCTCCTCGAACAGCGGCGTCCGGATCTCCTGATAGTTAAATGTGCGGAAGACTTCGCGCGCGGCCGCTTCGACGCTGTTCCAGACCGCCGACGATGGCGGCAGGATGTCTCTGGTTCCCCGGATGGCTTTGATCAAACTGGTTCATCCTTAAAGTCCTGGCGGTAGCGGATGTAGCGTTCGGCGTTCTCGGCGAAGCGCAGCTTCTCTTCCGGCGACACCTCGCGCCGGACCTTGGCGGGCGTGCCCATCACCATCGAATTCGGCGGCACTTCCATGCCCTCGGGCACCAGCGAGCCGGCGGCGACGATCGAGCCTTTGCCGATGATCGCCCCGTTCAGGACGATTGCGCCGATGCCGATCAGGCAGTCGTCCTCGACCACGCAGCCATGCAGGCAGGCCATGTGGCCGACGGTGACGCGGTCGCCGACGATGACGGGATAGCGGTCGAGTTCGCCGTGCAGGACCGAGTTGTCCTGGATGTTGGAATCGTCGCCGACGACGATCTTGTTGACGTCGCCGCGCAGCACCGTGCAGGGCCAGACGCTCGAGCGTTCGCCGAGCGTGACGTCGCCGATCACGTGGGCCGCCTGGTCGACGTAGGCGCTCTGCGGGATGCGCGGGAAAACGCCGCGATAGGGTCGAATCATAGTGTTTGGTCCGGAAACCCGTATTTTACCAGTGATGGGGCGATACAATTTGGATATGAGCGTCCTCGCAGCCTTACTACTTACAATCTCTTCGTATACGTGCTTCGCCGCGGCGAAGGAACCCTTTACCGTCCAGGCCATGTTCGGCCTAAAGCGCGTCGCCGAGCCGAACCTGTCGCCCGATGGCGGGCATGTCGCTTTTACCGTCTCGATCGTTGATGTCGAGGCCAACTCGAGCCAGCGCCACATCTATGTGACGCCGGCGTCAGGCGGCACGCCGAAGGCCGTTGCCACCGAGGGGCGCAACTCGCATCCGCGCTTCTCGCCGGATTCGAAGACCATCGCGTTTCTGTCGACGCGGTCTGGCGCGTCGCAGGTCTGGTTGATGAATCCGGACGGGACGGGCGCTAAGCAGTTGACCAAGCTCGCGACGGGCGTCGAGGAGTTCGAATGGAGCCCTGACGGCAAGTTCGTCATCGCCGTGTCGGCGGTCTTTCCCGACTGCACCGGCGACGCATGCAACGCCAAGAAGATAGAAGAAGAGAAGAACAGCAAGGTCAAGGCGCGGATTTACACCGGGTTGCTCTACCGCCATTGGACCGAATGGCAGACGCCGCGGAGGAAGCACCTGTTCGTCGCCGCACTCGATGGCGCAACGCCGCGCGACCTGATGCCGGGCTTGAACTTCGACGTTCCGCCGTTCGCCCTTGGCGGCGGCGGCGAATATGGCGTGTCGCCGGACGGCAAGGAGGTTTGCTACGCGGCGAATCTCGATGCAGATCAGGCGCTTTCGACGAACTCTGAGATCTATACGGTTCCGGTGGAAGGCGGCGAGGCGAAGAAGGTATCGACCAGCCCAGGCGCCGACACTGCGCCGCAGTATTCGCCCGACGGCAAGTACATCGCCTGGCGGATGCAGGTTCGGGCCGGATATGAGAGCGACCGCTGGCGGCTGGTCATCCTGAACCGCGAAACCGGCCTCATCGATACGTTGACCGAAAACCTGGACCGGCATGTCGAGAGCTTCACCTGGCATCCGGACTCGAAGCGGATCGCCTTCACGATGGGCGACCGCGGACGCCAGACGGCGCACCTGATCCCGATCACCGGAGGAGGGACGCGCGCGATCGTGCAGGGCGCGTCGTCGGTCGGCGATTTGCAATTCTCAAGCGACGGCAAGACGCTGGTCTATTCCGAACAGACCGGGTCGTCGCCAACCGAGATATACAGGGCGTCGTCGTCGGGCGGGGCGCCGGTGGCGCTGGCGAAGCTGAACGCCGAGTACCTGGCCAACCACGATCTGCGGCGGCTGGAAGAGTTCACCGTCACTGGCGCGGAATCGACGCCGGTCCATTCATTTATATTGAAGCCGCCGGGATTCAACCCTGAGAAGAAGTACCCGGTCCTGTTCCTGATCCATGGCGGACCGCAGGGCGCCTGGGGCGAGAGCTTCACATACCGCTGGAATCCGCAGGTGTTTGCGACGGCAGGATTCGTCGTTGTCATGCCAAATCCAAGAGGGTCAACTGGATACGGGACAAAGTTCACCGACGATATCAATGGCGATTGGGGCGGCAAGGTCCATGACGACATCATGGCCGTGGTCGATCACATCAGCGCCCAGCCGTTTGCCGATCCGGAGCGGTTCGCGGCGGCCGGCGGCAGCTACGGCGGCTACATGGTGAACTGGATCCTTGGGCACTCGCGGCGGTTCAAGGCGCTGGTGTCGCACGCCGGGGTCTATGATCTGCGTTCGATGGGCGGAGAGACCGAGGAACTATGGTTTTCGGTCTGGGAGAACAAGGGGTTCCCGTGGCAGAGCCCGGAGTTGCATGAAAAGTGGTCGCCTTCGACCTACGCGGCCGACTTCAAGACGCCGACGCTGGTGATTCATGGCGAACTGGACTATCGCGTACCGTATGGCCAGGGTCTGCAACTTTTCACGGCGCTACAGGCGAACAAGGTCCCATCGAAGCTGCTGATTTACCCGGATGAGGGGCATTGGATCCTGAAGCCGCAGAACTCGCTGCTGTGGTACAAGACGTTCCTGGACTGGGTGGGCGAGTGGACTACGAAGAAATAAGTCAAGATTGACGGGTGGGCCGGGCGCGCCCCGGAATCTACGACCAAACGAACCTGCTGCGCAGTAAAGCATTTGGAATCTATTTGTTACAGGTATATATAATAATTTATCCTGTGTGAGGGGCGAGCTTGGCTCCGGCTCGTTGGGCGGCTGCGCTATGATCTGAAGCGGTGCCACCCGCAGAGCCATCCGCCGAACCCGCAGCGCCACGCGTCAGCGTGGTGATAGCCGCACGAAACAGTGAAGAATTGCTCCATGGGTGTCTGGATGCCCTTGTTGGGGCGGGCGCGGGCAAGGCGAGGTTGGAGGTGGTTTCGGTCGATTTGGGGAGCCGGGACGGATCGGACGGCTTGGATGCCGAGTATCCGTGGCTGGTGATGATGCGGCTGCCGAAGAATTTTGGGCTGACGCGGGGCCGGAATGTGGGGATCCGGGTGGCTCAGGGCGAGTATGTCGCGCTGATGGATGCGAGGGTGAGGGTGGAGCCGGACACTTTGGTCAAGATGGCGGCGGTTCTGGACGAACGGGCCGATGCGGCCGCCTGCATCTGCCAAGTTATTGATGAGAATGGAGATATTCTGGATCAGGTCTTCCCGTTGCCGGGCCGGGCCGAGTTGACTTCGGCTTGCCTGGCGAACGAGGAACCAGAGGCAACGGCGGCGGCGGGTGAGGTGGTTGAGGCGGCGCGGGGGTGGCTGATCATGGTGCGGCGGCGGTTCATCGCCGGGATGAACTATCTGGACGAGAAGAGGTATTGGGATTCGTGGTCCGAGGTGGATCTGCTGAGGCAGGTGAGAAGTTCAGGGAAGAAGACGCTCTTTGTGGATGCGGCGAGAGCGGTGCTTTCAGGGGGAGAGCGGCGCGCCGGGACGGTGGCCGGGCGGGCGCTGGAAGCCTCGGACCGGGTTGCCGGGGCGTGCTCCTATCTTGCTCGGCAGGAAGGGTTTATTGCCGAACTCCGGCTGAAGTCGAGGCTCATCCTGAGTTCGTTTGGCCGGGCTCTGGCGTTCAAGGAACCGGGCTATCACCTGCGCCTTTTCGCCAACTTGTTGAACGGGTCGAAGGTAGATGGAACGCAGGGTGGCGAACTAAGTTAAAGGCCTGATCTAAAGCTTCAGTCGTCTAAGACCGATGAATGGGAAGGTGCAAGATATGGCGTCAATGCTCTGGATCCTTCTCCCGGTTTTCGTGGCGGCCGGTTCGGCGCTGCTGGCCTTCTACATCATGCAGGCGAAGTTGGAGGTGGCGGTTTCGCACGAGCGCGAATCGCTGGCCGAGGCGAATGCCGTGATCCGATCGCAGGACCAACTGGTGGAGGCGAAAGTGAAGTCGGCCGAGGAGACGGCGATGAGGAAGTCGCTGGAGCAGTTCCTGGGCGAGTTCCGGGTGGAAGAGCGCCACTACATGCGCGAGAACAAATCCATGTTCTTGAATCGAAAGGCGCTGGTCTTGCAGGAGCGTCTCTTCTTCCGCAACATCCCGTTATCGAACTGGGTGGAGCACGAGATGGTGGTGGAAGAGGGCAGCGACATCAAGGGCTTGGCCAAGCAGGCATCGATCTTCAGCACGCGGTCGCTTTCGGCGGAAGAGACGCGACAGAATACGCGGTTGTTGAAGAGCGCCGGCGAGGCGCGGACGGCATAGCCGCCCGTGCGAACGCTGAGCCGGACCAGGGGGTCCGGCGCGGACGTGGGCGTCCGCCCTCCGGTACTTGTTGATCGAACTTCAGGGACGGGACACTAGACGCGGGCAGTTACTTCCCCCAGATCAGGATCCGGGCGGCGACGCAAATCAAGAAGACCGCATAGAGTTTCCGGATGACCTCGGGCGACATGCCGAGCGTGATCCTGGCGCCGAAGTATGCGCCGACGAAGAGGCCGGCGGCGATCAGGGCGGCGTACTTAACATTAATGTGGCCGGCGCGGTAATACTCCGCCGCGCCTAGTAGGCCGACTGGGGGGATCAGGGCGGCCAGAGACGTACCGAGGGCGGTGAACTGTTCCATCTTGAGGATGAGCAACAGGGCGGGGACGATGATGAGTCCGCCGCCGATTCCGAACATGCCGGAGAGCACTCCGGCAGCCAATCCGATGACAAGCAGAGTAAGATAAATCATTCCGTGGGGAAGGATATCAGATTCTCTCCCCACGAGATGTAATCCCTCACTGGACGGTCATCGTCTAGTGGAACAGGATGGGCGTATTGGCAGACCAACTCGTCGCGGTAGCCGGAAAGGCAACCCCCATCACAAACTTCACGGGTTGGATGATGTCCGAACAGCGGCGCGTCTTTCTGATTTGCCAGAGGATGCTGAACGATCCAGACGAAGCCGACTCGACCACGCAAGACGTGTTCTTCAAGGCCTACAGGGCATTGCAGACGCAGCAGGAGTGCGTGGACGATCCGGCAAGGTGGGTGACGCGTATCGCGGTGAACGCCTGCCTGGACAAGTTGAGGTCGAAGCGCTGGCAGTTCTGGCGCAAGCGTCCAGAGGCGGAGGCCGAGGAGCGGATCCTGTCGATGACGCCGAGCACGTCGCCGGATGCCGAGGACCGGGTGCTGGCGGGCGAGATCGGGTCGAGGATCGAGGCGGCTCTCGTTAAGTTATCGGGCCGGCAACGGGCCGTGTTCATGCTGAGGCACTATGAAGACCTGCGGCTGGAAGAGATCGGGACGACGCTGGGGCTGGACGTGGGGACAGTGAAAGCCCATATGGCGAGGGCGGTGGCGAAGCTAAGGGTTGAGTTGAAGGATCTGTATTCGATGAGCGAAACGAAAACTGAAGGAGGCCGGCCATGATTCAGGGACTAAATGCTCACGATGGACGGCACTGGGGCAGGGAAGAGATGGTGTCCCATCTCTATGGTCTGGACCTGGCGGCAGGACTGGAGACGGCGCATTTGGAGAATTGTGAGCGCTGCCGGGCCGAGTGGGCGCGGGTGCAGTTGCGGCGGCGGGAATCGGCGGCGGGCGCGGCGCTTTCAGAGGATCAGATGAGGAGACAGCGGAAAGCGGTCTTTGCGCGGATCGAACGTCCGTCGCGGCCGGCTCCGTTGTGGGGATTTGTTCCGGCGGCGGCGACAGCGCTGCTGCTGGTGGTGGGTATCGCGACCCAGGCGCCGCGGCCTGTGGAGAACGTGCAGACGGCGGCGATCACGGCCAGCGACCGTGAGCTGTTCAATGAATTGTCAGAGATGTTGAACGAAGAGACGCCGCGTGGAGCGGCGCCGATTCGAGCATTGTTCGTGGAGACGTCCGACGGGGAGGCACAGTGATGAAGAGACTTGTATTTGGGATGATCCTGTCTGCGGGGACGCTGTTGGCGCAGCCGCCGAGAGGGACGTTCAACTGGTGGGAGTCGCCGCTGACCCAGGACATCAACCTGTCGGAAGACCAGCGGACGAAGATCCGCGATGCCATTCGCGAATACCGTCCGAAGCTGATCGATCTGCGGGCGAACCTGGAGAAGGCGGAGATCGACACGGAAGAGGTGTTGAACGACGAGAATGTCGACCAGAAGCGGGCCGGCGAGTCGATTGAGCGGCTTGTCGTGGCGCGGGGCGACATGACGCGGGCGATGTCGCAGATGAGCATGCGGTTGAGGAGGATTCTGACGGCGGAGCAGTGGAAGGAGTTGCAGGGCAAGCGGCGGACCATGATGAGGCCGGGCCAGGGAATGGGTCCGGGTCAGGGTCCGATGGATCCGCGGCGGCGGATGGACCGGCGTCAGAAGATGGATCCGATCCGGCCGGGCGCGGCCGCACCGGGCCAGATGCCGCCGCCTGAAGAATAACGCGCGAGCAATGACGGCAAAAGCCGGCGGAATGGGCCACGCGCCCGCCGCCGGCTTTTTCTTATTGGCGGGCAGATCACGGCAAGGCCGGAAAAGCGAGTTCGCACCCGGTAGGATGGTTGATGCAGCCGAGCGGCTCCCCAGTGCAAACGGGAGCGGCCGGCAGCCGGGAGGTTCATGCGATGAGGATTGTTTTAGCGGGTTTCGCCGTAGGGATGGCGCTGGCGGCTGCGCCGGAGGTACAGAAAACCGGCATCTTCCCATTTGACAAGGAGCACAACCATGCGTCGGCGATCGTCGAGTTGCCGAACGGCGACCTGATGGTGTGCTGGTATCGTGGATCGGGCGAACGGACCGCCGACGATGTGCGGATCATGGCGGCGCGGAAGAAGAAGGGCGCGGCGAAATGGGGTGAGCCGTTTGTGCTGGCCGACGTGCCGGAGTTTCCGGACACGAACCCGGTGATCTGGGTGGATTCGAACAAGCGGCTGTGGTTCTACTGGCAGACGATCGTCGCCAACCAGTGGGAGACGGCTGTGACGCAGGTGAGGATCTCGACCGATTACCTGAAAGCCGGGACGCCGAAGTGGGAGAGTTCGCAGGCGCTGTTTCTGAGGCCGGAGGGAATGAAGGCGCGCGTCGAAGAGTGGGCGGCCGAACGGCCTGAGATCAAGGCGCATGCAAGATTCGGCGAGTTGATGAAGCGGGTCGAGGACAAGTACTTTTCACGGATGGGGTGGATGGGACGGGCGCATCCGGCGGAGTTGCCGTCAGGGCGGATTCTGCTGCCGCTGTATTCGGACGGGTACAGCTTCTCATTGATGGCGATTACGGACGACGGCGGCAAGACTTTCCGGGCGTCGCAGACCATCGTCGGGGCGGGCAACATTCAGCCGTCGATCGCGCGGCGCAAGGACGGGAGCCTTGTGGCGTACATGCGCGACAACGGGCCGCCGCCAAAGCGCGTTCACTTCAGCGAATCGAAGGACAACGGCGAGACGTGGACGATAGCGCGGGATACCGGCATTCAGAATTCGGGGACGGGCCTGGAGGTGCTGGTGTTGAAAGACGGCCGTTGGCTGATGATCAACAACGACACGGAAAAGGACCGTTACTCGCTGGCGTTAACGCTGTCGGACGACGAGGGCAAGAGTTGGAAATGGAAGCGGCATCTCGAACTGGACACGCGGGCCGAGCGGCCGGGGTCGTTTCATTACCCGTCGATCATCCAGGCGAAGGACGGCAGCATCCATGCGAGTTACAGCGTGTTCCTGAACCATGTGCCGAACGGCGAGCCGCGGAAGACGATCCGCCATGCGCGGTTTGGCGTCGAATGGGTGGAGGCTGGGGACGGGAAGTAGGCTAGCCGTCACAGGCAGGAGGAGACTGGCCGGGCGATGACATGCCGCCCGGCCCGTTCTTGCCGTCTACTGTTCCCGCCGCTTTTTGGCCCACTCTTCCTTCACCACCTGGCGTGAGCGCCCCAACGCCAGCGCGTCGACCGGGACGTTTTCCGTGATCACGCTGCCGGCGGCCACATATGACCCCGCGCCAACTTCCACCGGGGCCACCAGGGTCGAATTGCTGCCGACAAAGGCGCCGTCGCCGATCACGGTTAGGCTTTTTTTCCTGCCGTCGAAGTTGCAGGTGATCGTGCCCGCTCCGATGTTGACGCCCTTCCCGATGGTTGAGTCGCCCAGATAGGCCAGGTGCATCGCCAGCGATCCCTGGCCCAGGCGTGTTTTTTTCAACTCGACGAAGTTGCCCACCCGAGCCCCGGTTTCCACGACCGCGCCCATTCTCATGCGCGCAAACGGACCCACTTCGACTCCGGCTTCGATGGTCGAATCGTGGATGACGGAGAACGGGTGTACGACCGAGCCTTCGCCGACCGTGGCGTTTTCGAGGATGGCATGGCTGCCTATCCTGCAATCGGGGCCGACAGTGGTCCGCCCCCGCAACTGCGCGCCTGTTTCGATCACCGTATCCGGGCCCACTTCCACCCAGGCATCGATCGACACCGTGTCCGGCCTCTCGATGGTCACGCCGGCTGTCATCAGCGCGTTCGCCTTGCGCGTGCGCAGCATCCCGTCGACTTCGGCCAGTTCGACGCGGTTGTTGATGCCAATGGTTTCCGACGGATCGGCAACCTCATAGGGCGCAGTCTTCAGGCCCGACGCCCGCAGCGTCTCCACCATGTCGGTCAGGTAGACCTCGCCCGAGGCCGGATTTGGCTTGATGGATGCCAGATGCGGCCATAGCGGTTCGGCTTCGAAGCAGTAGATGCCCGCGTTCACCTCGCGGACGGTCCTCTCTTCCGCCGTGGCGGCTTTCTCTTCGACAACACGGGCCACGAATCCGTCCTCGCGGAAGATCCGTCCGTAACCGCGCGGATTGTCGAGAGTGCAGGTGACAAGCGTCGCCGCAGCCACGTTCACCTCGTCGTGCCGCGCCACCAGCCCTTTCAGCGTTTCGCCTCTGAGCAACGGGCAGTCGCCGTAGATCACCACGACGCGCCCGGTGGCGTGATGGGCCAGACCGCGGCAGACCAGCACAGCATGGCCCGTGCCGAACTGCTCTTCCTGCGTCTGGAAGTGAACGCCCAGATGGGCCATCTCTTCGCGCACCTTGCCGCCCTGGTGGCCGACCACTGCCGTGATGCGCCCGGGCGGCGCAATCTCCATCGCCGCGCGGATCACGTGTTCGATCAGCGGCGCCCCGCCGGCCTTGTGCAACACCTTCGCCAGCTTCGATCTCATGCGGGTTCCATAGCCCGCCGCCAGGATGATAACGGATACGTCGACCATATGACCTATTGTCTCAGGAGACGGCCGCCACGGTCGAAAGGCGCGCGGGGAACGTATCTCGCGGCCTCGACCGCGAGCGGCTATGTCGCCAGCACGGCTTTGAGCTGGCTCACGCGCATGCGCCGCCCCTTTTTCGCCAGTTGCAGGGCGACTCGCGCCGCCGCCGCCGGGTCGTGCCGGATTTTGTCGCCCGTGTCGACCAGCGGCGCACTGACGACCTCGACGCCCATGGCCCTGATCGCGTCCAGATCGTTCACCACCGGCATCGCGCTTTGCCGCGCATACCGGCGCCGCGCCGGAGCAGCGATCGGCTCATTGTTCACCACGGCCACGTCCACCACTCGCGCCCCCGCGTGTTCGCAGATCACCTTCACGTGTTCGGAAGCCGTGAGACCGGTCGTCTCTCCGGGTTGCGACATCAGATTCACAAAACAGACTTTCAGCGCTTTGGACCGGCGGATCGCCCGCGGTATTCCATTCACGAGCAGGTTCGGCGCCACGCTGGTGAAGAGCGAGCCCGGACCCATCGTGATCAGGTCCGCTTCGCTGATCGCCTTGAGCGTCTCTTTCAGCGGCCGGCAGTCGCCTGGAAGCAACTCGATCCTCTCGATCCTTTCGACGCTGCGGCTGATCCTCGTCTCGCCATCGACCACCTTGCCGCCTGCGAGATGCGCGCGCAGCGAGACCCTGGACGCCGTTGACGGGTAGATGCGCCCGGCGATGGCCAGCACCTCGGAACTCAACCGCACGGCCTGAGCGAAGTCGCCGGTCACCTGGCTCATGACAGTGAGAAAGAGGTTGCCGAAGTTGTGCCCGCGAAGGCCATGTCCCGAGTCGAAGCGGAAGCTGAATAGGCGTGTCAGCAGCCCTTCATCCTCGGCCAGCGCCACCATGCAATTGCGGATGTCGCCCGGAGGCAGTACGCCGAAGTCGCGTTGCAGCCGCCCCGAACTGCCGCCGTCGTCGGAAACCGTCACCACGGCTGTGATGTCCACTAGCGGATGCGGCGACGGCAATTGGGCGTTGACGTGAGCGTACCGTTTCAGTCCCTTGAGCAGGGTCGATAAGCCGGTTCCGCCTCCGATGGAGACGATCCTTAACGGCGAGCGAACACCCAGATCGAGTTTCGCGCCCTTTGAACCGCCGGCGCCCATTTTCGCGCCTTACCGCTCGCCGGCGAGGACTTGCGTGATGACCGGGTCTCTCAACAACGGCTGGAAATCGGCGTCGCTGCGCGCGAACGACCTCACCGAGGGATCCATTTCAACTGCCTTTTGCAGATGCGCCACCGCGCCCGGCATGTCGCCGTCCATTCCGCTGGCGAGCGCCAAGGCATAACGCACATGAGCGGCGTCGCCCATCGCCAGGGCCTTCTGCAAGTGGATCAGCGCCTCGGGGAAACGCCGCCCGTTGATCATGGCCACGGCGTAAGTGTAGTGATCGTCCGCCGTCTGCAACTCCGGCTTCGCCTGGTCGAGCCGCTGTTCACAAATCCGCGCGTACATGCGCGCCGACTCGCAGACCCCTAAATGCGGTCCTTCGCCAGCCCGGTCGAACAGCGGTTTCGCCTCGGCATATTCGCTCTTCGAGAAACGCTTCATCGCGTTCCCGAACAACTCGGCCTGCGCCTTCGCGTCCAGCACCGCCGCGGCCTTGGCTGCCGCCGGCTTGGAATCAGCTTGTTTCGTCGCCTTCTTCATGGTCATCAAAGCCAGCCCGCGCCCATCGCGGCCGGCCCACACATCGTTCTCCGTAATCTCACATTCTCCCGCACATGCGGCGCCGGGCGCTACGACCCCGCGGCCAAACGAAAACTGAGGCCGCGCTATGTCCCGCCCTGGACATTCTCTCTATTGTAGAAATCTCCGCGCCCCTGTCAACTCTAGCGCGAACCTCCGGTACAATCGGCCCATGCTCCGCCGCACCCTTTTCCGCTCAGGCCTGTCCGCCTTCGCCCTCGGCGCCGGTTTCAACCCTGCCGGCCTCAAACTTCCCGCCGAAGCCGACAAGCCAGCCCAACCCGTGCCCCAGTTCCGGCGTCCCGACGGCTCGTTCACCAACTGGTAACCAAGGATCGAGTTCGACCCGGCCGCAAAGTCCGGACCTCTTCTCCGCCAGTTTGGCTTTGGCGACATGTGGTTACCGCCTGTAACGCACTATTTACTTGTCCAAACTCCACCGCCCTGCTACCTTGTACCAATGCTAAGATACCTCGCTGTTATCGCTCTGCTCACGGGGTCGCTGCTTCACGCGCAGTATGACACGGCAACCGTCCTCGGTACCGTCGCCGACCAATCCGGGGCCGCCATCCCGAGTGCCAAGATCACGCTGCTGAACACCCAAACCGGTGTGGCAGTCAACCAGATCACAGACGAAAACGGTAGTTTCCAATTTCTGAACCAGCGCATCGGGAGCTACAAGGTGACTGCCGAAGCGCACGGATTCAAACAGACCGCCTCGGTCGACTTCGCCCTGACCGTCAGCGCCCGCCAGCGCGTCAACATGGTGCTGCAAGTCGGCGAAGTGACAGAGAGCGTGACCGTGACCGACTCGGTCCGCCTTTTGGAAGCCGATTCGAGCGACCGCGGCCAGGTGATCGGCCGTGCGGCGATTGTCAATCTGCCGCTCAACGGGAGGGCGTACGCCGATCTGGCGCTGCTGTCGCCGGGGGTGCGCAAATCGAACATCACATCCAGGGACGCCTCTTTCAACGTCAACGGCCTCCGTAGTTCGCTCAACAACTTCATGCTTGACGGCGTGGACAACAACGCATACGGCACATCCAATCAGGGCTTCTCGAACCAGGTGGTTCAATTGAACCCCGACGCCGTCGAGGAGTTCAAGGTCCAGACCAACAATTTCTCCGCCGAGTACGGACGCGCCGGTGGCGCCGTGATCAACGCCAGCGTCCGCGGCGGCACAAATCAATTTCATGGCGCAGCCTGGGAGTTTCTCCGCAACACCAAACTCAATGCCGTCGGCTTTTTCCGCCCGTCCACCGGCGCCAAGCCCGTCCTGGTCCAGAACCAGTTCGGCGGCGCCCTTGGCGGTCCCATCAGGAAGGACAAAATGTTCTTCTTCGCCAACTATGAGGGCTTCCGCCGCGTCGAGCGCGCTCTCCAGTTTGCCAGCATGCCCACCCTGAACCAGCGCCAGGGCAACCTGGGCATCCCTGTCAGGAACCCCCTCACAGGCGATGTCTACACCGATGGCGTCATCCCGCAGAGCGCCATTACCGCTTTCGCCAAGAAGGTTCTTGGCGACCTGCCGGCGCCCCTCCGGTCCAGCAATGCCGGCGTCGCTCCCTCGAACAACTGGGACTACCTCACCCCGACACCCACCGTGGACGACAAGGGCGACGTCCGCTACGACCATTACATCTCCAGCAAGTTGAACGCCTTCGCCCGTTATAGCCACCGTCTCATGAACCGCATCGAAAACTACGTCATCCCAGGCCCTTCCGGTGGCAACAACAACGGCAACGTGCGCGTCCTCAACAAGCAGTTCACGACCGGGTTCAACTACAACGCAACGCCGACCTCCGTTCTCGACTTCCGCATTGGCATCAGCCTGTTCGAGGGCGGCAAGACCGCGCTTGGCTCAGAGCGCCCCAACATGCTCCAGGAGTACGGCATCCCCGGCCTGCCCGATTCGCCCGTCATCGGCGGCGGCCTGACGGCCCAGTCCATCAGCGGCTTTTCGGCCCTCGGCCGCCAGTCCTCAAACCCGCAGTTCCAGGATCCGTTCACAGTCAATCCGAAGGTGAACTACTCGAAGATTTCCGGCCGCCACGTCTGGAAGACCGGCTACGAGTACCAGATGATCAACACCGACATCTTCGACTTCAACCCGCAGTATGGTCAGGACAACTATGGCGGCCAGTTTTCCCGCCCCACTGGTTCAGGCAGCAACAACCTCTACAACCTGGCGGACTTTCTCGTGGGCCTGCGTTCGAGCTACAGCCTCAACAACGAAATCGTCCTGAACTACCGCCAACGGATGCACTTCCTCTACTTCCAGGACGACTGGAAGGTGAACTCGAAGCTCACCCTCAACCTGGGCGCCCGCTATGAGTTCGCCACCCCCCAATGGGAAGCTGAGAACCGCATCTCCAACTTCGATCCCGCCGCGGTTAAGCTGATCCAGGCCAGCAGCGGCGGAATCCACGAACGCGCCCTGGTCCGGCCGGACAAGAACAACTTCGCCCCGCGGCTCGGCGTTGCTTACTCGCTCACGCCCAGGACCGTCATTCGCAGCGGCTACGGCATCAGCTACGTCCATTTCAACCGGCTCGGCGGCGAAAACCTGCTCGGCTACAACGGCCCGCAAATCGTCAACCGGACGATCAACCAGGTTCCGACGCTGCCGCTCTGCACTGGCGACCAGTACTCGGGCTGCTTCCGGACCACTCAATTGGGCTATCCGAAGGGCCTTGTCGATCCTGCCAACTTCTCCACCGCCAGCACGCGCACAAACTACACTCCGGCGGACTACCGCACCAGCTACGTCCAAAGCTGGCACTTCACCATCCAGCGTGAACTCGCCAGGGAACTGCTCTTCGATATCGGCTACGTCGGCAACCGGTCCCGCGGCCTCATGATTCTCGGCGACTATAACCAGGCCGTGCCAAATCTCCCCGGTCAGAACGTCGCGCTCGCCTCCCGCCGGCCCATCAAGGGCTTCGATTACATCCAGATCTCCTGGGGCGGCGGTTTCTCGGATTACCACGGACTCCAGATGAAGCTGGAAAAGCGGTACACCAACGGCTTGTACCTGCTCAACAGCTTCACCTGGTCGAAGGTCATCGACAACGCCGCCGGCCACTTGGAGGCCTATAATGGCGACAATTCGCGCGTTAACTACCGGGACCTCGCCAGCGAGAAGGGCCTGGGCAGTTATAACCAGCCCGTCAACAACACCAGCACGGCTGTCTGGGAGGTTCCCTATGGCCGCGGCCGCAAATGGGGCTCTCCGGTCAACGGCTTTGTCAACGCGATCCTGGGCGGCTGGCGCCTCACCGGTATCAACACCATGACCAGCGGCCAGCCTATCAACCTGAGCTACTCGGCGCCCAGCGCCTTCCAGGTCTCAACCGCGCCTACCTACCGGCCCAACTACCTCGGCGGCAGCCTCTACTCCTCCGAGAAGAGCGTCACCAACTACTTCAACAAGCCGGCCGTCATCGCACCCAGTACGGCCACGCCAAACGATCCGTCGCATCCCTTTGGCAACCTCGGGAGGAACATGGCCAGCAGCGAGCCGATGTTCAACTTCGACGGCGGCGCCCACAAGGACTTCCGATTGCCTTGGGAATCCACCCGGCTCGAATTCCGCGCCGAGTTTTTCAACCTGTTCAATACCACCAACCTCGGCGCCGCTCAAGGCAACGTTCTGAACAACGCCTTCGGCACCATCACCGGGCTCTCTGCGCCGGCCCGCCAGATCCAGTTCGCTTTGAAACTGGTTTTCTAAGCGACGGCTCAGCCGGCTCGCAAACTGCCGGGCGGCCTGGGGTGGCGCGATCCACCGGGCCGCCCGGCTTTTCTTCGCTTGGGTTGGCGGAACTGGGTCTCCGTGAACTTGCGCGGGTGGCGCTCGATCACTGCACCGGCCAGATGCGAATGGATCATCCCGGCTTCAGCCGCATTTCACGGACAGGTCCCGCCGATGACTTCAAAGCCTGCGCCGCGGCAAAACTGGCGAGGAATGACCTGCGATTCATCGAACCCAATCAGACGCCGTCCCGGCGAATGCAAGGGCGAAAAAGACGAGACGGGCGGGGGGTGGAGGCGCTGGACGGACCCAACACGATGCGGAGGAGAGGAGGACGATCTGCGAACCAAACCGGTCCCTACCTACCAGCGCCTCACGCCGTTCATCATATCGAACCTGGCAGCGCAAAGGTAAGCGATTGAAGAATCTGATTCGAAGTTTCGCCGGCATACCATGCGCCGCGCCAGTACCAAACGATCTCTGAGGAAGCATGTTCGTGTAGGAAAACCAGAATTGAGCGTCGGCGAATCCGGCATGTCCGCGCCCATTTTCCATGTAACTTATTGATTCCACATAATGGTCCGGCAATTGCATCTCCCTAGGTGGCCGCAGGTCTACAATAGCCCCGGCCACGAAAGGCAGGCATTCCATATGTTCGGAGTTGACTGGAACGATCCCCAAGCCCTCTGGCTGAATCTGACCAACCTCGCGCTCGGCATTGCCACGCTGGCTGCGCTTGGCGTGTTCACCTACGGTCTCCTGGGCGACCTTGTGACACTTCGAAAGCGCAGCAGGGTCATGGACAAACTGGGCGACGAGATGCGCACCTGGCCGGCGCTGGCACGGGAGCCCACCTGATGCCGGTGGCCTAACCATGGCGGACGGCGGCGAGCCGGTGCGACCGGCGGAAGAGCCTCTGCCCGGTACTGGTTCAGCGTCGAAGCCGCGGAAGACGGAGTAGCGCCATGAGTTGCCCATTCCTTCGGGAGGGGCTGGCTCGCTACTGTCACGTTGCGCCTTTGCGCAAGCTGATCCTGGACGGGCCGGGGTCGGCGGGCGCGGGGCGGTGCGACACGCCCGGCTACCGCCAATGCCCTCTAGCCGTATCGGAGGAGCCTAGCAACAGTTGTCCGCACCTCGAGCAGATCCACGTGCAGTACTGCGGAGCGACTGGCACGCCGAGGTTGATTCCCTTCAGCGAGGCCGGCCTTTCGCGTTGCGGCGGGCCAGGTTACCGTTATTGCGATCTGTACCTCTCGCTTGCGCGTCCGCACTCGGGCAAGGCTGCCGGAGAGAACCTCTACCACGCATCCAATCATCTCTGGCTCGATGCAGGCGAGGGCGGACTCTGCCAGGTGGGCATCGACGCCCTGCTGGCCCGGACGATCGGTGCGGTTGACTCGATCCTCTTCGCCCCACAGCGCGGGCAGGAGCGCCCATCCGTGGTCCTCACCGTGAACGGCCACGAGTGGACTCTCGTCTTTCCCAATCCGCTCCGGGTGAAGGATGTCAACGGGCAACTCCGCAATCATCCCGGCCGTATTACCGAGGATCCGTACGGCGCCGGCTGGCTGCTGGAGGGTTGGGCGGTGGATGATCGCACGACCGGGACGCTCCGGCATGGCGAAGAGGCCAATGCCTGGCTGGCCGCCGAGGAGCGCCGCTTGGCCGAATTCGTCCACGACAGCCTCGGCCGCGCCACCGGTTGCGCCGCCGACGGAGGCGTTCCGGCGCCTGGTGTGGCCCGATTGATGCCCCGCGAAGAGGCGTCGCAGTTATACCAGGAGTTTTTCGCCGCGAAACCGGATTGGCAGAGGAGAGCATAGTGCTGCGTCCCCTTTTATTTCTGCTGGCTGGATTGACCGCCGCCCAGGTTGCCGGCTGGTACGGCTTCCCCAGGCTGCTGTATAAGACCCAGGCCCAGCCGTTCGAGTACCGTCATAAGACCCATGCGGACAAGTCCGGCGCATCCGATTGCGACGGCTGTCACACGCTACGGCCGGACGGCGTTTTTGCGGGCCTGCCCAACACGGAGAGCTGCGCCGGCTGCGGCGCCTGCATGACCGCCTGCGCCGCCGAGAATAACGTCGCTCCAGGCAACAGTCGCGCCACGGCCCGCACCGGCCTGACGCCAATGCTGGTCCACCGCGTCACGCGCGACGGCCGCACGGCGTTTCTCCCCGTCACCTGCATGCACTGCGAGAACGAGACGCCATGCGTCACCGTCTGCCCCCAACAGGCGGTCGAACTCGACAAGGCGACAGGCATCGTCACACAGATGCCGCAACGCTGTCTCGGCTGCCGCTACTGCATGACAGCCTGCGCCTATCATGCCCGCTACTTCAACTGGTGGGATCCCGAGTGGTCTCCGGGCATGGAGCGTACGTTGAATCCGGGCGTCGCCGTGCGCATGCGCGGCGTCGTCGAGAAGTGCAACTTCTGCCATGGCCGCCTTCACGAATCCGAGGACAAGGCCGCCGCGGAGGGTCGCGACTCGATCAATCCGGCCGATTACCGCCCCGCCTGCGTCGAAGCCTGCGCCACTCATGCCATCACGTTCGGCGATCTCAACGACCCTGACTCCGAAGTGTCGATTGCAGCCAAAAGTCCCGAGGCTTTTCGCCTTCTCGCCCGTCTCGGCACCGAACCCAAGATCTACTACACCTCGAAGCGTGAATGGGTCCGCGATCTCGCTGAACGCGGCCCGAAGTCCTGACACAAGACATTAGGGTGTCTGCTGTCCCTATTCGTGGCCGCGGGGCGCCGGACTACTCACAGTGCTAACGCCGGCGGGCGGCGGTTGCAAGGGCGGCGAAGGGTGATTTCCACAGAAGTCGATCCGGCGGCGGCTGTGGAAAACTCGCTTCACTCAAAACACGCCCATACCAGCTATAAGGCTGTCCCAGAATCGTCCCAGAATCTGTGGCCAGTAGTCTTTGTCCATCAATAACTTGCAGGGGCTAACCACGAGTTGGGCTCGGTCTTGCGTCACTCGGATTTGTAGGAAATTGCGGCTGGGACGGGCTGTCCCAGAGTCCCAGAGTCAGATCGGCCCGGGATCAGGCCTCCGCCAACCCGGCCTCCCGGATCGCCGTGCGCAGGTGGTTGAGCGCCTGCCGGTAATTCTTCGCCCCGGCGTATTCGAGGATCAGGGGCGCCTGCGGAGTCTTCGCCGCCACCAGGCGGACCAGTTTCGGATAGTCCAGGTCGCCCTCGCCCGCCGCCACTCCGGCGGTGACGTGCAGCTTGCGGTCCTTCGCATGAACGCAGTCGATCCAATCGCCAAGCTGATCGAACATCTCCTCGAGATCGTTCACCTCGAGCAAGTTGGCCGGATCGAGCAGCGCCCGGATGCGCGGCGAGGCGGCTTCCTCCAGGAACACCCGTGTCCGTTTGGCGCTGGCGAAGATGCTCCGGTAGATCGGTTCGAGCAGCACTGTCGCGTCGTGCGCGGCAGCCATCGCCGCCAGTTCCTTCACCGTCGCCACGGCCATCTTCCAAACTTCATCCTGGTAGTCGTAAGGCACATTGGGCGCGGGTCCGGGCGGCTGGTAATGCCCCGCCTCGGTGATGAAGGTGCGGACTCCCATGTGGCCGCCAATCTTCATCATGGCCTCGAAGTAGCCCAGGTTGGCCTTGCGTTCGGCCACGTCCCCGTGGACAAGCGTCGCGTAGACGCCCATGCTGTGGATCGAGATCCCCTGAGAGCGGTAAGCGGCGGCAATCTCCCGCGCGCGCTCCGGCGTGAGGCCGGCAAGATCGCTCCTCCTGCCGTACCTCCAATAGTTGCTGTCGGTCTGCGTGAAGAACAGTTGGATGGTGCGGATGCCCTGTCCGGCGAGTTCCTTGGCCAGACCGGCGTTGCTGAATTCGCGAAAATCGTTCGTCGACATGCCGATCTGAATTCGGCCCGCGGCTCGCGCCTGCATTGCCGCGCCCGCCATCGGCACTGCCCGCAAAGTGTCTCGTCGCGTGATCGGGTGTGGCATCTAAACCTCCAACTCTTAACTCTCCAACTTCCAGGGCGCGCGATACGGCCGCATCACCAGAGCGTTGGCCTTCGGGTCTCCAATCACCCGCGTGCCATCCCAGCGGATACTCCTGCCGGTCTCCCACGAGATGTTCATCAGGTGGCCTACCGCCGTGGCATGGTGGCACGTCTCTGGATTCGCTTCGGGAGCCTTCCGTTCCCGCAGGTTCTTCAGCCACAGTTCGAAGTGATAGAGGTGATCGTCCTCGGCCTTCACCGTCTCCTCGACATTGACGAACGGACCCATGGAAGTGACTTTGCCCCCGCGCGGCACTTCACCCACGATGGAGTAGCCGGCGCGGTCCAGAATCATCGATCCCTTGGTCCCCATGAAGCACTTGCTGTGCGACCGCATCTCCCGCCGGCAGCCCGTCCGCATGGTGTAGTGGAGCACGAACCCGCGTTTCGCCACCGGACCGGGGCCGAATGTCAGCGTCGCCGAGAACGTGTTCGGGTAGTCGTGGTTGCTCTCGAAGGCGAAGTTGCCGCCGGTGGCATAGACCGACCGCGGCGCGGTCACACCCATGGCCCACAGCACGATGTCAAAATGGTGCACCCCCCATGCCACCTGGTGGCCGGCGCCGGCGATGCGGAACCAATCGTAGCCGTAGTTGTAGTACATGTTCGGGTTGTAGGCGCGGTGGGGAGAAGGGCCGACGTAGAAGTCCCAATTCAGCTCCGCCGGGGGCGCGCAGCCGGCGGGCGAGCCATCGCCCGGAAAGTAGTTCTCGTAGTCCCAGACCCTCACCTCGGAGATCTCTCCGAGTTTTCCGGACTGGATCGCCTGGACGGCCTGCTGGTAGTGCTGCTGACTGCGCTGCTGCGTGCCCACCTGCACGATGCGGCCGTACTTCCGCGCCGCCCGGATCGCAAACGGACCCTCGCCGATGGAGTTGCCAAGGGGCTTTTCGAGGTAGACATCCTTGCCTGCCTGGCAGGCGGCGATCATTTGCGGGACATGCCATTGCTGGTTGCTGGCGATGATCACCGCGTCGATATTCTTGTCTTCAAGCAGCTTGCGAAAGTCCTCATAAGCGGCGACGCGGTCGCCCCCCGCGCGCTGCCGGCCATCGGCAAGGTATTTCGAGTTCACATCGCAGACGGCGACGAACCGGGTCCCCGGCAACTTCTGAAAGCGGGGAATGAGAAGGGACCGGCCCCGGGCGCCGCATCCGATCAGGGCGAGGTTGATGGTATCGTTGGGTCCGCGCACCGCACCCTGACCCTTGGCAACGAGTCCGGCCGAAGCCCACCCCGAGGCCGCGGCAGAGGCGCCTAGGAACTTCCTTCTCGAAGGATCTTGATTCACACTCATACCTACCTTTCGCGGTTGCTATTTTGGCCGCACTATATCAGGAAATCAACCAGGCCCGAAAGCGCCACGCACTCTTTGCCCTGGACCGCTGGCTCACTTTCGGGCGATCATCCGGTCGGCCTCCGACTTCATCAGGTGGGCGTTCGTCCAGGCCTGCTGCTGGTAGGGGCCGGGGATCTTAGAGGCTTGCTCGCTGAAATTGGCCGCCTCCAGAATGCGGGCCCGGTTCATGCTCTGCCTGCCGAGGTTGTAGTTCGAGACCGCCAGGTGGAACAGGGTCGAGGCCAGCATCGCGCTATCCCCCTTCACCAGCGGCAGCGCAACCCGCAGGTCCTTGTCGCAGGACATGTATTCGTTTTTCTCGGCATGGGCCATGCCGGCGACCCAGGAGCCGCGCGTCAGCGCGACAGTCTTCTTGCGCTCCCAGTCGGCGGCGCTCATGCCCTCGGGCACTGGGTGCCTTCTGATCACGGTCAGCAAGCGCTCGGCCTGTGCGCCGGCCAGCGCCGCGCGCTTGCGGTTCATGTTGAAGTCGATCATCACGAGGAGTAGATCCTCATTTTCAGGAAAGTGCGCCAGGGCTTTCTCCGCAACCGCCGGGACCTTTGATGCCGCGCCAGTCTTGGTCAAGGCCACGAGGTAGGCGCCGTAGGCGGCATCGAGATAGCGGCTTTTCGGGCTTTGCTGTTCAAGCGCGGTGAGCAGGTCGATGGTGATTTCGGGTTGAGATGTAAGGGCGGTCGAGGATAGCGCGTATTCGGTGTATAACTCCACATCACGCGCGTAAGCCACACGTTTCGTCCAGGCGTCTTTCTCCGCCGCTTCAGCCGGGGCGGGCGACGAGGACGCGGCGCGGGCTAGGGCGCAGGTCTCAGATGCCAACTGTTTCACTTGCGCGATGTCCTTCTTTGACACCGCGTCTTTCAGGGCTTGGTAGGAATCATCTAAGTCAGCGGAGGACGCTGCGAGCGCTCCGGCGACGAGAAGGCCAGCGAATCGAAACAAAGATGTGCACATGGCAGTCTCCAGAACATCCGCCCGTATTGTAGATCGCCGCGCGGAATATAGGAAGCCTCTTTATCCGCTTCTTCTTCATCCGCTCCCTTGGTCGCGACGAGCGCGCGCTGAAGCAGCTTCGCCGCGGCGGGGCCGCTGATGTCTCCCACTGCCAGCGCCTGGCGTTTGTTCTCGCACGACGGAGGTGTCGAGAAAGTCTCGATACGGCACGTAGGAGTGCGTGCGCCACATCGCCCGCCCAAAGTTAGCGGCCAATACTTCGACCGCACTGCACTAGAAGCTGTGGATTGGGCGGGTGAGGGAAGGCGGCCGTCTCCTTATCCCGAAGCCGGCGGGCGGAGCTATACTGATCTCCGCAAGCCGGGCGTCGATGCGGAAATCCTGGCTTAGCATTCGTGCCGTGGAGTTGTATGGAAAGGCCACCGGGCCGCGTCAGTTCCTGTTGGGGCGGCGGACAAGTTCGGGGGGAAAGCCGGCTCCCTTGCTTGCTTCGGGATTTCTTAGGTTGCTTTGGCCTCCGCGGTCGGGCCAGAGGGGCATCGAGAGGCCGTTGGTCTCTTCCAGGATTTTGAAGAGGCGTTCCCGCATGTCCTGGATGATGGGCTGGTGCTGGGCGGAGAAGATCAGGTTGCGCGATTCGAGCGGATCTTCCTGCAGGTCGTACAACTCGTCGATGTCCCAGATGCCGTGGTAGCGGGTGAATTTGTACCTATCGCCGCGCAGGGCGTGGATCGTGGGCGTTTGCGGGAAGTTGCGCTCCCAGTAGTATTCGTACATCAACTCCTCGCGCCAGCCGGCGGTTTGGCCCTGGGTAAGCGGGAGGAAGTTCATGCCGTCGAGTCCGGCAGGGGCGGGGGCGCCAGCGGCGGCGAGGACGGTGGGCATGATATCGATGCCGGCAACCACGCCGTTGACCGTCTGGCCGCCCTTGAACAGTTCGGGGCAGCGGGCCAACATCGGCACGCGCATCGACTCCTCATAGGCCGTGCGCTTGTCGATCAGGCCGTGTTCCCCGAAGGCGAATCCGTTGTCGCCCATGTAGATGACCAGAGTGGAATCGAGTTGTCCGCGCTGTTTCAATGTGTCCAGGACGCGGCCGATCGATTCGTCGACGCCCATCAGCGTTTCGGCGTAGCGCTTGTAGTAATCGGCGATGTCGAGCGAGGTGTGGTAGGGATACTCGACGCCGTGCCAGGAGTTGCGCTGATCCTGGACCCACTTGGGCCGGTGCTGGGCCATCTCGCCGGTGGCGGCCATCGTCGGCGGGTAGATGAACTTTGCGTCCTTGTACATGCCCTGATGGCGTGCGGCGGGCTCGAAATTGCCATGGACGGCCTTGTGCGACAGGTACATAAAGTAAGGCTGGTCCTTGGATTGGCGGCCGAGCCAATCGAGGGCGTAATCGGTGAGTTCGTCGGTGATGTAGCCCTTCTGCGGGACGCGCTTGCCGTTGACGTTCAAGCCGCTCTTAGTGGGCAGGTAGGAGCCCTGGCCGCGGAAGCTGACCCATTCGTCGAAGCCCGGCTGCGGGGCGTCGGATTCGCCGCCCATGTGCCATTTGCCGAAGAAACTGGTCTTGTAGCCGGCCTTTTGGAGGTGGGACGGGAAGAAGGTGGTGCCTTGGGGGATGGCCGTGTTGTTGTCGACAACGCGGTGTTTGTGGGCGTAGACGCCGGTGAGAATCGAGGCGCGGGAGGGGCTGCACAGGGCGGTGGTGACGAAGGCGTTTTTGAAGTGGGCGCCCTCGGCGGCCATGCGGTCCATGACGGGCGTGCGGAGCCAGGGTTGGGCCTTGAGGAAACCCATGGCGTCGTAACGGTGGTCGTCGGCAAGGATGAAGATGACGTTGCGGGGTTTTGATGGCGCGGCGCGGAGAAGGGGCGCGGCGGAGAGGCCGGTGAGGAGTTCGCGGCGATTCATACAAGCTACTATAGCCGCTTGCACACTTCGTGGGGATTGCGCCCGAGGCGGGCTTGAATCGAACTAACGGGCGACGGCACGGCGCTTCGTGGAACTGGAAGCTACCTTCTTGGATGCAGGGCGTTTCTGCGAGGCGCGCGGCGTGACGCTGGCGCGGGACTTTGAATTGGAGACTGCGCGGCGGGCCTTGGTCTTCCGCACGGCGGACTTGACGGGGACTTCCCTGGCGGGGATCAGGATCAGTTCGCCGCCACGCGGGGAGTCGAAGTACGACTCGCCGAGGCGGGTGTTGACCTTGACTATGGATGAAGCCGGGGCGGAATACCGTTTGGCGATGGAGGCCAGGGTGTCGCCGCCGGCGACGCGGTGGAGGCGCCAGGCCTTGCGGTTCTCAGACGGGACGGCATCGAGCGCGGCGAGGACATCGCCGGTCTTGCCACTGGGAACGCGGACTTGCACGTCTTTGGGCGCGATTCCCCGGATGAGGGCAGGGTTCATCTCGCGGATCTCCGAAACCGGGACGTCGGCGGCGTCGGCGATCAGGCTGAGGTTCGTTTGGGCATCGACCTCGATGGTGTCGTAGGTCAGGGCGGGTTCGAACGGCGGGGCTTCGAGACCGTAATCCTGAAGGTTGTTCGAGACGATGGCCATGGCGATGATGGCCGGGACGTAGCTGCGTGTGTCCTTTGGGATTGCGTTACGGGCGCGGAGTTCCCAGTAGTCGGCGTAGCCGGTGCGCTGGACGGCGCGTTCGACGCAGGCGGGACCACAGTTGTAGGCGGCCATGGCGAGGTGCCAGTCGCCGGTCTGGTTGTAGAGGTCGCGGAGGTGGCGGGCGGCGGCGCGGGTGGCTTTTTCGGGATTGAGGCGGTCGTCGTGGAGATTGGATGTGGTCAGGCCGTATTCATGGCCGCGGGGGCGCATGAACTGCCACATGCCAGTGGCTGATTTATGAGACACGGCCATGGGGGCGAAGCCGGATTCGGCCTGGGCGACGTGAATTAACTCACGCGGCACGCCTTCTTCGGCGAAGATGCGCAGGATCATGTCGCGGTAGCGGCCGGAACGGCGCAAGCCGGCGAGCAGGGTGCGGGAGCCCTTGGCGTTGGTGAAATAGCTGATGTAGCTGAGGACGGCGTCGTTGACGGTCAAGGGAAGCTGCGACTGGCCGGCCTGGATCTGGGCGGCGACGCGGTCCTTGAGGCGGGGATCGACGGGGAAGGTAAGGTCGAGGATCTGTTCGAGGGGCGACTGGGTATAGACGGGCTCATCCTTTGTTGCTGAGGCGCCGAGGCTATCGAGGTCGTAGCGGTGGATGAGGCGGATCAGTTCCTCGAACTTACGCTCGGCCAAGGCGCGGTCGGGCAGGTCGGCCGGCAGATCCATGAGGACGTTCAAAGCGGTGTCAAATTCGACGCGGGCCTGATCAAACTTCTCTTCCTGGATACAGAACTTGCCATATTGGAAGTGCTTGTCGGCCTCCTGCAAGGCCTTTTGGACCAGTGACTTGGGCGTCTCCTGCTGGCCGGTGGGGATGAGCAGCGAGGGTGTGGGGGCGGTGCTGGCGGGACGGACGGCGTCGGAGGGCAGAGCGGCATCAATGTCCGGCAGGCGGATGCCGGTGGACGGGTTGAATGAAACCTGACCGGAGGCGGGAAGGATGGGCAGAAGGACGGCTGCCACAATGGCTGCCAGGGCCCGGGGAAAATGAGTGCGAAGATTCATTCCGGTCTGGTCAGTACAAGTACAAGAATGCCACTACATGACTATCGAAGTTTCGACTGTACTGCATTAGGGGGAGACGGGTCAACCTGAGACAGGGGCTGTGGCGGTCCGAAACAGACTAGGATTCTCTTGTTTGTGGGGGCGGGCAGACGGTGATCTGGTTATATATGTCTGATTAACAATGGGTTACAGGGGCGGGGAGAGGGAGGGTTTGAAGGGAGGCGGTTTCGGGAGGAGAGACGGCGGCTTCTTGAATGAAAATACTTTAACGTTCATATTTCAGACAAGCGAGGGTGAATCGAGGGATCAGGACGGCAGCGCGGGGTCGGCATGGGCCGTGAGGGTTTCCAGGGTGAGTTCGATTGCTTCGCGAATGTTGGCTTCGGCTTCGCCGGTGGTGTCTCCCAAGGAGTGGCAGCCGGGCAAGGCCAGGACGAGAGCGACAAACCCACCCCCGGGTGCGGCTCCACAGAACACGGCGTCGGTGAGACAGTTGGTCATCTCGCCCCCCTGGACCGATTGTAGTGCGGCGCTGAGCGGTCGTGGTTGAGTTCGAGGAGGAGGACGAGGGTTCAGTCACCGCTGGTCCCATGGCCGGTGATCTCAGGCGAGCAAACTCAACCTATTTCTAAACGACATGAGGCTGGGTGCACGCAACTGAGCGCAGGAAGGGCTCCATGTGGTCTCCACGTATTCGATGAGGCGTGAAGCGTAAGCTGGGCCCTGCGAGATTCCGCTGCCTAAACGGGGTGAGAGGTCCTCCCTGATGCGTCTGAACCGGCTCCTGGCCGCCAGTTTCACCAGTTCGTGTTTCGGATCCTGGATGGTTTCCGGCTGCTGGGGGACAAGGACTTCAGAGACACCGAGGAACGTGCTAATGGATCGCGAATCCGCGAGTAACCAAGCTTCAATCTCGTTGACCACGATGCGGAAAACCATGCCTGTCGCTGGACTTGGAATCAACTGGCGAGCGAATGTGACGGGGCAACGGCCTCCGTTGTCGAGATCGCGAAGCACAATCCAAGGAGAACGGGCGGCTGCGTTATTGAATCCGGCGAGTCTGCCGTCCAAGTTGGCGCAACCCTTCTTGCCAAAGACCGGGAATGGGCGCACACCGAAATCGCGTAGTATGCGGGAGAGGACAGCTTCATCGACGATGCCCTCAACGGCGACGGGGATCTCTTCGAGGAGGTGATCGGGCGGCATCGACAACTCTATTCAAAGAGGGCGAGTTGGCCGACTGCGTCGGGGCGTGTCTTCGGGATCACAATCTCTGCCATCGTGAGGCCGGAGTTCCGAAGATCGACAGCCTGTTGATCTTCAGCCGAAGATCTAACTTCGGTGCCGTTGTCGCCCGGAGTCAGCATCAGAACCTCGTCAAGGCCGATGCCAGTATCGGCTAGCAATGAGTCGGAGTGAGTGCTGAGCATGATCTGACGTCCGGTGCGGCTACTGGCACGGTGAAAGATTGCCGGCAGTTGCCGGACCGCTTCGGCATGAAGAGAGAGCTCCGGCTCCTCCAGGAGAAGGGGTCCCGATCCATCCAGGATCGCCCAGAGCAATCCGATGAGGCGCAGTGTGCCGTCAGAAAACTGTTCCTCGTTCTGCCAGGCGCCTTGCGGCCGCCAGTGACGGTACTTGCCCCTCAGGTGGGGTGTGCCTTTTTCTCCGCGGATGAACTCGATCTCCTCCAACCGGGGAACCGCAACCTTGAGCGCGGTCCCGATTCGTTTGAGCCATGACCTCCGCGTTGTCTCGTTCACGCGGGCCACTCGCTCGAGGAAGTCGCCGCCGTAGGGGTCGTCGGTCTTGCCAATCGACCGATCTGGGTCGCGAATCAGTTGAGGAACAACGTGCAGATATTGGACGGAGCGAAAGAACTCGGCGACGTCCCGGGATTCGCGGTTGCGGACGATTTGTTCGAGGTAGGTCTGGGTGAGGCGCACCTTGTCAAGTCTGTCCTCACTGTCCGGGCGGGAGAACACTTGAATGCCCTTGTGCTGGACCGATTCGTGTGTGATCTGGGGACGCCGCTGATTGTCCTGCCCGAACGCGAGACGGTATCGCCACAAAAAGGGTTCCTCGTCTGAACCCAGGGTTACTTCAATTGCTACGTCAGCGTATCGTCTTGCAGCAAGCGACCGGATGCGGCTCACTCCGCCCCTCTTCCTGTTGACAGCCTCCTGAAATCCGCCGCCGACGTCCCCAGCAAGATCATGGAGGAAGCGAAAGACGTCGAGGAGGTTCGACTTTCCCGTGGCATTCGCCCCAACAAGAAATACCCTGCGGGGCAAGTTCACATCGACCTTTGTGAAGTTCTTCCAATTGTCCAGCTTCAGACTGGTGAACCGCAGCGCGGAAGCTTGCCTGGATTGGGTCTTGCTCACAGCCCCTCCAGATGCTGAGTCTAGCAGAGAGAGGTTCTCTGCTGGAATGCTGGCTGCTGTGGCCCTCGACTTGCTGCGAGAGTTGCCGCCGCCGGGAGTATACTTATCTTGTGCGAGTCAAGACATCCATCACACTGCCGCAGGAGTTGCTCTCGCGCTTGGACCTTGTGGACAAGAACCGCTCCGCCTTGCTTGAACGGGCGGCGGTCTCGTACCTGGCGGTGATCGAACGGGAGCGCCGAGATCGACAGGACCGGGAGATCATTGACCGGAATTCGGAACGGCTGAACAAGGAAGCGCTGGACGCGCTCTCCTATCAACAGATCCCATGAGACGCGGAGAACTGTATCTCGTCCACAAACCGGGATCGCAGGATCCGCGCAAGCAGCGGGTCTTTGCTGTCGTGAGCCGGCAGACGCTTGTGGATTCACGCTTTTCCACGGTGATCTGCGCGCCGGTCTACTCACAACACGATGGGCTGAGCACGCAGGTGCCGGTCGGGACCGAGGACGGGCTCAAGAAGGCCTCCAGCATACACTGCGATGAGCTGGTCAGTCTGCCCAAGACGCTGCTTACTCACTACGTTGGCTCGGTCAGATCCGCGGCAGTGCGGCAACTGGACCGGGCGTTGGCTGTGGCGCTGAGTCTGGAAGACGACGTGCCGGTTCAGTAGGCGCTGGTGCGCGGGTTGGGTGGAATACCGCACCTGGAGAGTCGCGACTTGCATAGCGCTGCTTGTGTTCGCGGCTTGAGATATGATTCAAGGCAACGAGGCCGGAATAGCCGACAGGAGGCGATGATGGATTTGAGTTTCTCGCGCAGGTCGTTGTTGACGGCGGCGGCTGGCGTGGCGGCTGCTGCGCCGGTGGTTGCCGCGGCGGAGGCTCCGCTGCCCACGGTGCAGTTTGGTCCTCACAAGATCGGCAAACTCGTCATCGGAACCAACCCGTTGATGGGTTATTCGCACTTCAACCAGATCCTCGACCGGACCATGCGTGACTGGATGACGCACGACCGGCGGGTGGAGACCCTCATGCGCGCCGAGGCCGCGGGAATCACCACATGGCAGCTTCATTACCATCTCGACACGATGGCTATCGTCGATGACCTGAGAAGCAAGGGCAGCAAACTCCAGATGTTCCTGTTGAGCGACTTCGAGTTGCACAAGGATTTCACGATGATTCCAGCCGTTGCTCGCAAGGGTTTCCTGGGCATGGCGCACCACGGCAACCGGACAGACGAAGCCTACCGGGCGAAGAAGATGGATAGCGTGAAGGAGTTCGTCATGCGGGTGAAGGACGCTGGGCTGATGGCCGGCGTGTCGATGCATAACCCCGAGGTGATGGACTTCATCGAAGACTCGGGTTGGCCGGTGGACTACTACATGACCTGCTTCTACCGCGTCAGCCGGACGCGGGAAGAGGCGCGGGCGCTGATGAACGGCGAGGCTCCGTTGGGCGAGACGTTTCTGGAGAAGGATCCGGACCGGATGTCGCAGCGGATTCTGAAAACCAAACGGCCGTGTTTCGGATTCAAGATCCTGGCGGCGGGGCGCGCCGGGTTTGCCAAGGAACAGATTGAAACGGCGTTCAAAGGAGCGTTTGCGCGGATCAAGCCGAACGATGCGGTGATCGTGGGGATGTGGCCGAAGTATAAGAACGAGATGGCGGAGAACGCGTCGATCGTGCGGGGGTTGGTGGCGACCTAGAGCGCGGGCAGAGGCCGGCCAGGAATTGACAGGCCAGGAGGCCTGTCCCACTAGGAGTCTGTCGGAAATAGAAAATGCACTACGTAGAATCAATCACTTACGGGGATTCCTCTATTGCGAATTGTCTGTAAGTTGTTGATTCCAGGTCCGCTACAATCTATCTCCGAGACTCCTAGGGTGGTTTCCCGTTGAACGGGGGCGGACGGGCTGAAGCCCTTCGCAGGCTGAACAGGCTGCCCCACCGGGGGAAAAGCGATAAATTAGGGGAACGATGCCGAAGAAGAAAGCCGGTGGCAGGCCCGCGGAGCCGACGGGATTGGAGCGCGGGCGCAGGTCGATCGCACGTCAGATGCTGCGGTCTTTGGTGACCGGCCCTTTGCTGGAAAGACTGCAGGCTGGCGAGAAGGGGCCGTTCGACGTCATCATTTCGCTGAACGAACATCACCCGGAGGGGCCGGCGCAGGCATGCTCGGAACTGTCGGCGTGGCTGGCGAGGGACGGCGGGGTGGCGCCGGATTCGATGCGAATTCTGCCGGAGTATGTGATTTGTCCGCTCGACGCCGAGCGGATCACAGCGCTGAGCCGGTGGCATCACGCGACGGTGGGGAAGGGCGGGGCGTCGCCGGTCTACCGGATCTGGGAAGACAGCGCGGTGGAATTGCTGTTGACCAAATCGGCGGCGACAGTGAAGGCCGACGCGGCGCAAAAGGCTTTTTCGGCGATGGGCGAGGGAGTCGTCTGGGCGGTGATCGACGCGGGTATCGACGGGGCGCATCCGCATTTCACGGGCGAGGTGGCGGGCATTGGGCGCGTGCGTACGCTCGAATTGCCAGCGCCATTGCGGCATGTCGATTACACGTCGGCGGCGGGAGATCCGTTGAAGGACCCGACGGGACATGGGACCCATGTGGCGGGCATCATCGCCGGCGCATGGCAGGCGGGCAAGAAGCAGTCCAGCAAGGTGGCGGGCATGCTGACGCTGCATGAAGGCGAAGACGAGCCGCGGGCGAGCCTGGCGGCGGTGGAGCGCATCGGCGGGATTGCTCCGCTGGCGAAACTGGTGAGCCTTAAGGTGGTCGCCGATCCGGGGGGAAATGGGGTGGCCGCGGGACGGATGAGTTCGATCCTGGCGGCTTTGGATCAGGTGCAGAAGTGGAACGATTACGGGCGGTCGATCCGCGTGCATGGGGTGAATCTGAGCGTCGGGTATGCGTTCAATCCGGAGTGGTTCGGGTGCGGGCAAAGCCCGGTGTGCGTGGCGGTGAACCGGCTGGTAAAGAGCGGCGTGGTGGTGGTGGCGGCGGCAGGCAATGGCGGCTACATGACGTGGGTGGATGCGAACGATCAGGTGGGCTCCGGCTATACGAGCCGCAGCATCTCCGATCCGGGGAATGCGGAGTTGGCCCTGACGGTGGGATCGACACATCGCGAAATGCCGCATACCTACGGGGTAAGTTACTTTTCGTCGCGCGGACCGACGGGCGACGGGCGGCTGAAACCGGACCTGATCGCGCCGGGCGAACGGATCCTGTCGTGCGCCGCGGGCATGGAGAAGGAACGCTACGGCAAGGGCGTGTTGTACTGCGAGCAGAGCGGGACGAGCGTGGCGGCGCCGCATGTATCAGGGGCAATCGCGGCGTTTCTCTCGGTACGCAAGGAGTTCATCGGACAGCCGGAGCGGGTGAAGGAGATCTTCGTTGCGTCGGCGATGGACATCAAGAGGGAGGCCTATTCGCAGGGACGGGGGCTGGTGGATTTGCATAAGGCGTTGCAGTCGGTTTGAAACGGCGGCGGGCTGCGATATGCTGGCCACGACATGCTGACACGCAGAGAACTACTGGCATCCGCGGCCGCGCCGGTCGTGGCGGGGAGAGATTCGAAGCGGCCGAACATCCTGTTCCTGATGCCCGATCAGCACCGCTATCAGGCGATGGGGTGCGCTGGGAATCCGGACGTCAAGACGCCGCACATCGACAGGTTGGCCGCCGATGGCGTCATGATGCGGCATACGATCGCCAATACGCCGGTCTGTTGTCCGGCGCGGGCCAATATCCTGACGGGGCAGTATGCGCATCGAAACGGGATGGTGGCGAATGATCTGAGGCTGCGGGAGCGGGGCGTCTCGGTGGCGAGGGAGTTTGCGGCTGCCGGGTACCGGACGGGGTTCGTTGGCAAGTGGCATCTGGATGGCGGGCCGCGGTTGCCGGGATTCGTGCCGCCGGGGGAGCGGCGTCACGGGTTTGAGTTCTGGGCGGCGAACCAGTGCAGCCACGCGCATTTCAATAACACGTACTTTCGCGATACGCCGGAACCGATACGGTTGGGGAAGTTCGAGTCGGAGGGCTGGGCGGACCTGGGGGTTGAGTTTCTGGAAGGAAAGAAGCGCGATGCGCGGCCCTTCTTTTTGACGATTCAGTGGGGGCCGCCGCACGATCCGTACAAGGCGCCTGAAGAGTACCGGCGGCTGTATGACGCTTCGAAGTTGCAGATGCGGCCGAACTGGCGGAGCGAGCCCAAGGCGCCGGGGCGGGAGGAGATTGCGCATTACTACGGGATGGTGACGTCGATCGACGACCAGGTGGGGCGGCTGATGGGCAAGCTGGATGAGCTTGGGTTGGCGCAGGACACCGTTGTGATCTACTCGTCCGATCACGGGGACATGCTGGGTTCGCAGGGAATGAGGCTGAAGCGGAAGCCGTGGGAGGAGTCGATCCGGGTGCCGGGGATCGTGCGGTGGCCGGGGCGGGTGAAGGCGGGGTCGGCGAGCGACGGCTTCTTCACGCATGTGGACTTCGCGCCGACGATGCTGGGGTTGGCGGGGTTGAAGGCGAATCCGGCGATGCAGGGGTTGGATCTATCGGATGTGGTCCTGGGGAGGAGCGGGAAGACGCCGGATTCGGCGTATCTGGCGATTCACGGGACGTATCAGGGAGACGATACGCCAGGGGCGTGGCGGGGGATTCGGACGCGGACGCACGTGTACGCGCGGTTCAAGGACAAGCCGTGGGTCTTGTACGACGTTGAGAAGGATCCGTATGAGATGAAGAACCTGGTGGATGAGGCGCCGGCGGCGGGTCTGTTGAAGGAGATGGAGGCGCGGCTTCAGAGACGGATGAGGGAGACGGGCGATTCATGGGCGAATGACTGGCTGGGGTTGCCGGAGGATGCGGGGCGGTTGTACCGTCACCGGACGTTTTACACGGTTAGGGAGTATGAGGAGTGGGCGCGGCAGAATCCGGAAGTTGTGAAGTGCGGCTGGACTAGAAGTTGCAGCTGAGCAAGCCGAGATTTTACTAGCACGGCAAGTGCACCTCGGCTTGACCGATCAATGCCTCGAGCCGGGCATGAGGAGTTCTGGTTCCTGGGCGCCGCGGTACTTGTATGTGAACTTCGCTATCAAGTTGGACTCCGGCGGCAGGTACGGGCCGTCCCAACCTTTGATTCCAGGGTTCGTCGTGAGTGCCTTCAACCCCTCCTCCTGGGATGGGTATCTGTCGCAATCAAGGCGGAAAGTGGCGAGGGCTGTGAGGAGTGCGCTTTTCTGGGTCTCATTCAATCTAGCGGTTCCGACATCCTCAGCGACTTTGAAGCCCATCAGGAGTTTGTTCGCCTCGGAAGCCTCCTGAGTGTGACCATATTTCTCGGCGATTGCCGCCAACACTTTCTTTGCCTCCGCGGGCTGCTCATTGCGCATTAGCGTGTGGGCTTGGTTCAGCAATGTTCTGGCCCGCTCTGAATCACTTCTGCAGGAAGTTGCAAGCAGGAGCACGACGGCAGCTAGCACGGGAATGATAAGTGATCGGCATGTCGCTTTCATGTTGGCTGACCTGACCATTTCCTTTGTTCTGACTCCAATTGAAAAACAATACCCTTGCCACACAGGAAGCCACACCACGTCGGGCAAGTCAAGCCCATGACAATGGTGCGGCTACATGCGGCCGAACTTGCGGTCGAGGGTCTTCATGAGCTTTTCGACCCATTTGGTTGGCATGCAGGCGAGCAGGGTGATGGCGACGCCGGTCACGACGACGACGACGTAGAACCAGACGGGGATGCCTTCCATGTAATCGGGCATTGGTGTTCTGAGCCTAGCGGATTGGCGGGGCCGGCGGCGAGGGCGAAAGCAAGGAGGAACGAGGTCATACGATCATTCGGACGCGGCTTGAGGCGGGTTGGCTTTGGTATTCTGAGAATGTCCGAGCGGGCCGGCGTAGCTCAGCAGGTAGAGCATCTGATTTGTAATCAGAGGGTCGCAGGTTCAATTCCTGTCGCCGGCTCCAGACATCCAGATTCTGAGGCCACCTTCGAGGTGGCTGTTTTCATTCGGAAGCGGGCACATCCTCGATCCATTACAATGCTTACCCAGGGATCACACATCCATGCCCAAATCACTTCACGTCAACCGCCGTCAGTTCGGCGCGGCCCTCGCACCCCTTGCCCTTGAAGCTCAACAGCGCGCCGCCCGGCCGAACATCCTCCTCATTCTTTCCGACGACCACACCGCTGAGTTTGCCGGCTGCTACGGCAACCCAACGATCCAGACGCCCAATCTCGATCGCTTCGCTTCGGAAGGCATGCGCTTCACCCGCTTCTTCTGCGCCGCGCCCCAATGCGTGCCCTCTCGCGCCGCATTCCTCACCGGACGCAGCCCCGTCGCCGCCCGCATGTCCCGCTTCACCTCGCCACTCCCTCCCGACGTCGTCACTCTCCCCGAGGTTCTCCGCTCCCAGGCAGGCTACTTCACCGGCATTTGCCGCCGCCATTTTCACCTGGACGGAGCCATCGGGCCCAACACCAAGGCGGTCTTCGAGAAACACCATCTGCAGACCTTCGATCGGCGGGTCGATTACCTCGACCGGTCGTCTCCGCGGGCACAGACCGCCCAGCGTATCAACGAATTCTTCGACCGCCGCCCGGCAGACCAGCCGTTCTTCCTCTGGGTCAATTTCGACGATCCCCACCACCCGTGGGACAACATTCCCAACGGCATCG
>CAZLDN010000030.1:0-46470 GCA_964558355.1 uncultured Candidatus Solibacter sp.
GTGAGACCGGGGTGAGACCGGGGTGAGACCGGGGTGAGACCGGGGTGAGACCGGGGTGAGACCGGGATGAGACCGGGATGAGACCGGGATGAGACCGGGATGAGACCGGGATGAGACCGGGATGAAGGCGACACTATTTGCGGGAATCTTTTGGGATTCCCGATTTTTCTACGGATTGACGACATGCGGCAGAATCGAACGCATCTAACATGTTTGTGGATCATTAGTTAAGGTGTCACGTTTTGGAGACACGGGACGATTTCTAGTATGGTAGAGGGGCTCGCTTTTCACCCTCACGCGAGAATCGGCGGACGATTCGGCCCGGCAACCGTGGGGAATCGGTTGGGAATTGATGCAATGGAAATAATTGACGCTTATCGGCCGGCGCAGTGGTCGGACGTTGTCGGGCAGGAAAAAGCGCTCAAGCAAATTGAGCTGTGGCGTAGGAGGGGAATGCTCGGCCGGAAGGTTTGGATTAGTGGAAAGTCGGGCACTGGAAAAACTACGATAGCTCGAATGATCGCGGCCGAAGTTGCTGATGCCACTTGCGTGACGGAAATCATGGCGAAGCAAATCACGGTTGCTGATATTCGCGACGAGTTCCGCAAGTTGCGTTGCCGGGCGCTTTTCGGCAACGTGAAAGGTTGGAAACATCATGCCCGAAGGATTCAAGCGTGAGGCGTTGGAGTTGCTGCGATTTGTGCTCGACATGGACGCCGACTGTGACGGCTGCGGATGCCCGTTGATGCCCGGCGAAGTCGCTTGGCGAGAGGAGCAGACGTGGTCGATCGGTTGCTGCCAACCGTGCGCGCGGGATGCCGCCGTGTCCAAGCTGGCGACGTTTGAGGGAGAGGAGGTGACAGCGTGAGCCTTGCCTTTTGCGCGGCCTTCTTTGGCTTGATGCTGCCCGGTTTGATTCGCTTTTGGAGGACGAGACCGTGAGCCTACCCAAAGACCTTGACGAGACCTTGGACGCTTGGGCGTTTGAGAAATGGCATCTGCAACCGCCGAAGCGGGAACGCTCGGCGGATCGGTTTGAGAATCGACCGGCGAAGCAACGTCCGCTCTTCATTGGCGCGGACGACTTGCCCGGTCAAACGTATTTGCTCGACCCGTTCGGGCAGGAAAGGAGCGGAGACGCATGATCCCGGTCACGATGATTGTGATTGCCTTTTTGTTGTGCGCGGCGAGCGTTCGCCGCTAGACTGCACTGCAATTGCGACCGACGGCAGACCAGTCGGAACGGCTCCCGCTTGCCGGTTGAAGCGGTTTGGAGCACAGATCATGGCTTGGCAACAAGTAATCCCGACCACCGAAGACAGACTCGAAGAATGCCGCATGTTGCTCGCGACTGGCGAACAACCGCACGTTCTGGTTGAACTGCCCGCAGACTTCACGGACGCGGCCGTGGAGCTGATGGTCGATTTGATCGCGATTCACGACGATCAGGACGACGTTTATCACGACAAGGCATCACACCTGATCGAGATTGTTTTGACCGAGAAACTTGACGTTGACGGCTCCGCCTTGCTGGAGCGACTCGCGCCCTACATCACAGAGGTTTGCTGACATGGAAACCATCACGCTGGATCGGACGGGATTGCCGCCGATTCGGTTTGTTGGGGCGTTGCTGGCGACGGCTTCCGGGCAGTTCGTCGGCACGTTACCAGACAAGCCGAACAACGACTGGTTCGAGGTTTCGATCCATCGCTACGAAGGCGAGGGATTCATTGTTGCCGTCACCTACCGTCGAACATTCAAAGGCGTCACCGAAGAAGAGCGGATTGCCGAGCGCACCGGCAATCCCGCCCAATGGTTGACGCAGTTCAACGAGGAGGGCGAACCGCTGGACATGATCATTGGCGAACGCGCCAACCCGCGCGACCAGGCAAAGCTGGAAGATAAACTCCAACGGCAGTTTGAGGCCTTGGTTTCGGCTGTTCTGAAGGAGTTTCCCGAGGATTTGTGAACCGCTAAAATTAACCGGGCGGCGCAGTGCAGCCCGGATTCAACGCGCGACGTTGCCGCCGCTCCGGTTGAATTTGTTGTTGTTGTTATGCGGCGGTGGATGTGCAACATGGATTTACTGGAAGCAATGCGAATGGCAGCCGGGCTTGCGGATGCGAACGACAAAGAAGGCGTCGGAACACTGTTCAGGAAAGCGATCACCGCCATTGAGGTATTGCAAACGGTTGGCCGAAAAGTCGTGGCCGCTCGATACGACACTGGCGATTGCGGTTGGGATAATTTGAAAGACGCGATTTGTGATCTTGAGGGGCTAGTCGGGCGTCCGAGAGATTAGCCGCATAACGCTTGGCATAACCGGGGCGGGAGACAGCCCCAATCACAGTCCACGGCATCGACCGCTCCCGGTTCATGCCATTGTTCCAAGGCGGAATTATGCCACAGCCAACAGATGAACAGAAAACGAAGTTGATCGACAGCCTAGATGCGATGGAACGAAGCCAGTGGACGGCGATGGTCCGTTGGATGCTCGACCGCATCGTGCAAGATGACCAAGCGATGGCAGCAACGATCCTTTGTCGCGAGTCCGCTCGACGGATGGAGTCGGCCAACAAATTCCAGAGTGATGAGAAGCGGAAGAAAACAGCCGAAGAATGTCTCGTCGAAGTGTTGCGAGATGTTGGGGCCAAGCTGGTGGTAGCATAGTCCTTGGAACGCTCCCGCACTGCGGCGGGGCAATGAAGGAAACGATTCGATGAGCGACAAACCAAACAGCGACCAAGAACCTCCCCGTCCGCCAGATGCGGGTTGTTATCCGCCAGTCGCTGAGCACTTCGAGATTTTGGCGAAAGCGGCACTCTGTTTTCCTCGAGACAGAGCGGACCCGATTGGAGTCTTTGACGCGCTTCAGAGGATTACTGAGACAGCAGGTGGGGAAGAGCGACGACGCGAGTTGATCATTGAGTGGAGACGCCGGAAGCAGGAGTTTCCTTGGTATCTCCCTGATTCGGCTTAGTGTCCGCATAACGCTTCTGCTTGGCCTTTTGCGAGCAGTGAGCGACATGGAATCGAATCAAGATCATCAACAACGACCGGCCAAATAGGCCAAAGCAGATTGTTAAACCTGAAGGTGGAACGTGATTGAGTTTCGGTTCGTAGCTCTGACAACGTGGCCGCATCAACCGTGTCGGTCTCGGAAGTATTCGCCGTTCCGCGCCGGGTACAGTGACACGTTGCAATTGCTCGACCGAGAGTTGCGGCACTTGCGAGCGAAGCACATTGTCATTCAGGCCGACTGCGACGCCTCAATGGTGCGGATCGACGGACAGCTTCGCAGCGGAGCGCGGCTTCGCGGGCCTGGAGTCATCGTTTCGTTTGAGTCTCCGAAAGGGGCGATGTCGTTCCCGTGCGACACATACACCGATTGGCAAGCCAACATCCGAGCGATCGCGATGAGTCTTGAGGCGCTCCGCGCCGTTGATCGCTACGGGGTGACACAGAAGGCGGAACAGTATCGAGGATGGACCGCGCTCCCGGACAAGTCGGGGGACAACATCGAAGCGGCGGCGGCTGCTGTCGTCGCGATGGCAGGTGGAATGGTTTCGCAAGTCGTAGCGAGTCGCGACTCGTGGGACGAAGTCCGCAAGCGCGGATGCGCGACGATGCACCCGGATCGGTTCGGAGACGACGGGACAGTGTTCAAGCAATTCATGGAAGCGGCCGGAGTGCTCGACCGCCATCACAAGGTTTAACGCTCCGTTTGTCTGCGTACTCGGCAGACACAACGGATTGTTCAACGGTTAAATGGAGAAAAGATGTCATACTTAATCAGTCAGATCGACTTCGCGGATAAGTTCTGCGACTTGATCCGAGAACATGCGGAGTGGTCGCAAGCGACGTTCGGTGCGGATGACGTGCGCGGACCCATTGGACCGCTGAAGCATCTGGAGAAAGAAGCACGCGAGGCGCAGGTCGCTGCGGTGATCGCTGACCCGATAGACCGCTACACGAAGCTCCGCGAAGAGTTGGCAGATTGCTTCCTGCTGATCTTGGACGCGGCGAGAAGGTTCAAGGTGAAGCCGACACAACTGGTCGAGGCGGCACAGGCAAAACTGACGGTCAACAAGATGCGCGAGTGGCCGAGTCAGCCCGTAGCTGATGAGGCGATCGAACACATCCGTTGAACGCTCAGATTTGCCGGTGGCCCGAAGTGGATAACGCGATGGAAAACACAATCAAGATTGCTGAGCGACAGACTAGCCATCCGGCAAAATCTGTTGTTCTGACTCTCGGTCGCGAAGTGCCGATCACGGACATCGTTTGTGGCCAACGGTATCGAGTTGAGTATGAGCAGCGCGGGGAACTGCGGCAGGTTGATTGCATTTTGAAGCAACGATTTCCGGCGATGGATTACGCAGGGGCGGCTGAGGTGTTGATTATTGGCCACGATCCGTTGCCGTGGAATGACCTGCCGTTTCGAGGAACCGGGTTGCCGATCCGGTTTCTGAGAAGTGTGAGGATATTGGGAGATTCGACGATTCACGACCGCGCGGACGCACGGGCAAGAGTCGTCGGTTTCAAGTAGTCAGAACTCCTTATTTACCTGCGCCAACGACTTCGTGGCTCCAGCCGCGGCGGGCGAGGCGTTCGGCGCGGAGGGTGGACATCGCTTCGGCGTTGCCTCGGCCGCACCAGTTCGCGCCCCGTTCACCCAGATGCGTCAGCGTCAGCGGCAGGAACGTCTTGGAGTCCCAGCGCCAGGCGAATCGGCTGTCGTAATTCCCAGCGTGATACCAGTGGGCATCGAGCGGTTGAGCGGCGCGCGGATCAGCGGCGGCGAAAAGCTGGAAGTAGCCGGCGATTTCGCCGTCTGGGATCGCTCGGCCGTCCTCTTCGATTCGCCGAGCACCGTAGAGCGTTCCCGCTTGCGGAGCGTTCGCGGCGATCACGGCCTGCCAGTTCGGCGGAGGGATCACGTCGGCATCGAAGAAGAGATGCCAGGGAGAGGGGAGAGCGGGGAGGGGAGAGGGGAGCAGGGCGCGGGCCTCTTGCATCGCTCGGCCTTTGTTGAATTTGGCCCCGTCGGCGTAGAAGGCGTCCGTGCGATGCAGCGTCAGTTTCGGGCCGGGCATCTCGGCGAGTTGCTCGCCGATCAGCGTGGCCGTGTCCAAGTCGCGCAGATCGGTAACGACAACCAGCGACGTCAAGCCGGAGAGCCAGCGATCGAGCGACCGAGCGAGATAGTCGGCGTAGTTGACGCAGACCACCAGACCGTGAATTTCCATCGGATTCCCCATTTCAAGCCGGAACGTCCGGCCGTGGCTTTTCGACGTACCAGCTCCAGGCATCGCCCGGCATGACTTGGATCTTCAGGACATTCGCTTCGGCGAACTCGGTGACGGCGGTTTGCACGTCGGGCATGTCCCAATCGTGGCCGCCGAGGATTCCGCCGGCGGCCAACATTGGCCACCAAGTCGCAATGTCGGCCCGGACAAACTCCGCGGCGTGGTTGCCGTCGAGGTACACGAAGTCGATCAGGCCGAGCACTTGCTGGACTTCCTCATGCCGAGCGGCCCGCTCGCTGGTCATCTGCAGCAATTGCACCCGGTTCCCGGTGAGGAACTTGGCCAGCAGGTTGCAGCACAGCAGCAGATCAGGCAGCCGTGGCCGACGTGACAGCGGCCCGCCGTATTCCGGCAGATCCTCCCAGGGATCAACGCAGATCAGCAGCCGGCCTTGCCAGCGTTCCAACAACTGAGCGGCAAAGACCCCTTTGTCGGTGCCGATTTCCACTGCCACACGCAACAAGCCCAGCTTGTTGAGCAGTTCGCCGAATTGCTCGCGACACACGATCGGAGCACGCACAGGCTCACCCACGGCACATCTCCTCACTCAAGCGCCAGCCGATCGCTCGAAAGTCGTACCATTCGCGGGCGAGCCGAGCCCATTCCAGCCGCTCCTCGAGCACCCAGGCCCGATTGGCCTCGTCGATCGCGTCCGCCAAGTCGGTTTTGGTGGCTCCCGGTTTGACCCGGAACAAGGCTCCGTCAATTTGCGGCAGGACGTCCGCCGCCGGCAGATCGGTGACCGGGATCGCTCCCATCGCCACACTTTCGATGATCTTTCGCAAGGCGAAGCCGTAGGCACTGGCACAGGCGACATGCACCCGGAAGCCGGCCAACAGCTTCAGATACTCCGGCGTTGCACAGCCTCGGTTGCCGTAGCCCGGATGCCGGTGATGCGTGATCTTCAAGTTGCTGGCGTTGGCAATCGCCAGTTGGCGGAGCGGATAGACGTTCCCAGCCGCTCCGCTGACCAACGCCCGCTGACGCACGGCTCGGCAGTCGATCGCGTCGCACAGATGCCGATCGACACTGTGAAACGTGCGGATCAGGCGGTAATCCTTGAGCCACGGCGAGAGCTTCCGCACGGATTGCGGATGGTAATACACCACGATCGCCGACGCTTGGATCGTCTCGGCAAACGCTTGCTGGTACTCGCTGACCGTCCCGGCATCCTTGCAGACGGTGAACCGCTGAGCGGGGAACTTCGCCAACCGCTCCCACCGATCAAAACTGATGGATTTGTCGAAACAGCCCCGCGAATCAGCTCGCCAGTCGCGGCAATCTTGCACAAAGACCCGCTCCGGTTGATGCCGTTCGAGCAACTGCGGGACATCCTTCGTCCCGTCGGTGTAGCCGGCCCCGGCCAACAGCCAGCCCGCCCGCTGAAGACCGACTTGGAGCTGTTCCCCTTCGTCGGTCATGTGATTGTGGTAGTCGCGATTCGCGAGCACGAGATTCATGGGGATTCCTTTTGGAAGAGGTAGGACGGACATCCTGTCCGTCTTCGTTCGAGACACGGACAAGATGTCCGTCCCACGGAAGCCAAAGGTTACGTTCGCAGGCGTTGGTAGTCGGTCAGTTCGCGGCATTGCTCGCCGGGCTGCTCGACCACGGCCAGCTTGACCTTGGGCGACAGCTTGATCTCGTCCAGACCCACGAACGACTTGGTGACCTGATAGGTGTCGTCGGTGTCGGTCCCGCCAGCCAGACGAAGCGGCACCACACAATGCCGATCGCAGCAGCCGTGGATTTGCTGCTCAAAATCGGCGATCGGCCGCTGCCACCAGCCCGGTTCGGCCGGCAGTCCGTGATCCTGGCCGGTCATGCCGTCGATCGCCGCCGCCACTTCGCAGAAGTAGACCGAGGCCGCTCCGTTCCGCTCGACGATCGCCGCGGACCAGTGCTGGTTGATGTCACAGCGTTCCCGAGCGGCAATCCAGTCCGCTTCCGAGACTCCCAGATCCTCACGCGAGCCGATGACCTGCCCATGCTGGCTCGGCCGTTCCCCGAAGACGTGGATGCCCGGCAGCCATTCCCGCATTTCGGCCGCAGCGTCCACTGAGCAATGCACGTTGAGATTGAAGACCCCATGCGGCCCGTCGCCCCCTTGCGGAGCAAACGTCTCCCGCACGACGGCCCCGTGACCTCGCAGGTTATTCGTCCACAGCCCGCGCTGCGTCATCGGCACGCTTTCGGCCAGGATTCGGCAGATTTCGGAGAACTTCGAGTGGGTACAGGGATTGCCGCCAAATAGCGCGACAACCCCCGGCCACCCGGCTAGAGACGCGACCGCCCGCTCGAAGACGCCCAGCGACATTTCCCAAGGATCGTGCTCCAAGCCCGCCTTCCCACGAAACGGCAGCAGCCGCGTGCAGTTCGAGCAGTTGAACAGATCGCACTTGCGGGTGATCTCGATTTGGATGATCCGGTTGCCATTCGGTCGATTCAGCTTGTCGTTTGGGGTCAGCATGGGGCACTTTCGGGGCAAAATGGGGAAGAGTTGGGGAGGTTTTGGGGCATTCCGGTGCCATTTCGGGTTCAGCCGGCCCTTCGCCGTTCATCGAAGGGCTTATCACCGAGCGATGAGACTTCGCCGATGTGCTGACATAGGCTTGGGATCGGGCTGTAAATCGGGACGTTGAGCAGTTGCAGGATCAGGCTGATGGCCGAATCGACGCCGGCGATCTCTGCGGGAGGCGTCGGACGGTTGCCGCGAAGCAGTCCCTGCCATTCGTCGGCCGCCGGATGGCTCACCACGGCTTCCAGGATCGATCGCGGCCACAGCAGGCAGCAATTGCCCAGCCAGTTCCCCGGCCGAGCCTTCCGCCAACCAGCCGGGAACCGCTGATCGCGGAGCCAGCTTCCTGGAAAATTGGCAGACATCTCCTCGGCAGTGCTGCGCTGCTGAGCCGTGAAGACCAGTGACGGACCGGCAGCCCCCGGTTTCCAGACTTGGAACTCCCCGGAGAACGGCCAAGCTGTGTAGAGACTCAGCAGGCAGCGTCGATCCGGTTCGATCTCTGCCAGGAATCGCCGCACTGAGGCGAACGCATCAACATCCACTTCAATGTCATCTTCGCAGGTCAGAATCATGTCGGCGGATTCATCCAGCAGATCGATCGCCATTGATCGCCAGTTGTGCCAGTTCCCCAGCCGCTTGGCTCGTTGGTGAATCCGCACCGGTTCCCCGAGCACGGCCTCCAGGTCCGAGAACGGTTCGGCGTAGAGGTCGATCGAATCGACTCCGGCCAGCAGCAGCGAACGGACGGTTCGCGGCAGATAATTGGCCCCGTTCGGCCTGCGGGCCGTGGTGATTCCACATCGCAGCTTCATCGTTCGACTCCTTTCAAAATGGCTGACCGGACGCCATGAGCAAGCGTCCGGCCAGCCCAGCAACGGCCGCCGATGCGAAAAGCCGCCGTCACCGTTGACCTCATCCAGATTTCGCACTCGTTTCGGCGAATAATCGGCCCAGGTAGTTGACTGGTCCCGCTGCCGCGCGGGCTCGTTCGAGCCAGCCTTCATCCGTCGGCCCTCGGCCGTAGGCTTGGGCGTGCGTGTGCCCGGTCAGCTCCCAGCGGAAGGTGTAGGTCGGGTCGTAGCCCAGCTCGCAGGGATCACCGAATGTCGGCGTATGTGTCGCCAGCTTGGCGATCATCTGTAGATCGAAGTCGGCTCGGCGTGTCGTCGGCCATCCGCCGTGGAACTTGAGATGGCACGTCCAGGCGGCGAGGCTCGCGTGAAAGCGTCCGGTGGAGACTTCTTCATGCAGCCCTTGATGCTCGACCAATACCCGCGACGGCTTGCTGACGCGGTAGCTCTTTAAAGCCGCTGTATGTGCCGCCGTGTGAAGTGGCGAGTAGAAATCATCATCCTCCGCCACGATCACGGCATCCGTGTCAACCATTGCGAGCAGTGCGTTGTATTTGTCACCGAGCGTCGCGTATGGCCGATCGAAGCTGATGATTTGCCATCGCTTGCCGCCGTTCCCATCGTCACCGCGTTGGTTCTCGTACTGCCCCGCGTCATCGAGGATCAGTAGTTCAAGTTGATCGGCGGGATAATCCTGCGCGAGAAACTGCCGCACCAGATGAGCGAGGCACTTCGGCCGGTTCCACGTCGGACAGATCCAAGTCAATTTCATGCTCGCTTCTCTCCGAGGCCATCCGTGTCGATGCCGACGTGACCCGCTTTCAGGACCATCAGGCCCGCATCTTCCATCACCGCTCGCATTCCGTCGGGCCAGACGCGCCAGCAGTCGATTGGGTACTCATGGAAGGCGAACGTGTTCGGGGCGATCACGAACACCAGACCACCCGGTTTGGCAAGCTGAACGACTCCCTGCATCCAGAGCCACGGGCGGCGGACGTGTTCCATCGTCTGGCCGCTGATGACCAGATCGAACTGTCCGCAATACTCGGAGTGGATCGTTTGCTCGCAGTCGCAGACGTGATCGACGTTGGGGCCGGCTGATTGATCGAAGCCGGAGTAACTCCAGTCCGGCCGGTCAAAGAGCGGCTTGTACGAGCCGTTGACGTTGCAGGAGCCGACGTCGGCCACGCTGAGGCTCTCGCGGTCGGCGAGATGTTCGCGGATGAAGTTCCGCATCAGGTCGTTGCTGCTGGCGTGCATCAGGCTTCCATTCGTTTCAGAACGGCGAAGCCGTGGTTGTTCTTGCGGTCTTCAATCATCTGCCAGCGGCGGCCTTCCTCGGTCTCTTGCCACTTGGCGAGTCCCGCTCGGATGCCGCCGCCGTCCGTGCCCCCTTCGTCCATGAATCCCCAAGGGGCTTCGGTGTCGTGCAGAGCGATGTATTTGCGAGCCTTCGGAGCGTGCTTGCGGAGTTCCGCTTCGATTTGCTTGGCCGAATGGAACGTGTCGAGGAAGATCGCATCGACTGGTTCGGGGATCTCGTATTCCAGCGAATCGGCTTGCACCAGCTCAAAATCGGTCGCCCCTTTGACGGCCACGATGTGCGCGATGTGACAGCCGGCGCAGGCTTTATCCACCGTCACGAAGCGTCGGGGCTGAGCGGCGAGGATGGCGACGCTGGAGACTCCGTGCCGTGTTCCGAATTCGACGAAGCTGTCACACTCTTCGGCCAGCTTTCGCAGAGCCGGGACGTGTTCGTTGAAGTCGCTGGGCGTGTTGGCGGCTTCCTCGTAGAGCTGCTCCAGTGGCTTCGGTGGCGGACTCCGTTTTGCCTTCATGTCGGCAAGCCAGGCTTCATGTTCGGCGATGGCCGAAGCCACGATGCCATCGAACTCGGCTTCCGGCATCGGGCGAAAGCGGTCGAAGTCGTTGGTCGTCCCTTCGACCTCTTTCAAGCCCCGCTCGACCGTGAAGTAATGCCGCATCCGATCGAGTTCGTCGCGCCGGCCCAGCGAATGGAACGCCATCGCGTAATTCCGCAGCCGATCCGTCAGCGTCAGCGGGAACTTGATGCCGTCGGCACGGCCAAAGCGATGTGTGCCGCGTGCGAACGGTGCCAGGAACGTCTTGCGGCCTCGGCGAGCAAACGCCAGCGTCATGACTCCCTCTTCGCCGCCGAATCCCTTCATCAGCGGATGGTATGGCTGAGCCATCAGCCAGGCGTCACGGCGGCAGAACAGGAACCAGCCGGCCGCGTTGTCGATCTCGAACGGCGGAGCGTTCTCGTCCGCCGCGCGGGGATCAGTCGCCCAGCGGCCGAGCGAATCGCCACGCCAGACACGATCGACGTGCGAATGGAAGCCGTGATCGGTGCCGAGCACATGCGGTTTGAGCGGTGCCACGCCATCCCAGCTTTTCACACGGCTGCCGACGTAGTTGATGGCCGCTTCGGGGAGATGCCGGAACTGAGCCGGCAACGGTGCCACCTTGCCGGTCTCGGCCATCCAGGCCGCCAAGCCCGCGATTGTCTCGCGGTGCGCGTGGTAGCCCGCTCCGAGATCCATCACGCCGGCGTAGAGGTTGCCATCGCTGCGATGACTGACCATCCAGGCGAAGATGCGCCGGAGACTGCCCGGCTTCAAGGCCGCGTGACAGTCCAGCAGCAGCACCCATTCGCCGCTGGCGTGCTGAAACACAGCGTTCTTGCCGCCGGCTGTGCCGACGTTCGGCTGCGCGACGTACTTCGATCGCGGCACCCAGCCGTTGAGGTAGCCTTTCAGTTTCTTGCCGGCTTCCGATTCGGTCGATTGATCGACCACGAGAATCTCGATCTTGTCGCTGATGCCGGCCGCGAGTGCTTCCCACAGTACGGATTGAATCGTCGCCCACGCCCCCTCCCAATCTTGGAAGTGCGGCATTCCGATCGTGAGGAAGACCTTGCCACGCTCCGGCGCATACGGCCAGAGCCGATTGAGTTGTTGCCGCCGAGCCTCGCAGCCGCAGTTGCGTTTGAGCCGCGCGGCGTAGGCTCGCACCTTCGGACCGATGTTCCACAGCGTTTCGAGCCGATTGTGAACCGTGTCACCAAGTCCGCTGATGTGCGGCAGCAATTGCGGTTTATGTGGCCCCATCGGCTCGCGAAGAATCCACGGCAGATGGGAGAGCAGTTCGAGAAACGTAAACGGTTTTGAGTGTTCTGTTGCAGACATTTCATTCTTACTCTTGGAGGCTTTGTTACGAAGTAACGCAAGCGTTCGTTGTTGTTTGTGTCCAGGCAAAGTCACAACCTGACTCACAACACGTTGCAACCGGTTCGACGCAGGGGTTCAGGCCGCACGCCTGCGAACAAGTCGCAGAGGTATTCTGCCAACCTCCGGCTTGGCACTCCCACGTACAATCGCCAGTGCAAGGCTCCGCCGTTGTCGTCGTCGTCGGTTCCTCACTGGTTGTCGTTGAACTCGTCGGCTCGTTGCTGGTCGAAGTTGTGGACGTCGGAGCTTCGGAAGTTGTTGAAGTCGTCGAGCTGGTCGTCGTCGGTTCTTCGCTCGTGGTCGTTGAACTCGTGGACGTTGATGTTGTCGTTGGTGGCGGAACGTCCGTCTTGCAGGCAAACGGTCCAATGGAGCTGAAAAGACACAGAGCGTCGGGATAGAAAATGTCCGTGCAGGCGTCGTACACACCACCAGCCATGCCGATGTAACAGTCGCAGCCGCAGCCCACTGGCCCGGTACAGGTATCGCTACCGAACGAATAATTGCACGCAGGCGTCAGGTCATGCACGAAATGGCAATCACCATCACACGGTTCAAGCGTTGTGGAAGTCGAGGTTGACGTACTGGAAGTCGTACTTGTCGAGGTTGACGTACTCGAAGTCGTGCTCGTCGTCGAAGTCGTGGTCGTGGTCGTGGTCGTGTAGCAAAAGTGCGTTTGAAACTTGACCGCTTCGGTGGCACCGCAGGGATACAGCTCCGGCCACGTCGCCTGCAAGATATTCAAATCGGGGCAGGCACATTCGGGAGCGGCGGTCGTAGTCGTCGTGGTTGACGGGTCCGCGCTGGTGGTCGTCGTGCTCGGATCAAAGCTGGTCGAGGTCGTCGGTGTCGCCGTTGGATGGCAGGCATTCATGACCACCGTCCAAAACCAATCGGTATTGTGCCGCGTGCAATTGCTGGACGTCGCCTCGCCCGAGCCGGCCGGATAGCCGACGTCCGCTACCAGCTCGGCAATCGTCTGACAGCGGCAAGGATCATCGCAGCCGGTCGTCGAGACCTGCCACGTCCAACCGGTCGGCGAACCACCGTCAGCGATGCTGGTGAACGTGCATTGATTCACGCAGTCATCGGCCACGCATTCCGAGCGGCAGGCACTCGCCGCACAACCGCAGGCGGATTGATCGGCTCCGTCGTACCCGTTGCCGATCCGCACCAACGCCAAGGATTCCGGGTTGGCTCCGAACCGATGCGGCGGCACATTCAACTCACCCGTCACGCCGTAGCAGGCCAGAGCGAGATGCTCGGTTCCCGGCGTGCAGGGGGTCGCGTAGCCACTGATCGCTTCCCAGGCGGAACAGCCTTCGCCGCAGGTATCCCGCGTGATCATGTACGCTGTGCCGCCCGGTTCGCACTCGATATCCACCGTGCCCGTGCAAAGGTTGGCGTAGCTGTGATGCGCGAAGTCCGGCCCCGCCCACAATACCTGCCCCGATCCGTCCGAGTAGTTGAACCACAGCCCATCACGGCGGCGACGGCCATATTGCGTGGTATGATACTCCACGCCACTGGCCTCAGGATCAACCTCGACAAACACCTGATGCCGGCTCGGCCAAACGGTATCCGTGCCGATCGGCTCGCCCCCCCCATCGTACACCTTGCGGCCGACGTAGGCGTTGACCGAACCACTGATGACCGCTCGGCCGACTTCACCCGGCAGCAACGGTTGCACCAACACACCAAACCGAGCCTGATGCCGACACCCTTCCGGCGGCCGAATCGAGAAGATCGGCTCATTCAAGAAAGAGTCGGTCGCCACCGCATCATCCGCCGTCGGCCAGATTGCGTCATCCAGACCAACGACGGCGTACCGGTCAAACTCGAAGTTGCTGTCGTTGCGCACCCAGATCTGATCGTTCTGTTGAGCGGGAAAGCGACCCACGCCCCGATGATCGGCTCGCAGCGGCAAACCTTGATCCTCGCGGGACGTGGCCAGCAGCGCGTTGGTCCGCGAGGCGCTGGGCATTCGCAACGGTTCGCCAGGTTTCACAGGGGACAGGTCGGGCATGACGTTTCCAGAGGCCGAGGGACGGCTATGGGGCGGGCACCTTCAACAAGTTCAGGTCGGCCGTGAAATACTTCCGCTTGATTTGGGCTCCAATGGCCGCCGGCACCAGGGCAATCGCGGTGTTGTCCGCGGCGGGACGGCTTTGGAAATCGACTTCGTCCCAGCCTTTGACGGTCACGTCGCTGCCATTCCAGACGGTCAGCGTCGGTTCGACGAAGTTCCGCTTGATGCGAAACCCCATATCCACCTGCCACAGATCCGCCGCTTGCTGGCTGAGGCGGCGCGACGAGAACAGGCATTCGCCCGCCAGATACGTGAACGTCAGCCCGCGAGCGGTGAAGGTGAACGTGCTGCTATTGACCTTACCCAGCAGAGTCTCGATCAAATCGACGTAGGCTTGCAGAGTCTGATAGTTGGCCGTCTGAGTCCCCACGAAGCGACTCAAAGCCCACCAGACGCTGACGTTGATCGTGTCCGTGGGCACAAAGACGTCGGTTCCATCCGGTTGCTGATCGGAGTTGACCTTCAGAAATCCATTCTGATTGGCCGCCGTGTAACCGGTCGGCTGATAACTGGCGACGGTCGAGAGCGCCATGAACATCCGCCGCTGTTCCGGCCGGCTGTCCATCGTGAAATCGAACTTGCCATCCCCCGGAGCCACCCGCATCGAGTAGATGACTTTGGCCACGAAGGTTCCGGACGCCCCTTTGCGAGCCAGTTCAATGCTCGTCAGCGGCAGATTCGCGAACGACGTGGGCAACACCGCCAGCAGCTCCAGCCGAGCGGTCAGGATTGAATATTGATAGTTGTCCACGTGCGTATCGCCGGTGACGTACCAATCCTGCTCGACGCGCGGATTCTCCCCGTCGCTCAAGGTTTCCTTCGTGCTGATCATCACCCAACGAGCCATGCTACACCCCAAACGTCCCTTTGAGTCGCTCGATCGCGAAGGTCATCTCATCCAGCTTCGTCCCCAAGCCGCCGACCGCCGCGACGACTCGGTCTTGATCAATCTGGACCGTGACCCCCGCTCGCCCGCCGATCCCCGCCGCTTCCGCTTGCAGACCCGCCATGTTCGGCACGCGACCCTTCAGATCGGCCTGCACGCCACCCATGTCGATCGCTGGCAATTGCACCGGCCGACCTTCTGCACCGCGATTGCGGCGGAACGGCGCGACTTCACCGCGGCGAAGCGCGGCGTGCATTTCCTGTTGCAGTTTTTCGGCTTTGAGTTGGGCGGCTGTCTTCGCTCGCGGCTTGGCCCCGTGACCGATGCCAAACAGACCCCGCATCATTTTTCCGAACGCGATTTGATTTTCATTCGCCGGATCAGCGAGAACATCCGCTTCGCGTTGTGCCTGCTGGATCGGCCCCTCATCTTCTTCGAAGAACAAGGCACCACCAAGACCGCGTTCGCCAAGCATCGGTTCGCGATTCGGCAACAATCCGCCGGCATCCCGTTTGATCCGGGCCGCCTTGCGTTGTTCTCGCTCTCGTTTCCGCTTGTCGTCCACCGCTTGTTTTTTGTCGCCGGCTTGCTGGCGAAGCTGAGCGAAGAACTGCTGACGCCGCCAAGCGTTCTGCTGCATTGGATTCAAGCCGCCCGGCATCTGCGGACCTTTCGGAATCGCATTCGCCACCGGGGCGGCGTCCGGTTGCTCCTTCAGATCATCCTTCGGCTTCCGCTGTTGCCGCAGTGCATTCGTTTGGGCGACGACAAGATTCAATTTAGCCCGTTCGTCCGTGATTTGACGATCCAGCGCCGCTTGAAGCTGCTCATTCTCAGCCCGCCCGTCCCGCGTATTCGCCAGACGTTTCTCTTCCAGAATCCGCAAGCGCTCCTCATGGGCGAGACGGCGAGACTTAACCGCCGCATCTTCCGCGAAGTTGGCTTTGAAGTTCGTGCGGTCTTTGTTGCGTTGAGCGAACTGCTGATCGAGCTGCTCCATCGCGCCGCCCATGTCGAAATCAAAGCCACCGAAGCCCAACGTGCCGACCTTCGAGGCGATCGACGCGGCCTTCGCCGCCATCAACAGGATCTGAGCCAACTTCTTCCGCACCCATTCGAAGCTGTTCCAGATGAAGTCCGAGACGTTCCCAGCCGAATCCCCCAGATTGCCAAACGCCGAGGCCCATTTCTCTTGAATCCAGCCGGCCGTCGAGCCAACCGATTCGAAAATCCAGTCCCAAGCCGTCGAGAAAGCTCCGGTCACGTCATTCAGGCGAATGCCGAACCAGTCGAACAAGACCGCATCCAGGATGTCGGCCAGACCGAGCATCGCCGTCGAACCGACCTGTTGGATGCCGTAGAAGGCATCCACCGCCGCGACTTTCAGATCGAGCCACTTCAGCGAGAGATAAGCCGTCCCCTGGTTCCAGATGCCTTTGAGAGCGACCCACAGGATTTCCATCGCGGCCGGAATGTCGCCCGCTTGCAGAGCGGCACTGATCCCCCCAAAGGCGGTCACCGCGCTGTTCTTGATCCCCTCGAACACCGGCCCCGCATCCGCTTTGATCGCCGTCCACGCCCGGCTGAGCATCCCCGGAGCACTCGTCGCCACACCGCTGATCGCACTCTTGATCCGCTCCCAATTCGCCACCACGGCAATGCCGGCACCCACCATCAACGCCATCGGGTTCAGCAGCAGCCCGACTGAACCGATTAACGCCTGGAAACCACCCACGGCAATCAGCTTCGTCAGCGGAAACAGCAACCGACCGGCCGCGCCCGTTGCGGCACTGAAACCTTTCGCAATGCCAGCCAATGCCGGACGCAAACGCTCAAAAGCCATCCCCGACAGAGTCATTGTCACTTGGTGCGCCTGCCGGAATCCAGCCGCCATGATGCGGGCCGAACCGCCGAGAGCTGGCATTGCTCGCGCCACCAGCACAGTTCCACGCGACAACAGACCAAGGCTCGCCATTAAAGCGGATGCACCGATCGCCGTCGTCCGACCAAGGAGATTCGTTTGCGAATTCCCCATGCCGGACCGACCCAGACTTCCAGGGCGTAGTCGCATCGTGGAACGACCCGTGGCGAAGCGAAACAGATTCGCCGGCCCCAGCATCGAGGCCCCTGCGGTCGAAGCCATGCGACCGATTCCCGAACGAGCAAACTGAAACACACTCGCGCCGCCGGTGGCCATACCGGCAAAGGCTTTCGTGCCCGCCATCGTTTTCGCCGCCGAAACTAATCCGTAAATCGAGCGCCCGAGCGACTGCACACCAGGAACAGCGCTGATGGCGGAAGAACCGAAACGAAAGATCGATGCTCCCGCCGAAGTGATCGGCATCGTGATTTCACCCAGAAGACCAGATGCTGACCCCAACGAAGCCAGTTGGCTCGTCAGTCGCGGAAGACCTTGACCCACTCGCCCTAAGAAGCCGCTCAGGCCCGCGAGCGATCCACTCGACAAACCGCCGAGCATTCCCATCGCGCCACGATGGCTGCCCATGAAACCGCGACCGATGGCCCCGGTCGCGCGACCCATCGCGCGCGAAATCCGCTGCGGCCAAGTCATCATCCGCCGCTCAAGCTGATCAAAATCCAAGCCGACGAAGTCTTGCTCGATCACACTTGGTTTCGCCTTCGGACGCTTCTTCGAACGAATGGCGCTCAGACCAAGCATCGCCATCAGCTTCGCCGTTGTACCCGGTCCCGTTTTCTTTGCCGGCAAGAAACGATCCGGCAGCGCGGCGGCCATGATGTTCGCAATGTCTGGGGCAAATCCCCGCGATCCACTACGGCGACTGCCTCGACCACCAACAACCGGCATCGCCAGCGTTCTCGCAAACTTCAGCCCCAGCCGTTCGCTGCCGCGCAGCAGCGACAGCGTCAGGCCCAGCGAACTGCTCAACAGCCGAGTGGGAGTCAAGGCTCCGTGAATCGCGTAGCCGATGCCACGCATGGCGAACGCGGCCAGGCTGCCGGTCGTGGCCACGCTCATCAGGCCCACGCCCACGGCGGCCACGGCGGCCGAGCCTTTCGCCATCTCGATCACCGCGTCGCGGTTGCGGTCGATCCATTCGGACGAGACCTCGAACGCCTTCGTGATCCACTGCACGGCACTCTTCAGACTCGGGATCAGATGTGTTCCCAGACTGATCTTCAGCTCGTCGATGGCTCCCAGCAGGATCTCGAACTGACCCAGCAGCGTGTCGAAGCGGACCTTCCGTAGCTCTTCCGCGCGGCCCGTCGCGTCGTCCAGATGCTTTTGCATCTTCGAGAGTTCGACCGCTCCGACTTGCAGCAGCCGGCGGAATCCCTGCAACTGTTGCGTGTCGAAGATGCGGCCCAGCAGATCGGCTTGCTGCGCGGAGCTCAGATTCTTCAGCGAGTCCTGAAACGCGGCGACCAGTTCCGGCAAGGCCCTCATGTGCCCGTCTTTGGTCAGCTTGGCACTGGTCAGTCCCAATGCGGCCAGCACTTTCCGAGCTTGCTCCGACGGCGCCTCCAGCGCGGCCAAGGCTCCCCGCAGATTCGTGCCGGCCTGTTCCCCCTGAATGCCGGCATCGTGCAAGGCTTGCAATGCCGCAGCCACGGCGGTCAGTGGCTGCTTCTGCTCGGCCACGATCGGGCCGATGTATTTGAAGGCATCGCCGAGCTGCCGGATATCTTTGATGTTCGCCGACGTGAACGCCTCGACCAGCACATCCACCGACTTTCGCATGTCGCCAAACACCATGTTCTGCGACTTGAGAATCCCCAGCGTGATCCGCGTCGATTCGGCCAATTCCGTTCCCGAGGCGGATGCCAAGTCGAGCACGGGGCCGATCAGCCCTTCGATTTCCTTCCGACTCTTGAAGCCGGTCTGGCCGATGATCTTCATCGCCTCGGCCACTTGCGTGGAGGTGAAGACCGTCGATTGACCGAGCGCCCGAGCGGTCTGCGACAAACCCTTGAAATCCGAATCGGTGAGCTTGGTCACCGAGCGGACATTCGCCATCGCCTGCTCAAACTTCGCCGCCGATTCCGCCGACTTCAGGAACGGCAACGACAGGAGACCACCCATCGCCGTCATCCGCAGGCCGACCGAGCGAACGAAGTCGGAAAACGAAGCCAGCAAGACCTGCGCTCGCTTGAGCACCGCCTGCAACTTCGAGTCGTCTGCGAACAATTCCACAAACGCTCGACCCGCCCGAATTGCGCCCGCCGTGGCTGCCATTGGATCGCTCCGTGAGTCGAATACTTCATTGCTTTGAACACGCCGCCGCTATTTCAGCGTCGGCTTGAACGCCTTGCGTGCCTCGACGTGCCTCGGCGTTCCCCGCCCTCCACTGTCACTACTTCACCTTGATCGCCACCTGAATCGCCTGCCTGACGGTTGCGTTCTGCTCACGCAACGCCACCTCTTCCGCTTGGACACAACAGCTCCACATGTGCGGAGCTTGCGACTAATTTCGTCACGCGAACCCATTCCATGTGGTATCGTCGATCGCGAAAAACAGTGTTGTCGCATTATTGAAAGCGGTCATCGAATTGTTGACACCACTATCCATTCCGATTTTGATGTTGTCACCACTTGATGGCCATACCTTTAAGTTATTGAACCCCGAAGACATGTTAGACACAAGACACCACACACCCGCTGCTGCTGCCGGTAACTTTACACCGACCGCGTTATCGGCGTTGGTTATCACGTTTACCTTCGACGCCGTGAGTGCGGCGGCGTCTCCTTGAGTGCTGCCAGTCGCCGTTACTGATTGAATGGAGTACGCATGATTAGGGGCATCGCCGGTGTTCGTGCCGCTGCTAGTTCCGCTGCCTGACGGTGCCCCGACCATCGCCGCCGTGATACCCGCCACCGTGCCCGTGAATGTCGGCGATGCAATATTCGCTTTCAGATCCAACGCCGTCTGTTGTGCCGTCGAAACCGGCTTGCCTGCGTCGCTCGTGTTGTCCACGCTTGCGAGGCCGACGTCAGTTTTCGTCAACGCTCGCGCGGTCTGGCCTGCATCTGCGGCCGAGTCCGCAACGAGAACTGTGCCGTTCGCTCCGGCCAACAGTTCACGCGGAGGGCCGCTTCCGTCGCCGACGATGAACGATCCCTTCGCGAGTGATTCCATCTCCGCGACTTCGACGGTTGAACCAAGCGTTCCGCCACCACCACCAAAACTCGGCATGTCACGATCCTCCTGAAGAATGCCCCGACTTTGCGCTCAGACTAGGGATAGGCCGTGTGGCCGATGACGCGAACGGTTTGATCGGCCGTCCCTTTGATGTTGATCGCCGCCAGGTCACAGCGTTTGAACTCGTACCATTCCCCAGCGGCCACCGTGACATCTCCGCTCCCGACGGTCGCTTCCAGGTAGACCGCGTCATTCCCGGTGGGATTGACCAGCACGAAATCACAGACCAGCGACGCGGAATTCAGTGGGGCATACGTGGCCGACAACGTCACGTTTTTGAAAATTGGCGTATTCATTTCAGTTCTCTCCGTCAAAGGTTCCTTCGAACGATTCGCGTTGATCGATCAGTTCGCGGATCTGGTCCGCCACGTTGCCGGCCGATTGGTTGCGGGCCAGGACTTCCACACGTTTCAGAGCTTTCTCGACTTCGTCGTCTCGCCATTTTGCAATCGCCAGCCACAGCGATTCCTCGGCCACCGCGATGTCTGCGGTGCCGACCGCGCTGCGGTAGGCTTTCAGGCGATTCTGCACGTCACGATTCATCGGTGCGTTTCCGTCAAACTGGTTCCGGGACGCCGGCTGGCGAGCCATTCGTCCGCAATCACCAAACTCACTTGGCTTGTCTCACCATTCTAAAAGGCCGTCACGGCGGCTTGTGTCGCTTCGTCGAATTCCATCAGACCTTCCGAGTGCATTCCGATGGCCCAGAATCCGTAACAGCGTGACCAAACCGGTCGATTCAACGACTGCCGCAACTGCCAGCACAATTCGTCGCGGCGTTCTTGCCGAGACGCCGTGGACTTGACTGGTCCGACGGTGATTTGCATCTCAATTCAATCCGTATTGCTCGAACAACAACGACAGAATCCGCACAATCAGGCTAAGGATCGTGAGCACCGTGAAGGGGTCGAACAGACTGACCGGATGCTCGGCGAAGACTTGCCGAGTAACCTCCTTGCGCACGCGGCGACGCTCGTCAGACTTCCATTCCTGGAGAGCGTGCTCCGCTTTTTTTTTGCTTTCCGGGCATCGCTGCTGTGACCGTCTCGTATGTTCGCGGCGGCCACCATCTGCGGCGGCGGCAACCGGATCTTCGAGCGTGCGATCGCGGCGATGCGATCCTCCAGCGTGCCAGCTCTCTGTGATCCGTGCGAGAACACGGCCGACGTCTTTTGAGAAGGCACGGCTGGGACAGCCGTGGAACGGCGACCGCTGAGAACTTCGTGATGCCAGTTGTGCCAGGCGACGCATTGCTGATCGGTCCAGGTATCGACGACCGCCTTGGGGAGATGATGCACCTGCCGGGGGTCGGTCAGATGCGAGCGAATACCTCCCGGCCAGGTCCATTGCACTCCGCTGACCTGAAAGCTGGGCAAGCACTTCTGGACCGGCTTATCGGCTGCGCTGGGTGGCTCGGCTTCGGGAGCGAGAAACCATTTATTCCATTGTTTCGCGAGATCTTCGCCGGACATTCCGGCGGCTTTCTTCCGCTTTTCGACATCGGTTTCCTTGACCAGCAACGGCAGGTCTTCCCGTTTGACCTGCAACTCGCGAAGCAGTTCCGCTTGCTTGGGATCGTCGGCGTTGATCGGCCGAAAGTGATCGCATTCTTTGTCGCCAAAGGACCATTTCGGCGTGAGCTTCTTCAGTTCCGCCAGGATCGGGTGCGGCACCGTCCGCAGCTCGAAGCGGCAACCAAAGTCATCGCAGACCTTGACCTTGACCGTTTGCGTCGCGGGATGAATCACCAGCACGCGATTGGCCGTTCGGATGGGTGAGCAATCCGGTTTGGGAGCGTCCCCTTCGGGCTTCTGATCCAAGGCTTTGGCATCGTGGACCGAGAAGGCGATGGAGTTCGTCGCGCTGACGGGCTGAGCCTCTTCAGCGGCGTGCATCGAGAACGCGGGCTTGGACTTCCCGCCCTGACTAACCACCGGCGGGGCAGCGTGCATCGAGAAGGGAATCCGTTCGCCGGATAGAGCGAAGGCAGCAGGCAGGAGGCAGCAGGCAGCGAGCAACAGGCTACAGCGCTTGAGCGACCGAGACATGATCAGACTCCTTTCGTAGCACGGCCTTCCCAGGCCGTGAGGTCAGCTTGAAATCAATCTTGCGAGCTTTGAAGCCCGTGAATCCACTGATGGCGAAGGCGTCCCCTTGCCGAGCGATCCGGTCCATCGAACGCTCGGTGATCCAATAGGAACCGGGGGGCGAGCCATCGACGGGGGACTTGCCGCCGGCCAATGGACCCCACGAGTTGAGAATGCAAAAGAGCGGTTCGGCTCCGCTGCCGTCGTATCCGATGACGCATTGAGCGTGAGCCCAACTTCCGCTGGGTGGGTCTGCCAGCAGCCGGCCATGTTTGACGACGACGTGGTCGAAGCCGATACCGCCCGCACCAAAGGGGACCGGATATCCGTTGGCGATCGCGTCGCGTGTTTCTGCCGCCGATCGCACTGGTGATGCCGTCCCGATCGTGTACATCTTCGTCGCTTCAATCAGATCCGACGGCGGCCCCTCTTTGCCCCATTGCCGAGCCACCGACCCGCTGTAGCTGGGAACACCCTCGGCATCAGCGCGCAACACACCGAACCGCTGCCCACCGGCCACCGCCCAGGCCATGCAACTGCCGTCTCCGCGCAGCTTGCGGCCACCGATCTGCACACGGCTGATGCCGTACACATACGGCGGGAACAGCCGATGAAACTCACTCAGCAACCCCGCTTGCTTTTCGACACAGATTACGATCTCGCCGGCATGGCAGTACGCCCACGAGACGCAGTCCCCGACTTGCTGCGGGATGTTGTCCAGATGCCGACCGTTGACGGCGAGCACCGCTTCCCACAACCGCACGTTGGCCGTCCGGTTGTCCTGCACGATCTGCTCGCCGTTGTCGCCGACGATCTGAAACGCCGGCAAGGCTCCGACGATCTGCGCGGTCTCTTCGGTCTCGAAGGCTTCGGCCGACCAACCATTCCGATCGGCGACCGGCGTCTCGACCGGCGATCGCAGCATCACCACCGCGAAGGCCACCGCCAACACGCTGACGACGAATCCGGCCGATGCCGCGACGATCCAGCGGGCTTTCGCTCGCAGTCGCACGCGACCGACTTGCACGTCGATATCAGGATTGGAATCGTCGTCCATGCTACTTCACAGCCTTCAGGCCACGGGCGATCTCGCTGAGCAGTTCCGCCCAATCGGAATTGCTCTTGAGTTTGTCTTCGGAATACTTCTCGGCGATGGCCTCGCTGAGTTGCTCGGCGGGGGACTTCCAGGCGGCCAGATGTTTGGCCATGATCGGTTTGTTGCCGGCGGTCAGAGCCACACTGATCTTGTGCCACTGCGGATCGAGCAGCGTGCCGTTGAGCGTGCCGGCCGCGACTTGCGCGGCGACCGACTCAAACACCGCCGCCAAGGCCGCCGCTTCCGCGGCTCGATCGGGCGAAGCGACTTCTTTGCCGATGCGATAGACCGCCTTGGCGAGTTCGAACCGGCCATCTTCCGGTTCCGTCGGCGACGGGCTGGGCTGCGGAGCCGGCGGTTGCGGCCCAGGCGTTGGAGCTGGTCCCGGAGACGGCGCGGGGTTCGGGTTCGGCGTCGGCGAGGGATTCGGCTTGGGAACGATCAGGCCGTTAATCTCGGCGATCAGCGATTCGAGGTTGGCCTCTTCGGCGGCGATGGCTTTCTTGGCTTTCGCCAGTTCCGTCAGCAGCTTCTTGGCATTGGTCAGTTCGCGAGTGATGTTCGTCTTGGACCGTTCGACTTGGACTTCCGGCGTCTCCGCGCAGCCGGCGAGGATCAGAAGGCAGAAGGCGGAAGGCAGGAGGCAGAGAATTCGCATCAGACGACTCCGAACAAGAGGGCCAACCGTTCGCCGTGTCTCAGCCACCAATCCAACGAGGGCCACATACAAAACCTCACGCCGCCACTGGGAGCTTCTTTGCCGGAAACGCGATGCGATGCAGAGCGGCTCGAATCTCGGCTGCCGCTTTCGATCCGGCGTCGTCCGACTTCACCACGTCGGACAGCAGATCGAGGACTGTGGCATACAAGGCCGACTGCGTGGGGTCCGCCGCTTCGTCGATGTCCCAGGCTTTGAGTGAATCGACCAATTGCGTGGCGGTCAGCCCATTCAACGGGGAGGCACCCATCGCGAGATTGAACGGGATGCGATTCGTCAGACCTTGCAAGGTTTCGGCCAGCTTGGGAGCCAGTTGATCGACCAGGCCATCCAGCGAGGTCAGCCCCGCCTTGTGCAGCAGTTCGGTCAGGATGCCGTCGATCTCGCCGGCATCGAGTTTACCATCCAGCTTGCCGCCCCCTTTCTTCCATCCCGCCTGAGCGACGGACACCCAGATCGTGATGGCGGAGCCCGCTCCGAACAGGGCCACCAACGCCGTCTGAATCAGATCAGCCGAACCGTCGGTCTTGACTCCCTTCAGCAGCCAGCCGAGCACTCCGGCCAGGACCGGGCCTCCCAGCGTGAGCAACGATTTCCACATGGCATCAGCCTTTCGCGACTGCGACCGTCGAGGCGAGCTGTTCGGCTCGGCTGCGAACGGTGACTTTTCCTTGTCCAGTGCGTTGGGCGACGTCGATCATCGCGTCGATGACCTGTTCGGCGTCGTCCGCGTCAGGTTCTTGCGGGGGCAGGCCGTGTAGCGGCGACAGCTCCCGCCAGTCATAGGGTCGTTCTAGGTTTCCGCTGCTGTTGGCGATGGCGGCGGCGTGTCGGGAGGCAAGTTCGCAGCGACCGCGGGCGGCGTGACGGAGTCCCCGGAGGCTCCAGCCGTCAAGCTGTCCAATGCCACTGAATCCGGAGAGTTGCCAGACGTATTCCCAGAACTCGGCGGAGCGGCAATCGTCGCAAGGGCGACTCTCCGAGCATTCTCGTCGTCGGAAATGGCAGCTTCGTAGAACGATTCGGGGAGCTTCGTGAACTCGTCGGCCGCCAGCTTCCGCATCGCCAGCGCGTTGGTGATTGAGGTAATCGCCGTCCGAAAAGTCCGAACCAAGCCGGAGATCGCTCCCGTCCGATCCCGGCTCAGGGAAAAAGCCAGCACTTCCTCGCCGATCTCTTTGGCTGCCAGAAACAACTTTTCCAGGCTGAAGACCTTCTCGACATCATCGGCCGAGCGGCATCCCGCCTGAATCAGTTCGTCCTGACACAGACACCACAGGAAATCCATCGGCAACAGCGAGGTCTCGATCAGATCCGAGAGGAACTCATTGAGACTTCGCGGGTCCAGCCGATCGAGGCGACAGACGCCATCCGCCTTCAAACGGCGGATGGCGGCAAAGTCGATTTGCAGGCGGTACGTCCGCCCGGCATCATCCGTGATCGTTCGCATCAACGATCCCTTTGAAAAAGAAGTGCTGATTGGGTTGGCTTACGAGCCAACTTCGTAGTACGTGTAGATGTTCCCGTCGCTGTCCGGGATCGCCGGTTTCAGTTCGATTTCGGCGAAGACGTGCTTGTCTTGCTTCTCATCGAACTTGGTGACGGTGGCTCGCAACAGGCAGCCCTTGTTGCCGGTCGTGGTCCGGTCGCCGTAGCAGGCTTCGACCAGCATGGGCAGGCCCATCGTGCTGGCCTGATAGACCCGCTTGCGGAACAGGTTCCAGATGTCCGTGGACAAGCCCTTCATGTAGTGCAGTTTGCCGGCGATTGTCGGCTCGATGCCGGTCGTCACGGTTGAGATCACACCGCGACCCGCTCGCGGATGGATCTGCTCTTGTTCGAGTCCGGGGTTCAAGCCCCCTTCCTCGAAGTATCCGATTTCCACCATCGTGGGGGTGGCGAACGTCGGGGCATCTGCCACGTCAAAGTACAGGCGACACAGCTTGCCGCGTGTGTAGGTCAATTCGGACATGAAACTGCTCCTTCGTTACGCCTTGGCCCATTGGAATGAGGCTTTCGGCAACTCCTGATGGAAGGCCGGCAACATGAATGGCCGCGCCCGGATAAAGACTCGGCGTCGTCGCCGGCCCGCTTCTCGAATCGTCGTCATGCCGCCTGTTTCCAGAGCGGCCAATTCCTCTCCTGTCCGACTGTCAAACGTCACTGGTCCCATAACCACGCTGCGACGCGAGGGATCGAAGGCGAAGTAAATCCGCCTTCGCAGGTCGTCCGTGTGTCCTTTGGGGGGAGCACCCGGAGCACTGCTCTGATTGCCGGAACTCATCTTGATCGAGGATTTCGCCCGTTGCCGCACGAACGCCCCGAAGCGTGAGAGACGCGATCGCTCTTCTTTGGTCAACAATGCCTGCACCGCCGGCCGATCAAAGAACAGCCGCTTGGCGTCAGACATCTTCAGACCGAGCTTCACGCGACGCTCCGATAACTGTCGTAGAAGACATACAGCAGGGCTTCGAGTTGCCGGCGGTCATCCAGTTCCTTCAGACCACCTTGCAAGCCCCGCTGATTGAATTCCGCATCCCAATAGTTCACGTAGTCAAAGGTCGGCCCCAAGCTGCCCGGAGCACTGTGGTCTTCGTCCTGCAACAAGTCCTCGAACTTTTCGAGGATGGCTTGAAACGCATCGTCCGCCGCGAGGATCTGAGCTTCCGTCAACGTCGTCTTGGTCAGCTTGCGACTGACTGAGATCCCGACACACAACTGCCGCTCGACATGCCCGTGACTGCCCGACTTGTTCCCTTTCTCTCCCAGACGTCCGATGTGGACGTGAATCTTCGAGTCGTTCTCATCGAGGTTCTGCACCTTGATAACCGGCACTCGTTTCAGGTCGAACGTCAAACCCGCTCCGAAGTAGTTCGCCGTGATCGCCGTTTGCACGACCCCCTTCACCGCTTCGCAGAGATCAACGATCGTCGCGGCCATTCAAGGGGTGAGGGGTGAGGGGTGAGGGGTGAGATCGGCCAACGTCCCTGCGGTTCGCTCGCCACTCACCACTCGCCACTCGCCACTCCCTTTCAAACCAACTGTTTCGTGAAGACTCGGAACCAGAACCCGTTGGACTTCGTCAGCCGATAGGGCTGACCGTCCGCGTTGTGATTGACTTCGGCCACGATTTCGGCACCGCTGGCATCGGTGTAGGTGATCCGTGCTCCCGCGTGCGGCACGGCGTAGGCCGTGGCATTCAGCTCGTCCGCGGGAACCAGGATATGCCGTTCGTAGCTGGGCCTTTCGGTCCCTTTTTCGTCGATGTTCGACAGCTTTTCGCTGGCGATGATGATGTTGATCGCGACCTCGGCCCCGTCCCCCTCGCGATAGATTGCGGCAGTCGTCGCGTCATCCCGCAGGACGTCGCGAAGCTCCCCCAACGCTGTCGAGAGGTTGGACATGGCCGAGACTCACAGGCGTTACGAACCGCTGCCGAAGCTCTGGTCTTGTTGCAGCAAGACCTCGACGGTTTCCGCCGCCGCCGCCGCTGCCTTCGTGCAGATGCCGAAGAAGTACAGCGAGTTGGTGCTCACACCGTTCCCGACCAGCGGGTCGATGAAGACCTTGTCGCCGATTCCAAAGGCTTCGACGCTTGCGACCTTCGGCAACTTCCAGATGCCCCCTTCGATCGCCGGGCCAAAGGATCGGCCGGCGTCGTAGTCGGCCTGGGTGTAGGCTTCCAGCGCCACCACCACGCCTGAACCCGAGGGCAGACCCAGCACCGCACCAGCACTGATCGGCACGCTGCTCGGCCAAGGAAACGTCGCTTTCTCGAACGTCGCCGATTGGTAATTCCCTTGCACAAAATTGACTGCCATGCTTGTTCTCCTTCAGGCAGGTGTATTGACGAACCACAACCGCGAATCTGATCCTGCCGTTACGCCCCGGCGTTCTGCACCAGGAACGACTCTTCCGTGCCGACGCCGAAGTCCAAGTGAGCGGACATCTGCACGCCGAGCGTGGCGAAGTCGGTATCCGCCTGGCGGACGGTCGGCTGCTGCTGACCGTTCAGGAAGCCCACCACAACCGGGCTCTTCGACTTCGGCGGCAACAGCCACCACTTCGTCGTCGATTGCCCCGTAATCGCCGCCCCCTGAATCTTGATCGTGTCGTTGTCGATGTACGGCGACACGACGCTTTTCAGCCCCATCCGCTTGTGCGGGTTGTTTGGGAAGACCGCGTTGGCGTTGGCCGTGCTCTCGATCAGCCGATCCTCGTGGGTCAGGTCGTGAGCGGTTTGCTCCAGAGTCACACCACTCAGGATGAACTCCGGCTTGACCATGATCGGCTTGTTGTTGCCATCGACCAGCTTCAGGAACAATGCCTTGGCAGCCGTCAGACCGGAGATCCCCAACGCACTGCCGCCACCGGTCAGGACGTTCTTGTTGGTCCCCGACGTCTTCAGGAAGTTGCTGACGTCCGCGAGTCCCGACAGGAACATCACGAACACCCCTTCCTCGATCGCCAGAGCGGCCATGCGGCCGAGTTCCGCCGGCAAGCGGCTGAACGCGCCCAAATCATCGTCGATCATCATGCGACGACTCAGGACGATCATCGCCCCCTGCGTATCGATCGAGTTCGCAAAGCTGCTCTCGGTCACGCCGATGTGCTGAAGCTCACCGGTCGAAGCCAGCTTCTTGAATCCGCCCGTCGCCTCAAAGCGATAGCTGGTCGCCGGCTTGAAATTGGGATGGTTCCGCACACCGCAGATGTCACCCCAGACCAAGCCCTCGACGTCGTAGCCATCCAGCAGGCTCTTCTGAGCGATGTTGCTGACGATGCCCGTGACGCTGATCGTGCTGAAGTTCGCGGCGCGGATCGCTCCGGTACTCGGATCACGGCCGGTCAGGAATTGATCCGCTCGCAGCGCGGCTTCGATGAAGCCGTCGCTGGCTGTGCCACCTTGCCAGCGATGCCCGTATCCGTGCCCTGCCGCCGCCTCGATGGTTTCACGCATCAGGTCGTTCAGCTTGTAGCTGCGATACTCGGCCCCGCAGGCGATGTTGCCTTCTTGCTCGGTCAGCCCTTCGCAAGCGATTTCCTCGCGAATACCGACGCTCAGACACATGGCCGAGGCCAGAATCTTCGCCTGCATCGACGAACCCAATTGACCCGGTCGCTCGGCGTTCGGCCGCGAGGCTCGCAGGTCTTGGATCTTGCGGAGATTTAGCTCGGTCTTTTCCAGGTTCCAGCCCTCTTCCATCGCCGTGGCGATGATGGCATTGGCTTCCGGGAAGCGGAACGCATTGCCGAGCGCCTGAATCTCCTGCATCCGTTGGCTTTCCGAGGTCATCCGCTGGCGGTAGTTCGCCAGACGGACGTCGGTTTCGCGGTCCATCGCGGCCCCATCGCCACCATGCACGGCTTGACCGGCAATCGTGGCGACTCGCTGCGGCTTGCGGCGAGTGCGGCCGGCGGAGGTTCCCTCCTCTGTGCCCGATCCTTCCGAGCCGCCGGTCGTGTCTTCGCCACCCTCTTCACCGGGATCGCCCCCCGCCGTGATGTCGTCTTCCTCGCCGTCCACTTCCGCCACGAGCGTTTGCCCGCTGGCCAGCAGATCGGCGTTGAAGGCCGCTCGCCACGCCTTGCGTTGCGTCGGCGTCAGCGTGTTGTGATCCATACCATTGGCCTTCAGCCACTCGGAAAACTTCATGATGGCTCCTTCCTCGAAAAACATCGCCGCCGATAAAGCCGCAGACGTCTTGGTGTCTGCTCCCACCGGCACGAAAGAAATTTCACTCAGCACGTAATTCCGAGCCACATACTTTGGCCCGGTGAACTTCCGACCGTTGACCGTGACCGACTCGCCACGATCCAAGAATTGCAACTCGCCCGAATCCCCTTTGCCGCAGCCGACCGACAACTGCCAGCGAAAGCCACGGCGAGCATTCCCGACGACCTCGGACGCATCCGCGCCACTGCCGCTGATCACGCCGTTGGTGACTTTAATCCGTTGCGGAGAGACCTCAGCGTTGGCATGACCGACGATGCGATCCGAGTCATGTCCGCGCAGAATTGGCAACTGCTCGCTGGCGATGGACAGCGACGCCAGATCAATCACGACCGGAGTTCCGTAGCCCATCGGCCACATGGCTCCGCCCGTGTAGGCCGTTCCCGTAAAGGTCGGCAGCTTGTCCCCATCCGATTTTCCGGCCTGGATGCTCAATACATCCCCGCCGTCCGCTCCGATGAAAACCAGTGTCTCCTTCGCCACTCCCGCTGCCAGGAACTCGGAACTCGGTAGTCGGTTCTCAGAACTCTTGAGACTCATGCCTTACCTCCCGCCGGCACCCGGTTACGAGCGGCCGTGCGCTGTGGCACGACGGCCGATCGCTTGCGAGCGGAAGGCTTGGCAGAATCTTCGGAGTCGTCCGTCTCTGGATCGGCGACATTCCCTTGACCGGGAATCGCGAACAGCTTTTCGCTGACCTTGCGGCGATAGTCTTCGATGGTGATCCCCAGCCGATCGGCGTTCTTTTGCCATTCGGTTTCGCAATCCAAACCATCCGCCGCGAACTCGGTATCAAACGAGGCCATGAAGTTCTGAAGCCGCGTTTGCCGAGCGTTCTCTTTCTTGACCACGTCAATGTGACGATGAGCATCCCACTGCCATTCCCACAGGCATTCACCTCGGGAAATCCGCTCCATCTCGTCGCCGTCGATGTCGATCACCCCTGACGCTTCCGCTTCCAGCAACCACTCCCGATGAATTCGCGAGCAATCCCAGGCCAGATCGCAGTCACGTTCGATGTCGATGGCCGACCAATATCCCAGCGTGTCGAGCTGAGCCGAGGCGAAGTTACTGGCGCTGCTGTCGCCGGCCGCAATCAGGTAGGGCATCAGAATACAGCGGGACATCTCGCGGATGATGGCCCGATCGAACATCTCGAACGTGTCTGCCGGATGCTCCGAAGCCAGTTGCTTCAAATCCCAACCGCGTGGGATCGCCATGTACGAATTGCGTTCCTGATCGAACGACTCGAACACCGGCACATCGTCCGGGACGCCGATGCCGGGATGTTCCGTGTGCAGAATCGCCGTGTAATTCGCCGCCCCTTCGGCCGCCATAATCGTCGCCAGCATGAACCGCCGACGCAGAGCAAACAGCGGCAACGCCGGGGTGATCTCCGGGATACCACGCACTTGCCCCGGACGATCGCGTCGAAACGAATGCAGCACATACCGCGCGTCATGCGGCACGGCCTGCAACGTCAGCGGCCCCACATCGCCGGGGTGATCCTTCAGAATGTGATACGTCACCGGATTGCCGTCGGAATCAAAGTCGATCCCATCCACCTTGTTCCGATCGAGCTGACCCAGCCACGGCGTCGTGACCATCTCGGCTTCGATCAGTGACAGATCCAGCTTGACCGGCAACGGCAGTCGCTTGTTGGTGATCAGCTTGGCGAAACCTTCGCCATCAACGCAGCGAGCACGACGCCGAGTTCGGAGCTTGCCCGCGAAATCAATCGCCGCCGACCAATCCCGATGCAGTGCTTCAATCCGCTGATTCGCCGGCTTCGATCGCAGCTTCATTTGCAACCGGGGACCGGTTCCGACAACGTCATTCGCCAGCGTTTGCACCATGCCATTGGCGATGGAATTGTTGGCGGTTTCATACCGCGAGTTTTTGCGCAACCGCTGCCGCACATCGGGAGAATTCGCCGACCGTGCCGACAAGCCATCCGCCCAGGCCCAATGCCGTTTGTTCTCATCCGTGATCTGAGCCGCGTCGTACCGGGCCGCAATCCGACCCAGTGGGGCCGGAGTCGCTTGCACCGCTCCGCGATTCCTCAGACGTGAGAACCATTCAAACATGAACGACTTTCAAGCGTGTTCGCTGACCGCTCCGGGGGGCCGACCCTTGAACATGCGGATGCCGATGGCACCCAGCGGGTTCGACGAGTTGCTGGCCACCGCCGCCGCTTTGCTTTCGAGGTACTGATCGGCCTCAATCAAGGACTTCAAATCCTGATTCTCGTGACCACCTTCTTCGGTCCAAACTTTCTTGGACTGAGAGGCCACGGTCTCGATGCGTGTGGTGGTCGCTGACATAGTGGCGTATCAAAGCCAATCCAGCGTAAGACTCAAGCCGCTGTCACACAAACAGCGGCGAATCCCAAAGATATGATTCCACCTATGGAACCGCTATAGCTGTTATCCCACCGAGATGCGTTCTTCGGTGCGAAACCTTGTGCCGCAATGCTGGCAGATGCGATACCGCCAGATCATGTTGTTGACCTTGGGAACGGTTCGCACGGTGCGATGAAAGGGGCTGCGACATTCGGCATTTGGACAGCGCACGCCAGCCACGGGGGACGAGCGCTCCGCAAACGAACGCCAATGACACTCGCCACACTTCCAGAAGCCCGAGTCGTCACGCTCGCAGGCGGCTTGGCACTTGGGACAGCTCGGAGCAATCATTTCCGCAGGCATCAACGAATCCTCCGTGGCAAATCCGTTTTCTTGAACACACGCGGCTGCGGACCAATCGGAACTCGCAAGTCAAGGATCTTCACGCCGCAGACACTCAGCGCGACGTCGCAGGCCACGTCGGTATCGCCCCAATGGTTCTCACTCTTGCCGGGTAACATCCGCCACTCATCGACGGTGCGGTCCCCGTTCTTAGTCTTGGCCGTGACTCGCGTCGGATATTCGGCCGTTTTGTGGTCGGCAAACATCAGATGCAAATCCGGACCACGCCCGGCGGGCGAACTTTCAAACATCGTGCAGCAGCCGGCCGCCCCGGGAACCGTCATCCAGCGGCGCTGGCTGAAGCTCTTCCAATGGTTGCTGTCGAACAGCAAGCGAAACTGCCGCTCGTTTTGGCTCAGACCCTTTCGCCACTCATCGCCGACTTGATCGAGCATCGCCGGCCGCTTCGTCCATTCCGTCATCGGCGTGTCTTTGGCTCCGATCCCCTTGCCGTGACGCGGCAGCAGCAGATGCTTGAATCGGGATTCCCGGCAGACCTGATACACGATCGAGCGGTGATCTCCGTCCTGCGCGTCGATGGTCCCCAGATTGATCAGGGCATCGGTTCCGTTCTCTCGTTTCCAACCTCGGCCACAGAGTTCGTTGGCCAGGTGCATCAGCCCGGCGTAGATGGCTTGCTCTTTCTTGACTGGCAACGTGGAACCGCTCCGCATGTCCTGATCGCTGCGGGTGGGCATCGCCGCGCCTTCGCCACCTGGCTGATCGGCCAGCAGCTTTCGCATCAGAGTGTTCTTGACCTCACGCACCGCGAAATAGCGGCGGCTTTGCTTGGGATAGCAGCCGTATTCGACGACGGACGTTTCAAACCCATCCCGGCCCGCCTTGACCTGATAGAACAGGATCGAGTCCTGCACGTCGATGTCGAAGACCAGATGTGTGGCCCAATCGGGCACGACACCCATTCGCAGATGATTCAGCTTCTCCCGCACGTCGCGGGCTTCCAGGCGGACGATGTCGCCGCCGATCGCCAGCGGATCGTTTTGAAACTCGGCGTAGAACGCATCCCGGCCACGATCCTGAATGATGTTCATGGCACGCTGAATCCCGCTGATTTCCCCCTCCTCGAAACGATCTGGCCAGCTCGCGACGGTGTCGCCGTCCATCTCGGCCTGATGCGCCTGATAGAACTCCGTCGCGGTTCGAAACAGATGATCCCCGGCCCGCTGGGCGTTGGCTCGCAGCCCCCAATACTCATCCCACAACGGAGACTCCGGGACCTTGGAGATGAACTTCGTCCGCGAACCGTGCCAAGCGGGATAGAGCTGCCGATCGAGCAACTGATCGGCCAGGTCGTTCTTGGCGATGACCGTGACCGCCGCGAGCACCGCCAGCTTCGTACGTGGCCCGGCCAGACCCAGGATCGTCCCCTTGATGATCTTCAGCCGCTTGGCGTTTTGCAGCGGCGAAATCGCTGAATCGTCGTCCTGCGGATCATCGATCAGCACCAGATCGGGCCGCAGGGACTCCCCTTTTCGGCGTTTCTTCAAGCCGCGGAGACCCTTGCCGAGAATGCCGTCGGCGTAGAAGACCGCTCCGCCGCCGACCGCTCCTGGAATTTGCGGCAACCGGATCAGCTTGGCCTTCATCCGCACCTTCACCGGTTCGCCGCGGTACAGCGGCAGCTTCTGGTAGGTTTGACCGAGCGATTGGATGACTCCAATGCTGTCCGGGAAGTCTTCGCCGAGCATCTCGTTGGTTTCGAGCTGCTCGCGGATGTCTTCGAGGATTTCGCTCCCCTTGGTCGAAGTGGAGCCCACGATGACCACGAAGCGCCGGGAACCCCGCAGCACGGCCCACAACGCGGCGGCCTGGCAAAGGGATGTCTTGCCGTTGCCGCGCGGCATGGCTTGCACCTTCTGGCAGCCGGCAATCACCGCTCGTTCGAGCTGTGCGATAAATTCCAGATGGTCGTTCGACCAAGCCAGATTGAACGTCTCCGCGAAATAGATCTCACAGAAGACGCGCAGCGACCGCAGAGCGTCCAGCTTCCGCTGGGGATTCGCGACCGGCGGCAAGGGGTAGAGCTCTCGGCCAGCCGAAGACAAATCGGCTTGTCGCGCGCGGGTCCGCTCCTTGTGCCGTTCGTATTGCTGCTTTTGAAGTGTCGCCGGCATCCATTGCCCTTTTGTCGGTTATCCCACCACACCCAGCACCGGCGGACGTGCCGCCAGAAGCTCCAGAATCTTGGACGCCGCCAGCCGCACATGCTCCGACGGCGGAGAGTCCGCATCGGTCAATTGCAGCGGCACCAAATGCAATTGCACCGCTTCCGTCAGTTCGCTCGATTCGGAGTCCAGTCCTCCGCTGGGAGCCACCAGCCCCAGCAAACTGATGAGCGCCTTATCGGATTGCAGCCGCACATTCGACGCGGCCACCGCTTGCGTCAGCCCCTTCAACACCTGCGCGGCTTTCTCGACTTCCGCCTTGTACGCTTCGGGATCTTCGCAAACGACCGGCACCCCCTCGGTGGCAATCTCAAAGATGCGATCCATCCGCGACTTAGTCTCTTCGATGCTGTCCCGCGCCCGTTGAAACTCGACGGCCAGGTCGATCCTGACCGCTTTGGAGATTTCCGCCTTGGCATCCTCTTGCAGTTGCGACAGCTTTTCGGCGGAGATTCGCCGCTGTTTTCGCCAGGTATTCCAGTCACTTTCCGAGACCCGACCGAGCAGCATCTTGGCCGCTTCGGCGGTCCACTTCCGCCAGTCTGTTTCTGAAGTTCGTGCCATTTACGGAGCGTCAGGTTCGAGCGTTGGCGGTGTATCCGTTACCGAGACTTGCAGCCGTTGCCAAGCGGCCAGCTCGCCGACCGTGGCCCCGTTGGCATTGGCCCATTCCAGAGCGTCTTGCGAATTAGACCAGCCTTCCACCATCAAGAAATGAACCCACCGCAAGCGGGGATACGACGGCCGAATTTCGTGGTAAAGCCTATAAATCCGGCAATACGCGGCCAACCAACCCGAATTCGTTTTGAGGACGTTCGCCAATTCCTCCAGGCTCCGGCCGCAGGCGTAATCGGCGAGCCATCGGTCAGCCAATCGCCCCAACGTCCAATTGGTTTCACTGATGGCAGCCTGAGCTTCGGTAATCAATCCCTCTTCGTTCGTCATCGTGACATTCCTTGCGACACAGTCCTTATGGATGACTTCGGTCGATTTGCGATTCTGCACGCAGTTCCCGCTCGATCTCCGGCCAGTCATCCGGAGTCCACAAATAGGTTTGCACCTCAGCGACACGGAAGGCGTTCAGCCATTCCGTCTGCTGATTCGTCGTACGACCGCTGAGACTCTTCAATTCGGCCACGATCATCCGTTTCCGTCGCAGTAGCACCAGATCGGGAAAGCCTTCCACGGACTTGCGCGAGTCCTGCGTATGATAGACCTTCCAACCCATGATTTTGGCGAGCTGAATCACCTGTTGCATGAATTCCCCTTCGCTCACTTGCCGGGAGAGTGTCAGCGTCATGCGTCCTCCTGTTCCAGCCGGTCGATCGTGCGTTCGCGGGCGCTGCATTGGTTCATCAGGTCCATCAGCGAATCGACCGCGTCGCCCATCCGCTTCCGGGCCGGATTCAAAGCCAACTCCGCCGGGTTGTTCTGATTGAACTTCGAGCAGTCTTCCAGCAGCTTCGACAACGCCACTTTGCCTTTCAAAGCCGCGCGGCGAATCTGAATTAAGGTTTTCTGCGACGCGGTGACTTCGAGCGTCTTCATGCGGCCCTCCCGGAATTCACCATGCCAACCGCCACCCAAACCAAACGCTCGGCATGTTGGTCGCAGGGATGGAACGGGCCGAAGTCGTCTTGCCGGAACGGCCATTGACTGCCGTCGGGTAAGGTCACTTCCGCGTGCCACTTCCCCACAGCATCGCGGACAAACGCGACCGAGTAGGCCACGTCCGCCATGTGCAGCTCGATCAAGTGCCGAACACTGGTCATGGGGAATAACTCGCTTCGCGTTTCGGCTTGCCGATGGCCGTCTCTTCGTGTTTGGCGGCTCCGAACCAGAGCTTCCGTTTCACGCAATTCGTGAACGTGGCTCCGACGTCTTGAATCCGTCGCCGTCCTGGCGGAGGATGCTCGTACCGGTCCACAATCGACGCGGCGAGCGTCTTGAAGCGGGCCTCGTCGTCTTCGCGGACCCAGCCTTGTCGCCGAGCGTGATGAAAGTTCAGCGTCAGCAGGAACCGATCCTTGAGACCATCCAGCGTGAGTGGAGCAGGCCAGCCACCGCTTGCAGAACGCTTCCGGGAGGGCGAGGCTCCCGCCGAGCCGCGTTCGATGCGTGGTCGGCCTGACGGCTCGGCGGGAGCCTCGCCCTCCCTTGGCGTTGGCGTCTGAGCCAACCGGACGGCGACCGCCGGACTGCCAGAGCCATTGAAATCTGATTGAAAATCGCCATTGCCCGGAGAATGGCTTTCAATTGGATTTCCAATGGCTCTTCTATTGAATTCAAGGGGTGCAGCCAGGTTGCACCCTCCCCCCGCAACGGGTTGCACCCTCCCCCCGCAAGGTTTGCACCCTCCCGGTGCAACTGACGACGTCGCCAAAATTTTTGGGAGCGGTTTCGAGGTGGACAAGCGAGCCGGTCGAGCCAACACGCTCAACGGCTTCGTCTTGGTCATGCGGCCGATCGTCGGCCAGACGATCCGCAGGAAGTTGGATTGCTGGCGACCCGTCTTCGGCTCGTACCGCTCTTCCGTTTCAATCAGGTTGAGCTTTTTGAGTTGGGCGAGGATATTTTGCACGGTTCGCTCGCAGCAACCGGCTTCCTTCGCCAACCAGTCCACCGACGGCCAACACCACTCGTTGAACCCAATCTTGTCGTTGATCTTCCCCAGGATCACCTTTGGCGTGCCACGCAACGGAAGCTGGTGAACCAAGTCGATGCGGACGCGCCGCTTCCACTTACTCCAGGCTTCGTGCAGGTTAATCGCCTTGGCCGCCATGCCGTGAAATCCGTTTCAAAATCCTGAATGATCATCCGGCGTGTTGCCGGATGGGAAATCTGACCGTGTCTCGCTTCTCAGCCGTGACCGGCTTCGCTCGTGTGACGAACTTTTGCAGCAAGTCGAGCGGGCTGAGTTCCGCCGAGACTCCCGTCAGTGCGACGTGTGTGTACCTCATGGTCGTCTCGAGCGACTTGTGGCCCATCATGGTTTGCAGCTTGCGAATGTTTCCGCCGCAATCGAGGAAATGGGTCGCGAAGCAATGCCGCCAGACGTGGAAGTGCATCCGGAAATCTAGCTTCAATCGCCGAGCAGCCTGCGAGACCACGCGGTTGACGTTCGATTCGTTGACGTGCCAGCGTCCAATCTTGCCGCTCTTCGGGTCCGTGCTCCGCTTGTAGGACGGAAACACCCAGAACCAACAGAATTGCTTCTCGGCTTCCGGCGACTTGCGATCGAAGGCGTTGAACAGCGGCACACGGCACAGCCCGGCCTTCGTGTCCAGTTCGTGCAGTCGCCGAGCCTTCTCGATCTGCTCTCGCAGCGGTTCGATCAGCACCGCTGGCAGCGGCACGACGCGATCGACCATCCCCTTGGCGCAGCGAATGATGATCTGCTTTCGATCGAAGTTGATATCTCTGACGCGCAAACCGCAGGCTTCTGAAACCCGTGCGCCAACTCCATAGCCGAGCATCGAAAGTAAGAGGCTCTCCCCGCTGAGCGCATCCAAGACAGTCGCGACTTGCTGCTGACTGAGGATCTCCGGCAGCGTCTGCGGTCGCTTGGCCCGCAGAGCGTCGATGCCCTGGATCTCGATGTGGTAGACGTTCTTCGCGAGATAGAGCACCCCGTGCATGGCGCAATTCTGAGTCGTCTCGGACACCGAACGCTTGACGGCCAGATGAGTCAGATAGGCTTCGACGTGCTCCCTGGTCAGAAACAAACGCTGCGTCGTCTGCCAGGGACGGATGTTGTGGAACCGGAAGAAATCCAGCACCCAATGCGAGTAGGTCTTCTCGGTCTTCGCCGAGTGCCCAAGCTGGCTGATCTTGTCCGCCAATCGCTGCATGAGTTCGGCTTCCGCATTCAAGACGATCGGACTCTCGAGCACATGCCGATAGACAAACTCCAAGCACCAAAACGCAAAGAGCTGATGCGACACCGCCAACCGCAACTCGCGGCCGATGTGATCGAGATACTGCTCGATCCGCGGTCGAGTCACCGTGGACGGCTTGACCCACTCGCCATCCCCCTTGAGCCACGTCAAGAAATGCACACAACATTTGCGATACCTCTCCGCGATCTCCGGTCGAACGCCATGCTCTCGGCACGCCGCAAGTAACGCCTCACCAAACACATTCCAAAACTCCGGTCGATTCTGTTCCATGATCCGCCCCCTACTGAGTGGTCATGGCCTCCGTTCCGTACCGTCGCTCCGTCACTCCCCGCGCATCAAAGCACGGCTAAGTCGTTAAATCACCAGTTCAAACTACTAGCCGCGCCTTCTCGATTCCCGTCATTCGTCGGAACTTGCTGTCATCCTCCAACGGCATCAGCAAGCCTTCACCGCCGTTGAATCGAAACCGCACAGGGTTCTTTCCGTCACCCAGTCCGTCGTCGAGAAACTCCAAAGGACTAGGAAGACACTGCCGCAACTTCCAGTCGAACTTCGCCGCGACCGTTCGGCCTGCGACTCGCTGCGCCATCCAAAAGCCGGTCCCGCGACACACTCGACAGGTCTTTGCCGGTGACTCGTATCCCGTACCAACGCAGGCCGTGCATCCTGCGCCTTCGCAATTAACGCATTCTTCCCCTTCGAGCGTTCCACACGTCTCAGCGGGATCAATAAGCCATTGCTGCTCAGGCCACGGTCGCCACTCGCCTTCGGTCGATGCGTAGTCGTTCCAAACCTTCGCAACTGGTGGAAATTCTCGCTGACGTTGCCCGACATCCGCCGGAGGAAGATCATCGCGTCGCGATGTTGGAACGCGGATCAAAACGCGAGAGTCAGTCGCGAACAAGAATCCGCCTTGAGCGAACGGCAGATCGAACCGATACGCCGTTCGCCAATACTCGCCAACAAACTCGGTGAAGACAGGAAGCGGCACTTTGACCGCGCTGGCCGTCGCCGGGATCACCGGAGCGATTGCGGCGATCAGCGCCGTCTTCATCAGTTCGCGTCGTGAAATCTCAATCATCGCATCACCTAAAAGAGTTTGAACAATGAACGGTTGCGGACGAGTACGCCGCAACGTTCAGGCGTTCAAGATATCTTGCGTGGTTTGCGCTTCTTCGGTTTCGTCGTGTTCAATCGAATCCGGTCGAGCTTGCCTGGAATGGCATGGAAGTTTGGGCAGCGAAGAACTTGGAGCGTCTCATTGAGTCGTTTCAGTTCGTCGCGAACATCCATGAGCAGCGCGCAAGTAACGTGCTCCCAATTCAGGTTCTTCTCTGGGATGTTCCAATCGCCATCTTTGTGCCGCATCGCTGGTCTCGGAATCTTGAACAATGAATTGTCGTGGATCGCGGCGAAGTCGTTCGTGGTCAGATGCCGCTGGTCGCGACCACGAAATTCAAGCGTTCAGGGGACTGGCACCGCTTGCTCGTCCCGGATTTCGTACTTCTGCGCCTTCTCGACGTTCCAAAACTTCGGCCGCAACTTGTGGCGGTCCAACCACGCAGCCAAGACATCCTTGACCGCTAACTCCAACTCGGACCTCTGCTCGCGATTAGACCTATCCCACGAGTCTGCCCACTCGTTGCAGTAGTCATCCTGCTCCGACACATGATCGAGCCAAGTCTCGCAACTCCAGAATTCCTCTGGCTGTCGCGGCGGCACATTTTCTCCGACGTAGAAATGCCCCTCGTCCTCATACCGCGACAACCCATCGTCGATCGCCTCTTGGCGAGTCTGGTAGCGACCGCTGTAGAGTTCACCGCACAACGAAATGGAAAACTCCGTTCGCCCCTGAACAACCGCATGACTTTGAGCCGAAGCGGTTGGCGGTTGTGTGTCTGTTGGCATAGTGATTGTCTTTCTATGTTCGCGGCCAAAGTATGCGGAGCGTTCTGCGGACTTACTCCGCTACCTGAATTGTTATCCCCTCATCGGTGGCCGCCACGTCCTCGTCGCCGCAACCGACAACCAGGCCATCACGCAATGCGGCCGCGAGGCTGCCATATCCACAACTCGAAAACCGAATTTCTTGCGATTGCGTGTGTGCGATCCACTCGTATGCCGCGTCTCCAGTTTGCCCGATCACATACACCCAGCCACGGCCGACAGGAACGCGATTGATCACCTCGCAGCGCGCTAAATCCAGGAACTCAAAATGGTACGCCGGAATCAGCCGGCGAATCTCCGTGATCGACTTTGCCGCAGAACAAGCTGCATCATTTGATGGCGAGGTTGTTGGCGGTTCGATCGTTTTCGTGTCAGTCATGGTCTCTTCTTTCTTGCGCCGCATTTGTGCGGGAGCGTTCACGCTACCTCGAACACCTTCGCCTGTCCGTCTGCGATCTCATGCCAATCGAAATCATCGACGTCACCGCTCGCGTTCCATTTCATCTCGTAGGCCGCGTCCGACGTGTTGTCGTACATTCCTGGAATGACTCGCGACGCCTTGAAGCCCATCGCCTTGAAAAACCGTTGCGCGTCGATGTTCGAATCGGAGACTTCTAACGTGATCCGCTGGCGTTTTTGCTGGTCGATCTTCGATTTCAGACAGTCCACCATCGCTCGGCCGTAGCCTCGGTTGCGATGCTCCGTGGCGATCGCGAAGTTCAGGACGTGGATCGTGGATCGGAACAGTTCGTAAACCATGAAGCCAACCATTTCGTCGTCGCGCTCGACGATCATCCCGATGCAGTTCCGCTGTCGAAGGCAGTTCATAAAGTCTTCCTCGCACCACGGCCAGTCGAATGATCCGCGCTCGATGCGCATCACGTCCGGCATGTCTTTTCGGATCATCCATCGAATTTTAGCTCTCATCATGCCTCTATTCTGGAGCGTGAACAATTGGCTGTCCGATGACTTCGGCCTCCATGCCGAAGCACGGAAGCCAAAGCGTTCTGCGGATTTATTTACCATCGCGTCGCATCAGTCTCCACAACTGCACGCACGCGAGGACTCCAAGAACCCATCCCCAATTCATCGCACTACTCCGCCAGTTGCAGCACTCCCTTGAGCGCCGCGATTGTCTCTTTCAGGTGATCCGCAACTTTATTCGCCGCGCTTTCGATCTCACTCGGCGACTCAATCCAACACGAACCATTATTTGCGATTGTCAGTCCCCACCCACACTCGAAGACAAGCGTTCTGTTTCCGCAGGCTAAGTCCGCTCGCCCAAGAGGGAGGGCGTTTTTCAACACTCCAACGACACGACAGCCAATAAACGTCGTGAAGCATCCGTTGTTGTTCGAGCAGCACGAATGTTCGTGTTCGACCGCAGAACAATTGGCATCTGCTGCCGCCGGGTTTCTGGTCGCTCGTTTATCTTTTGTGGTTGCCATCATCTATTCCTCTTCGCGGCGCATCAGTGCCAAAGCGTTCGTGTGACTCAAACCTCGACCTTTAGCACTCGCATCAGGTCCACGACGTCGCCCCGCGTTGGGTTCTGTCAGTAGATCACGCCTGGGATGCCGAATGCTTGTGTTCCTGGGTGCCAAAAGAATTCGGTTCTCTGACACATCTATTTCAGTTCGTCATCTTTCGATTGGGCTATTCCAATCTCCCTAAGCCAGTCCGCAGTTACCGGCAATGAACGGTGTGACTGCTCACTCTCATAAGCCTCAATGGCCTCGAAAAGCGGCAGGTAACTCGGATCGCAGAACTTCAGATCCCCACAAAACTCTTTGACGACATGGCACAACCTATCCGCACACGAACAACCCGCATCTGTCGGACGGGCGGTCTGTGGTTTATTTTCGTCGCTCATGTCTTCATTTTCCTTTTGCTGTTCGCCCGCCGCAGTGCGGGAGCGTTGGAGATCGTTCCGCGCCGCAATCGTCGAGGCGATTGATCGTGGCGGTGTCAGCCCGGCTTCTTTGTTTCTGGACGACAAATTGGAATTGCTTTAGGGGCCACGATCCCCAGGCGGACAATTCCGTTGCGGGAGCGGATGATCCGCACTTCCACATCAGAGCCAATTTTAACGGTTTGCGATTCCCTGCGAGATAAGACCAACATCCTTGTCGCTCCTGTTTTGGGTTCTGGGAAATCAGAGATTCAGTGGGTCACGAAACGAGGCTTGCTGCCGAGAATTTGTCAGGGCGGAAGTTTCCGAGCGGTTTCCGCATGTCGCATCCCAAGGGCAAACGCCATTTCTTTATCGGCTTGTTTGAGTTGACTACGAACATGCGGGGACAGTGACTCCGTGAGCGCGTCCGCGATCGCGGCTCGCCATGTTCGCACGGTTCCGGGTTCGAGATGTTTCATCCTTGATTCCTTTCTGGGGCCACTTGGCCGAGCAATAGGCTTTCACGATTGGCAGAGCTGACATCACCACCGTCGGAAGCCGAACGGTTTCCGATTCGCAGTCTTCCGCCGGCTGCGCCAGGGCTTGGCAAATGAGTTGATCGAGCGTCCAATTGGAAGCGATCAGCTCAACGGCCCCCGACTGTCCAATTCCAATGCTTTGCAATATCTCCAGTTCGCCATCACGATCGACGTCAGGGATCGGCGCGGGAGCCTTGATCGCTGGCGGCTTCTCGCTGGCGGCCACTTCGATCGGTCCGAACAGGCCCATCACCGGCCTTGATGGCGCAACAATAGACGCGGCCGGCGACGATTTCCGAGGCTCCGCGGGCGTAGCCACTTCAGGGGTTCGCGCCCCACTCGTGGACTTTCGCTTGGTCAATGACGTGCTGAAGGGGGTGTAGGGCCGAGGGTCTCTAGCCGCGACAGTCCGTGCCGCGACCGGCGGAGGGTTATTGGTGGTTTGTGGGCGCTGGATCGATCCGGGGCCGTGTCCTTTTCTCCAATCACTGAGATCAAGATCGTTACAGCCAGGCGGTTCGACGTGCCGCCCCGCTTTTGCATCCGCCTGTCCCAATTTGAAGTGAAACTCTGACACTCGAACACTCCTGATGGAAACCCGGTTTCAAAGTGCCGGCGGGACGCTGACAACGCCCCGCCGGCGATCTTTCAGAAGACACTCAGTCGGATCGGCTCTCCAAAGACGATCCGGCTGACCGCTGCCGGACACACGCCGGCAGCAGTTCGTTATCACGGCAAAGGAGCCGAGCCTTTGCCGTCAAGACACTGGCATTGCCAACGCTCGCAGAAGCACGCGCCACAGACCGCCTCGGCGTCAACGTCGTCACAGGCATCGCCAGTGCCGAAGATCACCGACAACGAGACCGGTTGATTGTTGGAAAAGAGCCGGTCGGAGCGGTTTCGGGGCGCTCCGACCGGCAGCGCGGGGCGGCGGACAGACGGTTGAGCGTCGTCTGTGTTCGGAACCCTGACGGGATGGCCGGTTCTCTCTTCCCCATCGGCGGCATGTCGTCCACCGGCCACGGCCAAGCAATCGGCCAAGCGTGCGGTCGCAACCGCTCCCATCGCCGCTCGCTCCACGCCGTTCAGCCCGATGCCGTCTTCGTCCAGCATCGTGCCAAGTTCAAACCTGAGTGTCGTCTTTCGCATCGCGTCGTTCCTAATTCGCGTTCGCGAGAGCCTCGTTGCCGTGACGGATGACTCGCTGCATCGTCTCATGAAACGCCGGATCGACCTTGTTGAGTTCGATCAAGGTTTCCAGAGTGACCACGCAGACGCCGAGGCGCGCTTTGAGAACCTCGATCCGCTCGGCCAGCCCGATGGTCTTCTGAGTTCGCCGCCGAGCGTGCGTCATGCTCGGGGCTTCGTTCAAGTCCGTGACCATTGGTTCGCATCCCAACGAAAAAGGGCCGGCCCCCTGCAATCAGGAGGCCGGCCCTCTCATTGAGCCACCAACCGCCATCCGTGCAGGACGGCGGACAAGATACTGAAGTCGGTAATTCCGTCAAGTGACCTTTTTAAATTTATGCCCAGACTCCGCAAAGTAGGCTTCGAGCCAAGCAATATCTGCGGACGAAAGCAGACGCAGGTTGGGGTGAATCTCTTTTCCGAGCTTCTCCGCTCGGCAGATTTGCCGGATTCTTCCAGTCGTTTTACCACAGAGATCTGCGGCTTCTGTCACTGTGAAGACTGTTTTCGATGGTAGTGTCTGCATCTTCATTCCCTAAATTTACCGATTGCGTTGATACTTGCAAAGGCAAAACCGACTTGCTAATGCTTATCTGAGACCGCGCCGGGTGGCTTGCCCTTGATCACAATAATCCGGTTTGATTTCTTGGCTTGTTCTGATTGAGTCGTTGCTTGGGATTTCGGGCGGTCAATTCGAATCACTTCTTTGCGTTTGGGTTCCACGTCTCCCTCCTTGCGATGGGGTGAGATTTCTCGGCCGGAGTCGGTAGCCGCCGACTCCGGCCCTCTTTCTCTTGCATTGCGTTCTCGGCACGGATGCAATGATCTCCCCGTTGAACACTCGTATCCTCTTTGAGCAAGGAACAAGTCCATGACCGAATCGCAGCCATCACCAAAACTCCCCCCATTCGTGCTCCTGAAGCGGGCTCTGGCGTGCCTGAGTGCCGGCATCGGTGCCCTGGTGGGAATCGCGGCCCTTGCCTTTCCCGACAATCCGCCACCCAGCGAAAACGAGCAAATCGCCAATTGGGTCTTCGTGGGCGTCCTGATCGCCGTCGGAGCCTGGCTCTGGGGCGGAAAATCTCAAGATTCCTAACGATTTCCAAAGAACAAGGTCGGGATGACAGGATTTGAACCTGCGACCTCTACGTCCCGAACGTAGATGCGTGCATTGGTAACTCAGGTGGTCAGGTTCGTAGTCGAATCGCCGACACGCCGCCGAAATAACCGGCACAGCTTTCCGTGTCAGAAGATTTTGCCGGACTGGAGATGTCCGAGGATGGAGTCGGCAATCGAGGCCGTCCGATGGAGCGAGCTACGCCTTTTGTGTAGCTCCGATGTCCACTATTCGCGATGTACTTTCCGAGTTCCTCAGACTCGCTGGCGATCTGCCGTCGGCGGGGAAGTTGCGATATCGGGTCAACTGCTGGTGCCGTCATGCGACGGCCATGTTGCCAATCACCACTGAGTATGTCGCGACGTTCCAAAAGGCCGCGACCGAGAAGGCGCTCAGTCCGGTCACAATCAATGACACCGTCGCCGACATCGTGTTCCTGTTGCAGAAGACCGGCCAGCCGTTTCCAGCGGCCGTAAAGCGGTTGGACGAACCGGCTCCGAACCCGCAGCCGCCGGCCGTGAGCGAGCTGGGCAAGCTGTACGCGGTCTGCGAACAGGCGGCATGGCCGACAAAGTGGACTCAGCAAGAAAGAACTTGGTGGTGGCAGGCATTCGTCGTGCTCGCGTATCACTGGCCGCTTCGCAACGGCGACATCTTCCGGCTGACGACGGCGAACATTTTTGACAAGCCCGGAGAGCAGTTCCCTCGCGTTGAATTGGCTCGCGGCCGAAAGACCGGCGCGCTGTACGCCTATCCCATCACAAACACAGTCAGGCGGAATCTCGCGAACCTGCTGCGGATCACGACCGATCCGAGCGGCAAGCCCGCCTGCGGTTCGCTGTTCATGGTCAAGCCGGGCTCCGTTCGCTTCGTGCGATCAGAACTCAAACGGCTCAGTACGATCGCTGGCATCGGCGAGCTGACGCCGAAGAAGATACGCAGCGCGAGCCTTACAGCCTACGAGTGTCTTGATGAGAACTGCGGAGCGTTAGCTCATCACGGAATCAGCTCGCTCGGCGTCCGACAGCATTACGTCCCGATGATCCGCAAGCTGTCGCGGCACATTGCGAACTTCGACGTTCCCGAAGAGATGCTCGACCCGAACGAACTTCGTCGCAACCGAGAATCTCTTGCGCAGTTGTTGAGGATCGCGAAACGGATGCCGGCTGATGAGGTGCGGAGGCTGTCGCGCATGGCCGAGGCGATGTGATTGAAGAAATTCAGCCATTAAAAG
>CAZLDN010000031.1:0-45771 GCA_964558355.1 uncultured Candidatus Solibacter sp.
CCGATAGGGAGAAATAGTTGACGCTGACCGGTAAAAATAGTTGACGCCGAACAGTTGGACGTGATCAGACACACCACGGTGGTGGCGATGCGGCTTCGATTGAAAACGTCGCTTTGCACGACAACGCACGGGTGCCGCTCGGCCGGCCCGGAACCCGAGGAAGGCCCAAAATCGAGCCAATAGACGTCGCCCTGGCGGATCTCTTTCACCAGGCGTCCTGGACGGGCAGTTTCGTCTTGAGTTTCCTCACCAGCCGCCTCTGCTCATGGCTCGGCTCGCTCGCGTACGCCCGGTTCAACTGCTCGGTGACTTGGGCCTGCCGCCGGAGCCGCAGAAAGACACGCAACGCCTCGGCGACCAAAGCGCTGCGGCTCAACCCGAGATCGCGAGCAGCCTTGTCGGCCTGCTCCATGAGCGCGTCGTCCACTGAAACCGCAGTCTTCATACTTTTCGTTATACCACCTGGCATACCGAGATGCTCAGCTGAATTCGCGGACCGTTCTCGGGCCCAAGAAGCCTCCGCCCCCTACCGCTGAATCTGTTGCCTCCGGTACTCAGCAATCTGCGCTTCAAGCGACGAGAGATCGCGTTCGAGGTCCTCCCTCATCGCTCGCAATTCCGTGCGTGCATTAGTGACTCTCAACTGAGCGCGGTCGAGTTCTACCAAGGGCAAATCGTCCAAAGCAGTTGTTCCACCTGCGAACGAGTTCACGCTCTCATGCAACTTGGCAGCATACTTCAGCTTTTCGTCCACCGTCGCATGGGCTAGCCCCTCCCGGGAACCTCCGAGCTGGCCGGCAACCACGGCCAAGGACGAGTAAGCGATTTTGAGGCTCTTCGCACGATCACGAAACCGCTCAGCTTCAATGATCACTTCAGCCGCTGTGCTCCCAATGCTTAGAAGGGATGATCTTCGTTCAGCATCCATCACTGCTTGCTCGGCAATCCTGGCAGAGCCGGCAGAACGGAAAGCGGCCCACGCCGCGAATGCACCACCGACCGCGCTAATAACCGCCGCCGTAACGGAGACAATCTCAAGAACGACCATTTGTGTTCACCGTAAGTGCTTCGACATTGGGAAGCGAGTAGTCTGCTCAAGGGCTGATTCAGCACTTGGCCGATTCCTGCACAGCGACCAACCAGAAGCCGCCGATTGGCACGCCTTCGACCTCTAGGCAGAGTTCGATCGCCTCGCGAATCCGGCCCATCACACCATCGAGCGAGCGTGCCTGCGTGTGGCATCCGGGCAATGGCGGGACAGACGCCACGTAGTAGCCTTCGCTGTCCCGTTCTATGACGACATCGAATTGCCTCTGCATGCGCGCCTCCACTTCCATTCTACGACGCAATATGAAACCACCAAACGGTCCAGGCTAACCGGGTACCCGCTCTCTCCGTTCGCGGTTGGAACGAGGAGCAGCGACGATCGGCGAGCCGCCTGCGTGAGCGGGCGGTATCGTGCGCAGTACCTCACGCTGACGCACGAGGCTCGCTGGATACGGGCTCGCCGAACCGCTGTCAGCCCTACGCCACAAACTGCCGCAGATACCGGCAACTCTGATACAGCGCCGCCTTGCGGTTGTCGAGCGACCCTTCGTAGGCCCGGTCCTCGACCTCGACGCACACCGCGCCCTGGTAGCCCGTGCTCGACAGGACCGACATGAACCGGCCCCAGTTGATTTCGCCCAGGCCTGGCAGCTTCGGCGTGTGGTATTCGGCGGGGTACGCGAGCAGCCCGACGTCGTCGAGCCGTTCCTGATCCAACCGCGCGTCCTTGGCATGGACGTGGAAGATGCGCGAGGCGAAGTCCCGTAGCGGCTTGATGTAATCCATCTTCTGCCAGACCAGATGCGATGGGTCGTAGTTCAGGCCGAAGTTGGCATTCGGGATGTCCTCGAACATCCGCCGCCAAACGCGCGGGCTGACAGCCAGATTCTTGCCGCCGGGCCACTCGTCGCGGGTGAACGACATCGGGCAGTTCTCGATGCAGACCTTCACGCCCTTATCCTCGGCTCGCTGGATGACGGGCTTCCAGGTCTTGAGGAACCGGGGCCAGTTCTCGTCGATCGTCTTCGTCTGGTCGCGGCCGATAAAAGTGTTCATGATACCGACGCCGAGCAACGCCGACGCGTCGATCACCTTCTTGATGTGGTCGATGTAGGCCTTGGACTCGGCCGGGTCGGCGCAAAGCGGGTTCGGGTAGTAGCCCAGACCGCTGATGGAAACGCCGGCGGCGGCCATGATTTCGCTCACTCGCGCGGCGTCGGACTTCTTGAAGTTGGTCACATCGACATGCGTGACGCCGGCATAGCGGCGCTCGCTCTTGCCGACGGGCCAGCACATCAATTCGACGCAATCGTAGCCTGCCTGCTTGGCGACCTGGGCGACCTCTTCCAGCGAACACTCCGGCAATATGGCGCTAACGAATCCAAGTTTCATCATGTGATTAGTATCCTCCGGTCGGGGCCGCGAAATCGAGTCGTGGCAAGGGGTCCAGTCCGAGTCTTCGGCGGCATTCGTCCAGCATCTCAGCCGTGCGCGTCGCGCCGCAACGCGTCGTGCCGACGGCCCGCACTCTCAATAACGCATCCAGATCGCGGACGCCGCCCGCGGCCTTCACCTGAACGTGCGGGGCCGAATGCTTCCGCATCAGCGCCAAATCCTCGATCGTCGCGCCGCCGGGTGCATAACCCGTCGAGGTCTTGACCCAGTCGGCGTTGACCTCGGAGCAGATCTCGCACAGGCGGATCTTCTGATCGTCGTTCAGATAGGCGTTTTCGAAGATGACCTTGACTTTCTGGCCGGCCTGGTGCGCTACGTCGACGACCGTGCGGATGTCTTCCTTGACATACGCCCAGTCGCCCGACAGCACCTTGCTGATGTTCACGACCATATCCAACTCTTCGCCGCCGTCGGCCAGCGCCTGGCGCGCTTCGGCGAGTTTGATGGCCGTCGTATGGCCGCCGTGCGGGAAGCCGATGGTGGTCGAAGCGCGCACGTCGCTGCCTTTGAGCTTTTCGGCGCACCACTTCAGGGCGTAGGGCAGGATGCAGACGCTGGCGGTGTCGTAATGCAGCGCCAGACGGATGCCCTGCTCAAGGGCCGGCTCGGCGAGAGTCGGGTTGAGCAGGGAATGGTCGATCATCTTGGCGATGTCGAGATATGTGTAGTCCATTGAAATCACTCCAAAACCACGAATAGCATCGAAGCCGGTCGGAAGCCCGGCTGCCGGCTGAAAAGCCGGCCCCACTTGCATGAACCGCGAACGAAGAGAGCCGGGTCTTCACGCTGAAATACAAGGTAGCGGGGAAGCGTCTCCAGCCTACCCCGGCAGAACCAGCATGTGCGTTGCGTCGAACCTCAACCGCCGCTTCTCGATGTAGGATTTCACAGCCAGCAGCGGCGCTACGATCGAAATCGACGCCAAGCCGACATCTCCATTTGGCAGTTTCCGCGACTTACAGCAATCGACGAAGTTGCGAACATGATCGGTGGTGATGTCGCCGGGGATGGTCTTTGTGACCACCTGCGGGTCCTTGCCCGATGGCGTGAAGACGTAGCGGTTGCGGTCGACGAAGAGCTTGCCCTGGTCGCCATAGAAAGTGACCCCATAGGGCAGGGGGTTCCCTGTGGAGAGCGACTGGAAACTGACAGCGAAACCGGGGTATTCGAACAGCGCGGCGACGGTATCGGGCGCGTCCTTGCCGTCGTCGTTCCAGTAGATGCCTCCGGCGGTGACGGCTGAATCCGGGGCGCGCTCGCCCAGATACATATGGACGACGTCCATCCAGTGGTGGCCGAAATCGGTCAGCCGGCCACCGTTGAAATCGAGAAAGGCGCGGAAGTTGAAATACTGGCGCGGGCTCCAATCGCGGTAGGCGACCGGACCGAGGAAGCGGACCCAATCGAGGTTGGACGGCTTTTCGCGCTGCGCCGCAGCCTGGCTGAGCCGGGGCGACGGGCTTGGCGGACCGCTATTCCACACGGCTTCGACCCAGTTCACCTTGCCGATCTTGCCGGACTTGACGAACAGTTCGAGCGGCTCGATGTAGATCTGGCCCGACCGTTGTTGCACGCCAACCTGGCAGATGCGATCGGTCTTGCGCGCCGTGCGGACCATGATTGGCGCTTCGTCGAGCGTGCGGCAGAGCGGCTTTTCGACATAGACGTCCTTGCCGGCGTTCATGGCGTCGCAGGCGTGGTCCTTGTGCCAGTGGTCGGGCGAGCCGATCAGGACAGCATCGACTTCCTTCAGTGCCAGCAGCTCTTCGTGCTTCTGAAAAGCCTTCGCACCGGGCGCCTTGCCTTGCGCTTCATCGAGGCGGACGCCATAGACGTCGCAGACCGCCCGCACTTCGACGTCGCTCTGAAGCTGGAACTTCGACATCACGTACTGGCCGCGGCCGCCCGTGCCGATCACGCCCAGTCCGACTTTGTCGTTCGCGCCAAGTACGCGCGAATAGGAGAGGGCCGTCATGGCGGTGGCCCGGGCCGCGTCACGTCTGGTCATGGTCTAGGGAAGCTCCTTCACGGCGAGATTGCGGGTGAATAAGAATGGCGCGCATGTTGTCGAGTTGTTCCGCAGCCATTCTACATACTTGCGCCGCTCTTGGCCTTCTCAAGCAGAGAAGACAACCGGTCCGCCGCCGTGTCCCAACTGTAGTTTTGACGCAGACCGTCGCGTATTCCGGCGCGCTGCTCGGGGCTAGCCGCCGATGCGCGGCACGCGGCGAGCCACTGTTCGGACCCTTCGCAGACTTCGACGCCGTGCGGCAACGCGCCGCCGAAGGTCCGGGCGACTTGCGGAGTCGTCAAGACGCGCTTGCCCATGGCCAGCGCTTCTAGTACCTTGTTCTGCAACCCGCGCGCCAACCTGAGCGGGGCCACGACGGCAGTGGCCGACGCCAGAATCGGCCGCACGTCCGCCGGGCTGGCTATCACTCTTACTCCGGGCAGCGAAGCGAGTTCGTTCACCTGGCGGCCGGGATTTCGTCCTGCGATGACGAATTCGAGATCGGGCCACCCGGCGCGCATTCCGGGGAAGACTTCGCGGGCGAACCAACCGGCGCCATCCGAGTTTGGGAAGTAATCCAACTGGCCGACGAAGGCGATCGACGGCGGGCCGCTTGCCGCTGCGGCGGGTTGCCAATAGTCGAAATCGACTCCATTGGCGATGATCTCGATCCGCGCGCCGGGGATCGCTTCGCGCACCAATGACGCTTCGTTCTCCGTCATCAGAATCGTCGCCTGGGCGCGTTCGCACGCGGATCGTTCGAACCTGCGCAGCCGTTTGCCTTCGAGGCCATAGAGAAACGGGAGACGGCGCAGCCTGTCGTACTCGAACCACTTTTCGGAGTCCAGGTCACAGAGATCCAAAATCAATGGCTTGCCGATGGCCGCGTAGCTGGCCATGGCGGCTGAATAGACCAGCGTGGAGTCGATCTCATCACGCCAGGGCGCGGCGGCGAGATAGCGGGCCAATAGCGAGTTGCGGAAATATCCAACAGTCAGACTTTGCCCGAGGGCGAATTGGACGGCGGCGCGCGCAAGTGCCGGCCTCGGATTCAGCACTTCCGTGTGGACCGAGGCCAAACCCCAATCCAGCGCATGAGTTCGTTTGGTTTCTTCTAAGTCCTTGCAAAAACAGGCCAAATGAACACGGTGCCGCTGGGCGAACCGCTTCAGGAAGTGGTGGGCGCGGATCTTCTCGCCCTTATCTGGCAGGTCGGGAGCGCAATGTGAGAGGTAGAGGATATTCATTGCGTGCGCGAGACGACTTCGCCCAGAGGGCCGAACTCGAATTCGGTCAACAGCCGGTCAACCTTGCGTTCGAAGGCGGCCAGGCCGAGGTAGGTCCGAAGGCGCGAGATGGCGCCCTGAGCGATTTTGGGCTGCTCGCGGTCGAGTTCCCAAGGGTGGATGTAGATGCAGGCGGGGATGCCGTCTCGGTGGTTCAGGGTGCGGATGCCGGCGGCCGTGTAGCGGTAGGGCAACATTCGAAGGTAGCCGCCGCCGCCGACAGGGATGTTCCTGCCGGGCTTCATCTCGACCGCGGCAGGAGGGACTTCAACGATGGGCCCGTTGGAGGTCTCACGGACGGTGGCGCCGCGGGGGAAGTCCGGGATGCCGTAACGGTCGTGACGGACGGGGTAGACGCTCGAGTCGTGCGTGAAGCCGAGGCCGGCGAGGATGTCGAGCGCCCAGAGCGATCGTTCCGTGATCGAGTAACTCGGCGCACGGTAGACCCGCGGGCGGATGCCGCAAGCCGACTCGATGGCGTCGCAGGCGCGAGTGGTGTCGTCGGCGAACTCCTCCGGCGTGAGGTCATAGACGAGTCGGTGCCAGAAGCCATGGCAGCCGATTTCGTGGCCGGCGGATGCGATTGTCCTTACCAGGGCCGGCTCCTTTTCGGCGACCCAGCCGAGGATGAAAAACGTGGCGCGGACGTCATGGCGCTGAAGGAGATCAAGGACGGTCTGCGTGGTGGTTGCGACACGGCGCGCCATTCCGTCCCATGTGGACGGGGCGACCGAGCGTTGGACTTCGCTCGGATGGAAGTAGTCTTCGACGTCAACTGAGAAGATATTGCGCACTCTGCATCAGCCCGATCAATTAAAATCGTAGCTCACCCGGCATGGCGACTCGTTTGAAAACCGGACTTGATCGTTGGACCGCGCTATTCGAAATGGGCGGCAAGGGCCGTATTGTGCCCATGGAGGGGCTGCGCGGGATCGCCATCCTGATGGTGCTCCTCGTGCATCATGCCTTCCGCTTTGAAGCGTGGGCGGCGCCGGGGTCGTGGGCGGCGGGATACGCCGAGTTCGCCCACGCAGCCGGGCAGGCGGGAGTGGACCTTTTCTTCGCACTAAGTGGATACCTGGTCTACTCGCTTGCGCTGGCGCGCCGCGGGACGGTGGCGGAATTCATTGTCAGGCGGTTGCGGAGAATCTACCCGCCCTTTCTTGCCGCGATGGCGGTCTACGTGGCGATCTTCATCGCGGCTTCGGGCGTGGCGAAATGGCCCGATGGCGGCGAGTTCTGGTTTGTGGGCAGGAGCCTGCTGTTGTTGCCCGGGGTGTTCGAGATCGAACCGGTGATGACGGTGGCCTGGTCGCTGAGCTATGAACTCGCCTTCTACCTGACGGTTCCACTGCTGGTGGCCGGATTGCACCTCGAGCGCTGGACGCGGCGGCGGCGGGTGGCCTGGATTGCGGCTCTGTCGCTCGGATATGTGGCGGCGGCGCTGATCTGGTTTCCGGGACAACTCGACTGGCTCCCGCTGAAACTCTGGGACAGGCCGAGGTTCCTGCTGTTCGCCGCCGGGATGCTGGCCTGGGAACACTTTGACAGTCTTCCCGTGAAGTCCGCATCCGGTTGGAAGCAGGCTGGGGCTGCCCTCCTGATGGGGATCGCCATTGCGGCATGTTACCCGCTCGCCGACCCGCTCCATCAGCAACCCTGGCCATCATTGACGCGAGTACTTCTACTGGGCGCGGGGAGCTATGCTCTGATTCTGGCGGCGTTCTCCGGCCAGGGCAGGCTCGCCGGCGCCCTGTCGTTGGCGCCTCTGAGGTGGCTGGGCAATTGCAGCTATTCCTTCTACCTGGCGCACTCGCTCGGGGTCCATGCAGCCGGGGCGTTGGCCGACCGGCTGATCCCGGCTGCGCAGTGGCAGGGTTTGGGCTTTTGGCTCACCCTTCCGGCGACGGCACTGGCCGCGGCAACGGTGACCGTTCCACTATATCTGTTCGTCGAACGGCCGTTCTCGCTGCGCAAACCCGCGCTCAAAGCCGGATGACCTTCTCCGAAGGGTGGTTCTTCATCGCATTACGCGTATCGACGACGAGGCGCGCCTTGTCGCGGACCTCCGCATAGTCGAAACAGCGGTGGTCGGTGATGATCACGACACAGTCGGAGTTCGCGAGCGCCGGACCGGTCTCGACCGAGATCCAGGAGCGCCCGTCGATCTTCAGCACAGGGACGTAGGGATCGGAGTAACTGACTTCGGCGCCCAGTTTTTCCAACAGGAGCATGATGTCAATGGCGGGCGACTCGCGGATATCGTCGATGTCGCGCTTATAGCTGACGCCCAGGATGTGAATCTTCGAACCTCGGACCGCCTTGGCGGCGTCGTTGAGGGCGTTCTGAATCTTCGTCACGACGAAGTGCGGCATCTGGCCGTTGATGTAGCCGGCGAGTTCGATGAACCGGGCCTCGATGCCGGCTTGCTTGGTTTTCCATGAGAGGTAGAAGGGGTCGATTGGGATACAGTGCCCGCCGAGGCCCGGACCGGGGTAGAAGGGCATGAAGCCGAAGGGCTTGGTAGCGGCGGCGTCGATCACTTCCCAGACGTTGATACCCATCCTGTCGCACATGAGCGCCATCTCGTTCGCAAGCCCGATGTTGATCATCCGGAAGGTGTTCTCAAGCAGTTTAACCATCTCGGCGGCTTTAGTGGAACCGACGGTGACCACGCGATCGAGGGCGAGCGAATAGAACCGCTCGGCGACGGCCGTGCAGGCGGGCGTGATGCCGCCGACAACTTTGGGGATGTTCTTGGTCTGGTAGACGGGATTGCCGGGGTCAACGCGTTCGGGCGAGAAGCACAGGAAAAAGTCCTGTCCGGCTTTGAGTCCGTGCTGTTCGAGCATGGGCAGGACGAATTCGTCGGTGGTGCCGGGATAGGTGGTGGATTCGAGGACCACCAGAGTGCCGGGCTTCATATGGAGGGCGATCTCCCGGCAGGCCGCGTCGATGAAGCTCATATCCGGGTCTTTCGTCTTGCGCAGCGGCGTGGGGACGCAGATGTTGATCGTGTCGAGCTTGCGGATGGCCTTGAAGTCGGTCGTGGCGCTGAGCTTGCCGGATTGAACCAATGATGCGACCTCCCTGGTAGGCACATCCTGGATGTAGCTGACACCCCGGTTCAGCAGATCCACTTTCGCGGGGCTGATGTCGATGCCGACGACGGTCTGGCCGGTCTTGGCCAATTCGACGGCCAGCGGAAGACCGACGTATCCGAGACCGATCACTCCTGACATCGCGGTCCTGGACTCGATCTTGGCAATTAACTCCCGGGCGGTTGCGGGTAATCCAGACACAATACCTCCATGCTGAAACCTCAAACTAACATATGACTTGCCCGACGGATATGCGCAGCAGACGCAGAGACATCAGAACCACATTGGGAATGCGCCAGGGCTAAAGGCTAGTCCCGCGTTGGCGGACAACAACCGGCGGCTCGGGAACAGGCCGGCGTCAACCCAACGGTGGCTCACGGAACTGCTGAAGTGGAGGCTGCCGAAGACCCTGAGAGAAAAGAACCCGAGAAGAGTCTTGGTTTGTGTCGTTCCAGCGATGTTGGAGATACTCTTGCCGCGAGAAAAGTAGCCGGCGGTCCCAAGGCTGTAGCGGCTTTTTCCCACGGAGTAGTTTAACGCGACGGTTTCTTGTTCCGTCGGGAAGATCAAGCCATTGCCGGGGCGAGCGCCCCGGTTGTACGTCAGGCCCGCCGCACCGACTCGCAGGGAGCGAGTCAGCGATGCGCCGGCCGACATTCCCGTGAACCTCGTGTCGTTGACCTGTTGCACCGTCGACTGACCGAGAATCGCCGCCATCTCCGGCGGAAGGACGATGGTGCCGACATTGTTGACCCGGTAGATATACCCGCCGGCGTGAACTGAAAACGAAGTCTTCGGGTTGATCCGGTAGCCTACGGACAAACCGGCGGAGTGCACCTGGTTGCCGCCGTAGTAGCCGGGGTATTCGAAGCTGCCAAACCTGTACGAGGCGCCCATGGTCAGACTTTGCGTCAAGACACGTGTATACCCGGCGCCGCCGCCCAAGCTATTGAGGCCGACAAGATAACTGAGTGAACGGCGGACTTGGCTGGCCCCGCCAGAAAACGAGAAGATGTTCCGCTGGTCGGGCGTGTAGGAGCCGCCAGCGTTAACCCCCACGAAGTTGACGCGCGTGTCGAACAACTCGTTGTCGACCAAACCGTTGTCGCCAAAATTCTGGAAACCGAGGTCAATGTTGCTCGAATTGGTCTGCCCTTGGGAGGGATTGACCGTCGGGGAAATACCCACTGGAGCGAAATTTCCGATGCCGCCAAGGCCCGCACCGACGCCGTAGCCACCGTTCGAGGAGCCGCCGAAGCCGCTGACCGACACAGCGAGGCGCTGACTTACCTGGCGCATCACTTGTAGCCCGACCACCTGGCTGATCCCACTCGATGTACCGTAGCGCTTGTAGGGATTCACCAGGAATCCACCGGCGGTATAGGATCCGACAAGCGAAGTTCGCGCCCATGCTTTTGACACGCTCACGCCTCCCCCGATCGAGGAGCCGTAAGAGTTTCTGGGGGGCGAGCCAATCCCATCGTAGTAGCGGATGACGTTGCCGTTGACGCTCAGCCACGGACGCACGGAAGGCACATCAGGGCTGGCCGCGCCGAACCCGGCGCCGGAAATCAGTCCCCCAAATCCGCCCATGCCCCCATAGCCGCCAACCTGAGCAGCCGTTGGAATGGCAACCAGCAACATGAGCACGGCGGCCAAACCGGCATGCTTGCGTCGGATGTACATCAAACTCCCCCTATCCGTGCCGGCTCCAGCGGGCACACCTCACCAGCATCTCTCTATGTGTATCGGTCGAGCGTTGGACAAACCTTACACTTACGACTCCTCAGAATACCGGAAAGCCTTTGATCCTTCAAGGTTTGCCCTCGTGGCGCCTCCGGTGGCAGCGGATTGAATCGAATCGGCTACCCTATATACAAGGAGTCCTATCCCAGTGCCAAGTCTGCGCCATGCCGGAGCGATCGCCGCGATGCTGGCTCTCGCCTGCCCGACCGCGCGAGCCCAGGCCGACACACAGCTCGACGCCAGCCCAACGCTCTTCGCGGTCCTGGCCGCGATCAACGCAGCCGGTTATGACGCTGAACTGGACTCGCCGACCAACCACGCGCTCCGTGCCGGGATCCGAAAGGCGGTTCAGGCCAGGAACCCGGCGAGTCTCGCCCGTTTGCGCGAGTTCTTCCGGGATCGGCGGCAGGGCGATTGGAACGTCGAACTGAGCCGCTATGTCAGTTTTGCGCTGACTTCAGGGGCCCCTCCGGAGTTCAAGGCGCAGTACGATCCCGACAAGATGCCGCCCGACGTGATCGCACTTGAACCGTTCCGGCCGCTCCTGGTTGCATTTTGGGCTGAAGCGGGGCTTGAGCAGCTTTGGGCGGCCGCGCAACCGGCCCATGAGGAGGTCATTGCGCGCTACCACGAACCGGTTGTGAACGCCATTCTCTCGGCCAACCTCTATTTGCGGAATCCAACGAGCGGGATGAGCGGCCGGCGGTTCCAGGTCTACGTGGACCTCCTGGGGGCCCCCAATCAGGTCCATGCAAGGAGCTACATGGACGACTACTTTGTCGTCGTCACGCCATCGGCGCGGCCGAGGGTGGATGAGATCCGGCACGCTTACCTGCACTATCTACTGGATCCGCTCTGCATTCGCTACCAGGCCCGCCTCGACGCCAAGAAGGGGTTGGGCGACTTCTCCCAGGCTTCGCCCATCCTCGCCGGCGAGTACAAGAACGATTTTGTACTATTGGCCGGTATGAGCCTCGTCAAAGCGGTGGAGGCGAAACTGGACCGCCAGCCACGGAAGGCTCAAACAGCCATGAACGATGGATTTATTCTGACGGGGTTTTTCCACGAAGCGCTCGGGGCATATGAAAAGCAGGAGCGCGCGCTGAGGCTCTATCTGCCTGACATGATCGATGCCATCGATCTCGCCAAGGAAGACAAACGTATCGCTCAGGTCCAGTTCAGCCAGTCGCGAACGGCGCGTCTCGTCCAACCGGTTGCACCGGCGCCGCGCGCGATGAGCGAGGACGAGAAGATGTTTGAGGCAGCCGAAGCTGCATACCGGCGCAGAGAGTTCGAGGCCGCCAAGACGGGGTACCGGGGGATTCTGCAATCCCCGGAACATGTGAAGTTGCAGGCCAAAGCATACTTTGGTCTGGCGAGAATCGCCGCGCTGGAAAAGGACCCGGGGCTGGCTCAGGAGTTATTCGAGAAGACGCTGGAGACTTCGCCCGAGCCATTCGAGAAGGCTTGGGCCAGCGTATTTCTCGCGCGTCTTTCCAAGGCCGCGGGCGAGATCGCCGAGGCCAGAAAGCACTACCAGTCGGCGCTGGCGGTCGAAAGCGGCAGCGAAGCGGCAAGGCAAGCGGCCGAAAAGGAACTTGCATCACTGCCCCCGGACAAGTCACCCTGAGGATAGTCATGATTCGTACACGTATCGCCGTTACCCTACTGGCGCTGGCCGCTTCGGCGGGCGTCGTTCTTGCCCAGTCCGCCAGCACCAAACAACCGAAAGTGAAGTCGCAAAAGGAAGCTGAAGCCATCCAGGCGATGTTCCAGGCTCCTGAACCGGACGCCCGCATCGCGGCGGCCAAAGATCTGATCACCAGGTTCGCCGACACGGACTTCAAGTCCACCGCCTTCTACATCATGGCGTTTTCGGCTCAGCAACAGCTCGACCTCGAGAACGTCGTCGTCTATGGCGAACAGGCCCTGGAGGCAGACGACAAGAACTATGGCGCGATGATCCTGATCTCTGCGGCCTTGGCCCAGCGGACACGTGAGTTTGATCTGGACCGTGAAGAGAAGTTGGGCCGGGCTGAGAAACTGGCCAAAGCGGCGATCGAACTTGTGAAGACAGCGCTGAAGCCGAACCCGAACGTCACCGACGAGCAGTGGGAAGGCGCCAGGAAGGAGTACACGGCTCAGGCCTATGAAGGGCTCGGAATGGCGGCGATGGCGCGGAAGAACCATGAAGCCTGCGCCTCCAACCTGCAACTGGCCGTCGACAATGCGTCGCAGGCCGATCCGGCGACGCTGGTCAGGCTGGGCAGTTGCTACGGCAAGGTCAAGAAATACGACGAAGGCATCACGGCTCTCGATCGCGCATTGAGCGACCCCGCCGCCGCGCCAATCGTCAAGCAGGCCGCGACGCAGGAGAAGATGGGTCTCCTCAAAATGAAGGCCGAAGCGAGCAAGTAGCCCTATTCCTCCTTTCATGGGCGCGGATCTCGAGCAATTGCAGCGTACGCTCGGATACCGGTTCAAAGATACCGGCCTCCTGCTCCGCGCCCTGACTCACCGGTCGCTGATTGTCGAGTTGAAGCCCGGCGACGGTGACGGCTGTGACAACGAACAACTCGAGTTCCTTGGCGACGCCATCCTCGGCTTCATCGCCTCTGACGACCTGGCGCGCCGCCGGCCCCTGGCGCGCGAGGGCGAACTGTCGAGGCTGAAAGCGCATCTGGTGAGCGCGTCCCACCTGTTCGAAGTCGCCAAGGCGATTGGCCTTGGTGAGCAACTGCGGCTCGGGCGGGGGGAAGAGCTAAGCGGCGGACGGGCGAAGCGCGCGCTGCTCTCCGATGCCATGGAGGCGTTGATCGCGGCCATTTACCTCGACGGCGGACTTGACGCATGCCGGGACATGGTCGAACGGCTGGTCCTCAGGCGCTACGAACCGGGAGACACTCTTTCGCCACTGCCTCCTGCCGATGCCAAGAGTCGATTGCAGGAATACGCCCAGTCGCGGAAACTGGCCGTGCCGAAGTACGTCATCGTCAAGGAACGCGGACCCGAGCACGCCAAGATGTTCACCGTGGAGACGCGGATCGGGAAGATGGTTCTGCCGCAAGCGGAAGGGCTATCGAAGAAGTCGGCGAGTCAGAAGGCGGCTGAGTTGGCGTTGGAGGCGCTCAGCCGGTCGGAAGCTGAAGCGCAGGGCGGACCAGAAGTGGATGCCGGCGCTGTCGATGCCCGAGCCGTGGATCCGGTAGTTCTTGTCGAACAGGTGGGCTGCGCCGATCTCGACCATCCAACGCGAGGTGAGCCGGAAACCGCCGCGGATGCCGGCGCCGACCCAGCCGGCGGTTGACGTACACAGGCGGACGCGGGTGGCGCTTGATTCCGCGATGGACAGAGGCGGAACGCGGTCGAGCAACTGAGTCAGGCTCTCTCCCGGCATGTCGAGGCGGCCATCCGCTGTTCGCAGCGCCGCCGTGCACTCCTTCTACCCCCGGCTGTGAACCAGCGACATGGGCAGTCCTGTAGATCATGGGATAGGCGCTGTGCGCGGGGCGCGGTTGGGTTCCGCGATCGTCGCTTCCTCGTTGAGAACCACGATATCCACCCTGCGGTTCCTGGCCCGGCCTTCTGGCGTGTTGTTGGAGGCGATTGGCGCGGTGTCGGCGAAACCGGCCACGGCCATCCGCTCAGACGGGATCCCGAAGCGGCTGGAGAACAGTTGCAGCATGGAGACGGCGCGGGAAGAGGAGAGATGCCAGTTGCTGCGGAATCGTTCCGTGCTGATGGGAATCGAGTCGGTGTGGCCTTCCAAACGGATGGGGTTCGGAGTGCGGTTGAGTTCGGCGGCGATAGTCCCGATGGTCGGCAATGCGCCGGGTTCAATTGAGTCGTTGCCTGTAGGGAAGAACGCTGCCTCTTTCAGGCTGATGACCAACCCTCGACGTTCCAGTTTGACCTCCAGCCGGCCGGCGTCGATCTCCCTCTTCAGTTGTTCGTTCAGTTGTTTGAGCGAGGGCAGCAGTTCGACGGTGGTCCCCTTGTGCGGCGCACTTTCCATGCGCGTATGCCTGGGCGGAGCGTTGGCGGCCTGCGCCCCCATCAGCTTCGATAGCGCCTGGGTCAGCCGCCCTTGCGCCATCGCGTCGCGGAACGACTCCGAGATCTGCTGAGCCATCGCCTTGTTCATATTCGAGTGGGCGTAAAGCATGACAAAGAAGGCGAAGAGAAGTGTAATGAAGTCGGCGTAGGAGACCAGCCACCGGTCATGGTTTTCGTTTTCCTGGGGCCGCCTGCGCCGGGCCATGATCAGGTCGCCGCCTTGCCGGACGTCTGGGGCTTCCGATGGCCGATGAATCCTTCCAGTTTGGTCCGGATCAACTTTGGATTCATGCCTTCAACAACGGCGCAGATCCCTTCGAGGATGAGGTGTTCGCGCTCGTGCTGCGCGTAGCCGCGGGCCTTCAACTTCTGCGCTGCCGGCAGGAACAGCACGTTGGCCGCACCGACGCCGTAGATGGTTGCCACGAAGGCGGCGGCGATCCCGTGGCCCACCTTCTTCATGTCGTCCAGTTCATTCATCACAAGGATGAGCCCGAGCACCGCTCCGATGATGCCGATCGTCGGCGCGTAGCCTCCCGCCGATTCAAACACCTTGGCGGACTGCACCCAGTGCTCCTCGGCGGCGTCAGATTCCAACTCCATCATCGTCCGGATCTCTTGAATGTCGGCGCCATCCACGGCCAGCATGAGCGCCTTCCTGAGATATGGATCCTGGATGGACTCGACCTCAGCGTCCAGCGAGACCAGCCCGTTTTTCCGCGCCTGGGAGGCATAGCCGACGATCGCCTCGATCGAGCCTTGAAGATCGTGGTCCTGTTCGAAGAAAATGTCCCTTGTCCGGCTTAGCGCCATCCGCACCGACGACGGCGGGTGGGAAAGCAGGGTCGCACCGAGGCACCCGCCGAAGACGATCATCGCCGCCGAGGGGCTCACCATGTCCTTCAACGGCTGCCCGCCCTCATACATGAATCCACCCATGATCCCCACCGTCGCGACAAAGATCCCCAGCAGGCTGCCGATGTCAGCGCGCGGAGCTTTGATCTTTCCCGCCATGACTGGCCTAATCCTCGCTGTCCACGCCGGATATGGATCCCCGGGCGGTCTGTGGCGGCGGCTCGGACTCCGTCGAGATTGCCCCTCTGACCACCCGCTGCCTGTAGGCGATGATTCGATCAACCACCGCCTCCGGCGGTTCTTCGACCACGACCCGCACGCCCGTCGTCAACCGGATGACCGTGTCCGGCGTCCGCTCAATCTGCTCAACCAGATCGGGATTGAGGTAGAACGGCACATGATTCAGGCGCGTTAGTTGGATCATGACGGCTGTCGATGTGCTTATCGGCGCAGGTGCGCAGAGAATGAAGGAATCAGAGCTAACTAATTGAAACAACTTAGGGAACGCGCAGGTTCCTCCCTCGCGCTTCGGTTGTCCAACCGGGAGGCGCAATCCGCCGGTGTCCCCCCTCACCCCGGCGTGAGATCATTAGGAAAAGCACCGGTCCCGCAGCGCAGCCTGGAGTCCGCTGGAACAGGCTGCGACCTGGGAATGCTGTTTGGAATTCCAATTCACATCGAAACCGGCGAGAGACCGGCGGGAGCAATCACCATGACAACGGAAGACGCGCTGGCTGCCATCTCCACGGCCCGGACGATTGAAAAGAAACAGATCACCAACCGCAAGGTATTGAACGAGGCCTACGAGTACAGCAAGCCCAGTTCCTTCTCGCGCGGCCTGCGGTTGGAACTTGGCAACTTCGTGATTCTGTTGATTTCAGGCACTGCCAGCATCGACGAGTATGGCAACACCGTCCATGAAGGCGACTTCCGCGCCCAGTGCCAGCGGACCTTCGACAACATCACCGGGTTGCTCGAAAGCGAAGGCGCCACCTGGAAAGACATCGTGCGCACTACCTGTTACCTGCGCGATATCGACCGCGACTACGGGGCCTTCAACGAGGAACGAACCGGGTTCTATGCCGAACAGGGCCTGGACCCGTTGCCCGCCTCCACCGGGATTCAAGCGATTCTCTGCCGCCCGGACCTTTTGGTCGAGATTGAAGCGATCGCGATGTTCAAGAAGGTCTAGATCGAGAGCAGTTTCAGCACATCGAGCAGTTCCTTGCGGATCTGTTCAAGGTTCGAGTTCCGCGCGATTTCGGGGAACAGGCCCGCCTGACGAGGAGCGGCCTTCGGTTGCGCTTTGGGGGCCGAACGGCTCCGCTTCTGCTGAAGATAGGTGCGAGCGCCCTCGATGGTGAAGCGCTTCGCATAGAGCAAGTGCTTGATTTCAAGGACTGTTTCGACGTCCTTGCGGCGGTAGAGGCGCTGGTTGGTCCCGCTCTTCTTGGGGTTGAGCATCGGGAACTCGTTCTCCCAGAACCGCAGGACATAGGGCTTCACGCTGGCCAGTTTGCTCACGTCTCCGATGCGGAAATAGAGCTTGTTCGGAATTTCAACCGTTTCAGGACGTGCTGAGACTGCTGCCGTGGCCATGGATTGCCCGCTACTTGCTCATCGTAAGGCGTGGCGGCGTCAAGGTCAACCAAATTAACATGGAAATGTTTCGACACACTGGATCGGACTCGGCTAACATGAAAACCGCATGGACGTCATTGCGGGAATTCACCCGGTAAGAGAAGCCTTGAGAGCGGGCCGGCCGCTGGAGCGGATCTGTCTGGTCAAGGAATTGCGGTCGCCCCGGCTGGACGAGATCGTGGCCCTGGCGAAGAAAGCGCGTGTTCCGGTGAGGCACGAATGCCGCGATTCTCTCGACCGGATGGTGAAAGGCATCCCGCACCAGGGGGTGGTGGCGTTTGGTTCGGCGGCGCAGCATGCCGAACTGGAGGAATTTCTCGATCGGGACGGCATGCTGGTTCTGCTGGATGGGGTTGAAGACCCGCATAACCTGGGTGCGATCGTGCGGACGGCCCATGCGGCGGGCGCACTGGCGGTTGTCGTGAGCGAGCGCCGGTCGGCGCCGCTGAGCGAGACGGCGGCCAAGGCGGCCGCTGGCGCGCTGTCGCTGCTTCCGGTGATCAAGGTGACGAATCTCAACCGGGCGATCGAGAAGCTGAAAGAGAACCACTGGTGGATTTACGGCCTGGACGAGCGGGGTCAGACAAGCCACTGGGAGACATCCTTCGAGGTTCGTTCGGTTCTCGTTCTCGGCGGCGAGGGGCACGGCCTGCACGAACAAGTCCGTTCGAAGTGCGACTTTCTTCTGCGGATTCCGATGGCCGGGGCCGTGGCTTCGCTGAATGTGAGCGTCGCCGCTGGCGTGGCCCTGTTTGAGTGGCGCAGGCGCGGTGGGACGGGCGATTGAGAGCGGTACAATCAGGATTCATGCGGATTATCAAGGGATTCTGCGTCTTGCTGGCTCTGGCCGCGGCGGCGTTCTCCGCTTTCGGCAGAGAACCGGTCAGGGCGCGGAAGGCGATGGTGGCGGCCCAGGAACCCTACGCCGCCGATGTGGGTGTTCGAGTGCTCAAGTCTGGCGGCAACGCGGTGGACGCGGCCGTGGCGGTGGCCTTCGCCCTTTCCGTAACCCACCCGTCGGCAGGCAACATCGGCGGCGGCGGTTTTCTTCTCGCGCGCTTCGCCGGCGGCCGGAGCACATTCATCGACTTCCGCGAGATGGCGCCTGCAAGCGCGTCGCGGAACATGTACATCGGTCCGGACGGCAAACCGACCAGGGACAGCGTCACCGGATGGCGCGCCTCGGGCGTGCCTGGGACGGTGCGCGGACTCGAACTGGCTCATCGAAAGCATGGCCGTAAGCCTTGGGCGGATCTGGTTCAACCGGCCATTGCGCTCGCCGGACAGGGTGTCGTGTTGAGTTACGCCGAGGCGCGCAGCATTTGTTCGGCCAAGAAGTTGATGGAACAGTTCCCCGAATCGAAACGGATTTTCCTCAAGGGTGGTGCATGTTTCGAGGCCGGCCAGCGGCTGGTGCAACCCGAACTCGCCAGTGTGCTTAAGCGTATCGCGGCGTCCGGGGCCAAGGATTTCTATGAGGGCGAAACGGCTCGAATTCTGGCCGCGGAGATGAAGAAGAACGGCGGCGAGATCACGCTCGCGGATCTCAAGGGTTACAGAGCCGTGGAACGCGAACCGCTCAAGGGCTCTCACCGCGGATACGAGATCCTCACCGCGCCCTCCCCCTCGTCGGGCGGGATCGGGATCATCCAGATGGCAGCAATGCTTGAGGGCGCCGGCTACGAGAAATCCGGTGCGGGTTCGGCCGCATCGTCGCATTACATCGCCGAAGTCATGCGGCGGTATTTCGCCGACCGTGCGCGATATCTCGGCGACGGCGGCTTCGTCAGACTCCCCATGCCCGGTCTGCTCGACCCCGCCTACATCGCCAGCCGCCGCGCCACCATAGATCCGGAGAAGGCGACGTCGAGTGACACAATTCCGGCCGGCGCTCCCGCTGGCGCTGAATCTATCGAGACCACCCATTTCAACGTCGTCGACGCCGAGGGCAACGCCGTGGCGTTGACCTACACGATCAACGGCAGCTACGGCAGCGGCGTCACGCCGGCAGGGCTCGGGTTCCTGTTGAACAACGAGATGGACGACTTCGCCGCTCAACCCGGCACGCCCAACATGTTCGGACTGGTGCAGGGCGAGCCGAACGCGATTGCACCAGGCAAACGGCCGCTATCGGCGATGACGCCCACCATCGTCAGCAAGGACGGCAGGCTCTTCATGGTGCTGGGCGCGCCCGGCGGACCGCGCATCATCAGCGGCGTGTTGCAGGTGATGCTCAACGTCCTGGACTTCGGAATGGACGTACAACAGGCCGTCGACCAGCCGCGTCTGCATCATCAATGGAAGCCGGACACGCTGTATCTGGAGCGCGGCTTCTCGCCCGACACGCGCGCTCTGCTTGAAAAGCGGGGACACCGTCTGGCGGACACGTCCTCGGTGGCGAGCGTCGAAGCCATCGTCATCGCCGGCGGTTGGCTGCAAGGCGCGCAAAACGGAAGGAGCGCCGGCAAGGCCGCCGGCTATTGAAGGGACTCATGCAACGCGCATTATCCACGCATCTGTTGGCCGAGCACAGGCTCAACACGGTTTGGCTGGACCGCATCTGGAGCGCCGGAATTCCGCTGGTCGAGATCTTCTGCGCCCGTCAACATTTCGATTATCAGAACAGAGCGCAGATTGGCGAGATCGCCTACTGGTTCGGCGATTCGGAGCTGAAGCTGCATTCGCTGCATGCGCCGATGTTCAATGACGACTGCTCGGGGCTGACTGGCCCCGCCTCGGTCATCGACATCACTGAAGTCTCGAAGCCCAAACGCGTCACCCATGTGGACGAGATCAAGCAGGCCATTGAAGTAGCGGAAAAGATCCAGTTCAGTTACCTGATCCAGCACCTCGGCATTGCGGGCCAGGAGTATGACGAGCACCGCCTGGAAGCGGCCTTCAATTCGCTTGAGGAACTCAGCCTGTTCGCCTCCCACCGCGGCGTGAAGATCCTGCTTGAAAACATCCCCAGCGCGATCGCCAGCGCCGAGCGCCTCTTACATTTCGTCGAACTGATGCACCTGGACCTGGGCTTCTGCTTCGATGTCGGCCACGCCAACATCATGGAGGGCGTCGAGGAAGCATTCTCGATCATGGCGCCGAGGGTCAAGTCGACTCACGTGCACGACAACAACGGCACGGACGACCGCCACCTGTTCCCCATGGTCAGCCCCGGTGGAACCGTGGATTGGCGCAAGACGATGGAGTTGTTGCGCTCACGAGGCGACCAGTATCCGCTGCTGCTCGAATTGAAGGATCCGGGAGACAAGCCGAACCCGCTGAATGCGGTGCGCGAGGTCTTCGAGAAACTGGAGAACGCGTAAGCCATGCCAGAGATTCCCCGCATTAGAATCACCGATGCTGGAAAGTACGACGGCCAATCGGTGGAGATCGCCGGTTGGCTCTACAATCTGCGCAAGTCCGGCAAGATCATCTTTCCTCTCGTCCGCGACGGCAGCGGCATCATGCAGTGCGTCGGCTTGAAGACCGCGCTGCCGGAGGAACTGTTCGAGACGTTGAAGCACCTGACGCAGGAGTCGTCGCTTATCGTGCGCGGCAAGCTCCGGGCCGAGCAGCGTGCGCCGGGCGGATTCGAGCTCGACCTGGAATCGGCCGAGATCGTTCAGCGGGTGCCGGAGGAGACGCCCTATCCGATCACGCCGAAGGACCATGGGACCGAGTTCCTGTTTGACAAACGGCACCTTCACCTGCGCAGCCGCCGCACCCATGCCGTGATGCGCGTCCGCCACGAGATCATCAAGGCGATCCGCGATTACTTCGATTCGAACGGTTTCACGCTGGTCGATACGCCGATCTTCACGCCAGCAGCCTGCGAGGGCACGACGACTTTGTTCGAGGTGAACTACTTCGACGAGGAGAAGGTCTACCTGACGCAGTCGGGCCAGTTGTACAACGAGGCGACGGCGCTCGCGCTAGGTAAAGTCTACTGTTTTGGGCCGACATTCCGGGCCGAAAAATCGAAGACGCGGCGGCATCTAACCGAGTTCTGGATGGTGGAGCCCGAGATGGCCTACGCCACGCTGGAAGACGTCAAGGACCTCGCCGAAGGGCTGATCTGCTTCGTCGTTCAGCGCGTGCTTGAGAATCGCCGCACGGAACTCGATACGCTCGAGCGCGACATCTCGAAACTCGAAACGATCAAGGCGCCGTTCCCGAGAATCAGCTACGACCAGGCGGTCGGGATCCTGAAGAAGAAGGGCAGCGAGATCGAGTGGGGCGGCGATTTCGGCGGCGCCGACGAGACGCTGCTGAGCGAGGATTACGATCGGCCCGTCATGGTGGACCGCTATCCGGCGCAGGTGAAGGCGTTTTACTTCGAGCCCGATGCCGACAGGCCCGAAGTGGCGCTCGGCGTTGACGTGATCGCCAGTGAAGGCTATGGCGAGCTCGTCGGCGGCGGCCAGCGCGTCCATTCGCTGGAACTGCTTGAACAGCGGCTCCGCGAACACAACCTGCCTCTCGAGGCCTTTGACTGGTATCTGGATCTGCGGCGCTATGGCTCCGTGCCGCACGCCGGATTCGGCATGGGCGTCGAGCGAACCGTGGCCTGGATCTGCGGGCTCGATCATGTCCGCGAGACGATCGCCTTCCCGCGTATGCTGTACAGAACGAGGCCCTGAGGCTCCAGCGCCATGGCCAAGACGAAGCAACAGGGATCCGGCCCGGTGGTAGCGATTCTCGGCGCGCCGCTTGACCTCGGCGCGGGACGCCGCGGCGTCGATATGGGTCCGTCGGCAATCCGCACGGCCGGGCTCAACGCGCGTCTCTCGGCTCTGGGTTATCGGGTCGAAGACCTGGGCAACGTTGGTGTTGAACAGCAGGAATCGTCCAAGCCCGGACCGCACAGCGCCCGCTTCCTATCTGCAATCGCTGCAACCTGCCAGGAACTCGCCGCGCGTGTTGAGGGTGCCGCGGGCCAGGGCAAGATCCCTCTCGTGCTGGGCGGCGATCATTCGATCGCTGTCGGCACGTTCAGCGGTATGGCTGAAGCGTGGCGGAAGCGCGGCCAGAAGCTTGGCCTGATCTGGATGGACGCTCACACCGACATGAATACGCCCGGCACGTCTCCCTCGGGCAATGTTCACGGGATGCCTCTCGCCTGCCTGATCGGGACCGGCCCGAAGGCGCTGACGCATTTGAACGGCTGGGGCCCGAAGGTCAATCCGAAGAATGTCGTGCTCATCGGCATCCGCGACGTCGACCTGGACGAGCGCCCGTTGGTCAGGCGCTCCGGCGTAAGAGTCTTCACGATGCGCGACGTCGACGAACGAGGAATGAGGACGGTGATGCATGAAGCGCTCGCCGTGGCGGGCGATGGGACCGATGGCATCCATCTATCGCTCGACATGGACAGCGTCGATCCCCGCGAAGCGCCCGGTGTCGGTACGCCCGTGCGCGGCGGATTCAGCTACCGCGAGGCGCATCTGGCGATGGAGATCATCTGCGACTCGCGGCTGATGAGGTCGATGGAAGTGGTCGAGGTGAACCCGATTCTCGACGATGCGAACCGGACGGCGCTGCTGGCCGTCGAACTGGTTCTATCGGTGATGGGAAAGAGGATTCTGTGAGTAGACTTCGAGTGGCGGTGCTGTATGGCGGGCGAAGCGGCGAGCACGAAGTGAGTGTGCGCAGCGCGAAGTCGGTGATCGAGGCGCTCGATCCCGAGTGTTACGAGGCGGTGCCGCTGTTCATCGACAAGCAGGGCCAATGGGAGCCAAGGCCGATTTCGCCCGCGCCCGGCGCCAACCCGTCGATCGATGTCGTGTTCCCTGTCCTGCATGGAACGTTCGGCGAGGACGGTACGGTTCAGGGTTTGCTCGAAATGGCGGGACTGCCGTATGTGGGCGCGGGCGTCTTCGCGTCGGCGGCGTCGATGGACAAGGATCACTTCAAGCGGCTCTGCGCGGCGCGCGACTTGCCGGTCGTGGAGTACCTTGTCGTGCACGGAGCCGTCGCCGATGTGGATGCGATCATCGCCGAAATGCCGCTACCGGTCTTTGTGAAACCGGCCAACCTCGGCTCGTCGGTAGGCATCTCGAAGGCAAAGGATCGATGGACTCTGGCAGTCGCGATCTCGGAGGCGTCGCGTTACGACCGCAAAGTCATCGTCGAACGCGCCATCACAGGCCAGGAGATCGAGTGCGCCGTCCTCGGCAACGAAGAGCCGGAGGCGGCGACGCCCTGCGAGATCCTGCCGTCGCGCGAATTCTACGACTACGAAGACAAATACCTGCTCGATGCCGCGCGCATCGAACTGCCGGCGCGGCTGAGCGAGGAAAAGATGGCCGAGGTGAAGCGGCTCGCGGTCGAGTGCTTCAAGGCTGTTGAATGCTCCGGCATGGCTCGCGTGGATTTCTTTGTCGAATCAGGAACCAGCAAAGTCTACGTCAACGAGATCAACACCATCCCCGGCTTCACCTCCATCAGCATGTATCCAAAGATGTGGGAACACGCGGGGCTGCCGATGCCCAAGCTGATCGACCGCTTGATTGAACTGGCTCTGGAACGCCACGCGCTCCGCCAGGCGCTACGGTACGAGCGTTAATGCGCCTGGCCGCCTTCACCCTGTTCCTGATCGCGCTGCCGCTCGCGGCGCAGGAGCCGCCGCAAGACACCGCCGAGTTGGAGACCGAACTCAAGCGGCTGGTCGAGGTCTTCACTTTGGTATCCGAAAGCGCAGCCGAGCCCCTGCCGGCCGACAGGCTGATCTACGCCGGAGCAATCCCCGGCATGTTGTCAAAACTCGATCCGCACTCGGTCTTTTTCGACAAGGATCAGTTCGAGCAGCTTCAGCAGATGCAGAGCTCGACGACGAAGGGCTTCGGCTCCATTGTCAGCGTCCTGCCGGGCCGCGTTATCGTCCTGCAAGTGCAGCCGGGCGCGCCTGCCGAGCGCACGGGCCTTGCGCCGGGCGACGAGATCGTGATGATCAACGGCATCGCCCTCTCGGGACTGGACATCGAGCAATTGGTCCAGCTCTTGGGCATGGCCCGGCAACAGGCCGTGCAACTTCAAATCCGCCGCATCGGCACAGCCGGACTGCTGCCGTTGACGATGGCGCCGGCCGAGCTTCAATCGCCCAGCGTCGACCGCATCTTCATGCCGCGGCCCGGGATCGGCCACGTTCGAGCAAATAGCTTCGACGCGGGAACGGCGAAGGAGGTCCGCGAAGCCATCGAGAAACTCGGCGGCAACAAACTCAATGGCCTTGTCCTCGATCTGCGCGGCAACCCGGGCGGCGTCCTGTCGGCGGCGCTTGAAACTGCCGCGCTGTTTCTGCCGCCCGGAACGCGCCTGATCACAGCGCGCGGGCGCGGCAAGGGCACACAGGAGATCGACGTTCCAGCCGGAAGCGCGCCCTACGCGTTCAAACTCGCCGTGCTGATCGACGGCAGGTCGGCGAGTGGCAGCGAGATCGTCGCCGGCGCGGTGCAGGACAACGATCGTGGAACCGTCGTGGGCGAGACAAGTTATGGCAAGGGCCTCGTACAGAGCGTCTATCCGCTGAGCGATGCCACGGGTCTGGCGCTGACCACGGCGTTCTACTACACGCCGAGCGGGCGATCGATTCAGCGGCCGTTGCGCGATGCCGGGCTGCACGCCCCCGGGGGCCAGAGCCGGCCCGTACACAGGACGAAATCCGGGCGCTCCGTCCGTGGCGGAGGCGGTATCGAGCCCGATGAAACGGTGCGGCCGCCTGGGGTGAACCGTTTTCAGACGGTGCTCGAAGCCACCGCTTCGTTCCACTCTTTCGCGGTGGATTGGTTGCGGACGAACAAGGCCGCGGCGAAGCCCGGCATGGAAGTGACCCCGCAAATGGTGGACGAATTCCAGTTATTCCTGTCGCGGCGGAGCATCCGGCCTGCCCTGCACGAATGGTCGGCGGAGCGAGCCTATGTCGTCTCGCGGCTCAAGCAGGAGATCTTGAATCTGGCGGCCGGAGTTGCCGCGGGCGATGAAGTCGAAGCGCTGCGAGATCCCGTCGTGCTCAGGGCCGCCTCCCTCCTCGATGACCGCTGAGCCTGCTATTGCTTGCCCTCCGCCGGTTCGAGCATGAGAATCTGTGCGACGGGCGCGGTCTTGATCTCTCGCAGGTTGTACTTCGGGATCAGGTGCATCTCCTCTTGTGTGAGCAAGTAGAAATCCAGGCCAGGACGCATCTCCTCGCGCACGGCATATTCGAATGACCGCAGATTCTCCGTGGTCTGGTAGAAGAGCACCGTCGGTTCCAGTAGCCATGAGATGCCGGTGGTCATCTTCCTGCCAAGGCGCTGCCCCCTCACATCGATTTCCTCGACTAAATCGCGCGTGTCGGCATCGTATCGCCATACACGAAAATGCGTCGTCTGGAACTGGACGGCGAAGGATACGGCCAGCGCCGCCGAAAGCACGATGCCGCCCACTCGAACAGCCTTCGCCTCACTTGCGGCGAGACCAAGGAGAACGAGTAGAAACAGGGGCACGTGGTAGATTCCCGTACGGTCCACCGGGTAAGGCCACCCGGTCGCCAGGTGGAGTAGGAGAATCAGAATCCATGATGCGGCGGCCGTACACGCGAAGAAGAACGCCAGGCTGCATGCGTTCCACGGGCTCTTCCCGCGGAGTTGTCTCCACCCCCAAGCCAACCCAAACAGCAGCACTCCGGGATAGACCACCCATCCGAACGTCCGCTTCACCACGTCATGATCGACCACGGCCATGTTCAGCCGTCGGATGCCCTCGTTGTGCGCCACTATGTTAGTGCCGAGGTCGGTCAGGCTCAATCCGAGCGTGGGCACACCTACATAGAACAAGCCGGGTTTCAGCATGTGTTTGACCGGAGCCATGAAGAAGAACAACAGCATCGCCGCGGCGAACGCCAGCAGAAAGTCATTTAGCTTCGCAGTCTGCGAGCCGGCCTGCAAATGGCGTTTCTTTGGCTTCTCCTCCTTCAGCAAAGGAGGCCGCCAGAGCCAGATGAACAGCGCCGACGCCGCCAGAATCGGGATCGCGAAGACCAGATTCGTGGCGATCGAAAGTCCGAGCGCGCTGCCGCCGATCCACAGGTCCTTCCTCCGGGCTTCACCCAACAACGCGCTCACCAACCGCTCCAATCCAAGGAAGAAGAACGCCATGGCCAAGCCATAGCCACGCGCGGCCACTTCGAAATCCATCACCAGGGGCGAGCCGCCGAGCAGAACGACGGTCGCCGGAACCAGCCATGTCCGGCCAAACAGCAGCGTTCCAAGCCGAACGAGGGTCCACAGATACAACGCCGCGCCGCCGAGCGCGGCGATGCGCATCGTGAACGTCGAAACGCCCAGAATCGACGTGATCAGACGAACCAGCCATGTGTGCAGGATATGGTGGTTGGCGTCATAAGTCCGCAGCATCGACGAAAACGGAGTGACGATATACAGGCGCCAGGTCAGCGCCTCGTCGTAGGTGATCGACTGTGTCCAGGCGCGATAGACGGCTACTGCGAAGAGCAGGACCGCGAGGACTGCGGCGAGCCGCTTCATCGCTTCCTCCTGCTCGTCGCGGCTGAGTCCGCTCCGTCAACAGGACTCCTCAGCAGCAGAAACAGGCAAAAAAGCGACAATGGCGTGATTTGGAGAAGAAGCCGTCCAGCGGCCGTTTGAAGATGCCAGATCAGATCCGAGGTGGTCATCCAGAAGGCGCCGACGTAGCCCGCGCTCAACAATGCCACGGGGACGAGTGGCCAGAGGGGCCGCGCAGGCCGACGGAATCCCAGCAGGGCCGCGCAGGTGGCCGCGGCTGCAATCGGATGGGCCGGGAAACTGTCCAGTTGAAGCAACTCATAGCCGGCGGTCTTCAGGATCAACACGAGGCGGCCAAACTCGGCAAGGTGCGATGGACTCCAGGCCGCGAAGGGCGGGGCAAGGAAGACCTTGAAGACGGCGATCACCACCAAGACCGGCAACGCCGCGACGGCCCAGAAGAGCGCCCGCCTTCGAGCGACGGCCAGCAGCACCACGCCCAGCGCCGCGAAGAAGACCACCCCTTCGTCCTTGGTCCACGCAGCCATGGACGCCAGCGCTCCAGACAGCGCCATCAGGCCAGGGTCCCAGCCCCGCGATTCGGCGAGCACCGCGCAACACAGCGCAGCCAGCATGAAAAGCGCCAGAGGAATGTCGGCGTACTGCACAGGCGAGTACTGCCAGAAGGAGGCCGTAGTCATCAGGACAAGTGCCGCCATCAGGCCCGACGCCTCGCCTCGCATCACCCAAAGTCCCGCAAGCAACAAAGAAGCAAGCCCCGCCGATGCCAGCGCCCCAGCCACGGTGGGCGCCAACGAATTCCCCAGGCTGCCGCTCCAACTCCACGCTTTCGCGACAACGCCGGACCATAGCAGCGGATACTCAGGATGGCTCCGCCCGATCAGTTCCGGTGAGATGGCGCCATTCCATTTGCCATCCGCCGCCAGAAACTTAGCGCGCATATTCCAGATCGCCCAGGCATCCCAATCGCCTTGAGGAACAGCCTTCGACGTCTGAACCACGGACCCTGCCCAAAACGCCGCTGTGACGGCCAATCCAATCCAGCCCATCCACACCCAGCGGAAACCTGCCGCCCTAACGTCCCCTGCTTGTTCCGCGCCGGCCCTTGGCCCGCGTCCTCGCAGCCACCACAGCGCGCCGCCACCGGCCAGCCACAGTCCGTCGGACAGGATCGCCGCTATCCTCGGACTCAAGCCCCCCCAAAGTAGGACGAAGAACAGGGCCGATGTCGCGCCAAGCCCGAACGGCAACGCGAGCGAGATGTCGAGGGCTCTCCGCGCCAGCGGCGGCTCGCCGCCCCCCTTTCTCAATGCCGAGACCCAGAACCAGCCAGCCGCCCAGGCCACGAGAATTGGCAGCACCGAGATCATTTCGCGCCTCCCCGGCGGTAAAGAACCACGCCGTTGCCCAGGTCGGCGACAAGGACCAGACCCATCACATCCCCGATTTTGGCGAACTCCCTTGGCGCGCTAAAGTCACCCACCCAGAATTCGATATCCTTCCGCGTTTCGTCCAGTACAAGCAACTGCGGAGCCAGCGCGAACTGAGCCGATGAGAGCGCCGTCTGCGCCGCCACCGATCCCTTTTCCCGGTCGTTGAAGTAGCCGAGTCTTGCCGCCCCGCCCGTCCGCGCCGCGACGGGGGCGAACCGGTCGATCTGAAGCCCGATCCGGAATTTGTCTCCGGATTGCTCCGTCAGCTTCTCGATCAAACCGAAATACTCGATGGAAGCGCCTATTGCGAACACCGAGGCAATCGCCAACGCGGCGATCGGGCGCGCCCCGGTCACTATGACTCTTGTGTCCGGCACCCTCAAATTGTATCGTCGGGCCGTGGCTCTATCGCAAACGTCGCGGCCTGCCCCCGAGCTTCGCCCTTCGCGTCTCCGCCCGGCGCACTTGCGCCTCGCTCATCCCAAAGTAGTGGGCCACTTCGTGCCAGACTGTCTCTTCGACCAGCCGCCGCAAATGATCTCCGTTGCGCGCCATCCGTTCGTGCGGCCCCTGATAAATCGTGATCCGGTCCGGCATGGCGGAGAACTCAGCCGTGCTCCGCTCCGTCATCGGACGCCCCTGATACAAGCCCAGTAAGCCGGGGTTGGGCGGCTCCTGCTCGACGACAAACACAACATTGTGTAGCCGCCGCCGGAACGCCGGCGCAACCACGCGCTCCAGTGATTCTTCCACCAGGCTGTCGAATTCTCGCTGGTCCATGACTTCGCCTATCGTGACTTGCCTTATTGTAGAGACATAGTGCGCGCACCGGCCTTCAGCCGGCCGCTCGCGCTACTTCTGGGAGCGATCAATGGAAGACACGACGAACCCTGTCAAAATCGCCGCGGCTCTTGGCATCGGCAAACTCAAGCGCCATATTCTCCTCTGTGCCGACCAATCGAACCCGAAGTGCTGCTCGAAGGAAGCGGGACTCGAATCCTGGGACTACCTGAAGAACAGCCTCAACGAGTTGGGCCTCGCCAAGGGCGACGGGGCGATCTTCCGCACCAAGGCCAACTGCCTGCGCGTCTGCGAACAGGGGCCCATCGCCGTCGTCTATCCCGAAGGCGTCTGGTATCACAGCGCAACTCCCCCGGTGATCGAACGGATCATCAACGAGCACCTCGTCCGCGGCCGCCCGGTCGAGGAGTTTATCCTTGCCCGCGATTCTCTCGCCGGCGGCGACTAGCCTATTGGGGGATCGGCATCCCCATCGACTTGTAGATGCTCTCGATCATCTTGATCTTCGCCGTGGCGTCCTTGTTCGTCTTGTCGTACTTGAGGACGTTGCGGAACTGCATCAGCGCCGGCCTGTACTTCTGCCTCGGCGGCAGGTTCTCGTTCAGATAGAAGCTGTCGCCATACTTCAGGTGCGCTTCGGCCAGCGCGGCGCGGATTTCGGCGCCGCCTGCTCCAGCGGCCTGCAGAGGTTCCAGGAGAGCGATGGCCTCCGTGAACTTGCCCGCCTTCACTCTGGCCTGCGCCTCGGTCACTTTCGGGTTGGCTGCTGTCAACAGACAGGCTAACGCCAGAGCCGCCCAAACGGTTTTTCCCAGCATGTCTTCCATCTTACCGTCCCGGCCGGCGCTCCGCTTTCGATAAACTGGAAAAGACTCCCTCACTCGTCCGGGACCAAACTCCTTGCAGAACCGATTCATCGTGGCAATCGACGGCCCTGCCGGCGCAGGCAAGAGCACTATCGCCCGTGCCGTCGCTGCCGCTCTCGGCTCCATCTACATCGACACCGGAGCCATGTACCGCGCCGTCGCCCTCCGCGCCGTGTGCGAGTCCGGTGATCTGTCGGACGAACTCCGGATGACGCAGTTGGCGCAAGGATCGTCGATCGAACTTGCCGCCGATGGCCGGGTGCTGCTCGACGGCGAGGATGTCAGCACTCAGATTCGCACCCCGGAGATCGCCCAGGCCGCATCGAAAGTCTCCGCGCTGCCTGGCGTCCGCCGGGCAATGGTGGCGCTGCAGCGGCGGTTGGCTGAATCGAACTCCGTCGTCATGGAGGGCCGCGACATCGGGACGGTTGTCTTTCCCGGCGCGCAGGTGAAGGTCTTTTTGGACGCCTCGCCGGAGGTACGCGCCGCGCGCCGCGTGCTCGAAATGCGGCAAAAGGGGATGGACGCCGACCCTACCCAGGTCGCGGCCGACATTCGAGAGCGCGACCACCGAGACCGCAGCCGGGCCCAGGCGCCGCTCACCCAGGCGCCTGACGCCGTCCTCGTGGACACCTCCGGCATGACGCCCGCCGAGGTGGTCGATACGATACTGCGGATCGTGAAGGAAAAGACCGGAAAGGAAGTCGCACTGTGAAAGACCTTCTCGTCATGAAATTCGGCGGCACCAGTATGGGTTCCGCCGAGCGGATCAAGGGCGCCGCCGCTCTCTGTGAGGAACAGTTCCGGCTGCGGCCGGCCGTCGTTGTCGTTTCGGCAATGTCGAAGGTGACCGACCTGCTTCTCGATACTCTGCGTCACGCCGAAGGCGGCGATACCGGCGGGGTCGAACGGAACCTGGCCGAACTTGCCGCCAAGCACCGCGCCTGTTGCGAAGGGCTGCTCGACGGCGATCATCGCGCCCGGACACAGGCCGTCCTCGACGACATCATCGCCGAGTTCGCCCGCATCTCCAACGGCGTGCTGATGCTTGGCGAGAGGCCCCCAAAATCGGTGGACGAAGCGATCGCCGTGGGCGAACGCCTCAGTTCCCAACTGATCGCCGCCTATGTTGCGTCCCAAGGAATCGACGCTTTCGCGGTCAATGCCAGAGACATCTTGGTGACCGACGCTGTATTCGGCAACGCCTCGCCGTTGATCGACCAGACGCGCGAAAAGGCCCACGCGATTCTTGGGCCCGCCCTTGACGCCCGCCGGCTGCCATTCATTACCGGCTTCAATGGCGCAACCCTCGACGGCCGGCCGACAACCCTCGGGCGGGGCGGCTCTGACTTTTCAGCTTCGATCCTCGCCGCCGTTCTCGATGCCGAAGAGCTTTGGATATGGACCGACGTCGATGGAATCATGTCGGCCGATCCCCGCCTGGTGAACAACGCGCGCGTCCTCAATGAAATCACCTATCGTGAAGCCGCCGAACTCGCCTACAACGGGGCCAAGGTACTGCACCCCCGCACGCTGGCGCCGCTGATGGAGAAGGGGATCCCGGTCTGGAGCAAGAACAGTTTTAACCCGCGGGTTCCCGGCACCAGGATCGTCCAGTCCTCCCCGGATTCCGGCGCCGGGCCGCGCGCCGTGACATCAATGACCAACGTCGCGCTGGTGTCGCTCGAACCGGCCAGCGCGCTGCTGAGCGGGACGAAGGTGCTGGCCCGCGCCATTGACGCGCTTGCCTCCACCAACGCCGAAGTTCTCGCTCTGTCCTCTTCAAGCTACAGGCAGAACTTCTGTTTCCTGATTCGTCAGAGCGAACTGCCCGCGGTCACCGAGCGCCTGGAAGAGGCGTTCTCGCTCGAACTCGCCCACGGTTACATGCACCCCATCGACGTCGACCTGGACGTGGGCCTGCTGGCCATCGTCGGTGAGGGCATGAAGGGCATGTCCGGACTGGCCGGCCGGATCTTCACCGCCATCAGCCGGGAAGACGTGAACATCATAGCCATCGCTCAGGGCTCCAGCGAGTTGACCATCGCCATCGTCGTCCGCAGGGCAGGGGTCGAAAAGGCTGTCAGGGCGGTCCACTCCGAGTGCGAACTCGGACTGCTGCCCTGAGGATCCCCTCCGGCTGGCTATAATGGTAGTTTCGCACCATCGCGTTCAAAACACGCAGTAGGAGACTGTTCCAATGTTTGACCTGTTCCGCAGCCGGGAGAAGTCCGTTCGCTATGTTCTTGGCTTCCTCCTTGGCCTTGTCGCTTTGTCCATGGTGATTACGCTCGTTCCTGGCTACAGCGGCCTTGTCGGCGGCGGGTCTTCAAATCCACAAATCGTAGCCGAGATCGGCGACGAGACTTTGACGGTCGCCGATGTCCGCCGCGTTCTCGAGCGCGAACTTCGCGGCAGGGGCATCGAGCGGGGCATGGAGTCCATCTACGTCCCCATGTTCGTCCAGCAGATGGTCTCCGAGCGGGCGCTCGCCTACCAGGCCAAGCGGATGGGTTTCGATCTCTCTGGGAAGGAACTCTCCGAGGCCATCGCGGCCCTGATCCCGCAGCTCTTCGAGAATGGGAAGTTCGTCGGCAAGGAGGCTTACGCCGCCTTCCTCGCTCAGCAGAACATCTCCATCGCCGAGTTCGAGTCCTCCGTCCAGAAGCAGGCGCTGGCGACCAGGCTGCTCTCGCTGGCCGTGGAAGGCGTGGTGGTGACGCCTGTCGAGGTCGAAGAGGAATTCCGCCGCCAGACCGAAAAGGTCAAAATTGCCTTCTTCATGGTGACACCCGACAAGTTCGCGGCCCAGGCCGCGCCGAGCGAGCAGGAGATGCGCGATTTCTATGAGAAAAGCAAGTCGTCTTTCATGAGCCCCGAAAAGCGCGCCTACCTGATCATCGGCATCGACGAACCCACTGTCGCCGCCGCATTCACTCTCCCCGAAGCCGCGCTCCTTCAGGCCTACCAGCAGCAGCAGGACCGCTTCCGCACGCCTGAGCGCGTTCAGGCCCGCCACATCCTCCTCATGACCACCGACAAGCCTGCCGCCGAAGTGGAAAAGCTGAAGGCCAAGGCCCAGGATCTGCTCAAGAAGCTCAAGGCAGGCGGCGATTTCGCGCAACTGGCAAAGGACAATTCAGAGGACCCCGCCAGTGCGGTCAAGGGCGGCGACCTCGGTTGGCTCGTGCGCGGCCAGACCGTCCCCGAGTTCGAGAAGACCGCATTCTCGCTCAAGGACGGCCAGATCAGTGACGTCATTACCACCCAGTACGGCTTCCACATCCTGCAGGTGATGAAGAAGGAACAAGCCCGGCTCCGCCTGTTCCCCGAGGTGAAGGATGAGATCCGCCAGGAACTCGCCCGCACTCAGGTCTACGAAAAAATGCAGTCGCTTGCCGATCAGATCCGCACGGCGCTGGTGCGCTCCGCCGCGGAAGCCGAGAAGATCGCCAGGGACAACGGGCTCGCCGTCGCCCGCGTCGCTTCGGCGGGTCAGGGCGATCCGCTGCCCGAGGTTGGCGTCTCGCCCGATTTCACCGAAGCCGTGCGCGGCCTCTCCAAGGGCGGTGTCTCGAGCGTCGTGCCCATCGGCGACAACAAACTGGTCCTGGCTCAGGTCACCGATATCTTCCCCCCGCGGCCCGCCACATTCGAGGAAGTCAGTGGCCAAATCCGCGGCCAGTTCAGCGCCCAGCGCACCCAGAACCTCATGGCGGACAAGGTGAAGGAGATCGAAGCCCGGCTCAAGGCGAATCCCGATCTGGCCGGCCTCGCCAAGCAGGACGGCTTTAAGGTTTCAACGCCCGAGGCCTTCTCGCGAGCCGGGACCATTGATGGCCTTGGCCTTGCAGTACAGATCGAAGAGGCATTCAAGAAGAATCCTGGCGACATCGTCGGCCCGGTGCAATTGAGCGGCGGCACCGCCTTTATCAAGGTCATCGAAAAGACCCCAGCCGATCTCACCCAACTTGCCGCCTCACGCCAGACCCTCATGAACGCCCTCAAGAGCCGGCGGGCTCAGGAACGCCGGGAGATGTTCACGGAGGGCATCGTGAACCAACTCGTCAAAGAGAAGAAGGTGAAGATCTACGAGGAGAATGTCCGCAAGCTGGCCGACGGTTATCGCGGATAGCCGCCGCCTCCGCGGCTGGACCTTCAGATCATGATCGACTTCCTGATCGACGCCCTCCGGGTTCTGACAACCCCCGAGCGCCTTCTCCACCTGCTCACCTCGGTCGTCGCCGGCTGGTGGGGCTATGCGCTGCTGTTTGCGATCGTCTTCTCCGAAACAGGCCTGCTGATCGGATTCTTTCTGCCTGGAGATTCGCTCCTGTTCACTGTCGGAGTCGTCGCCGGCGCGGGCGGGCTCGACATCGTTGCCATCAATATCGCCCTCATGATCGCCGCCATCGCCGGCGATGCCGTAGGCTACCTCCTCGGACGGCACACGGGCATGCGTATCTTCGAACGTCCCAACTCCCGGTTCTTCAAGCGTGAGCACCTGATCCGAACTCACGAGTTTTACGAAAAGCACGGCGGCAAGACGATCATCTATGCACGATTCATCCCCATCGTCCGCACCTTCGCTCCGTTCGTCGCCGGCGTCGCGGGAATGAGCTATCCGCGTTTCTTGTCGTTCAACATCTTCGGCGGAATCGGGTGGGTGTTTTCCCTGACCATGATGGGTTACTGGTTGGGCAACGTCCCGCTGGTGCGCGCCCACTTCGAAAAGGTGATCGTCGGCATCATCTTCGTGTCCCTGCTTCCCCTCGTCTTCGAAGCCGCAAAATCGCTGATATCCCGGCCGGTCAAAACCGGTACTTCCAACGCAGACTAACGCCCCGCCCAGCGTCTCGCCCGTCGCCAGGAGCCGGTCAATCACAACGAGTCCGCGCGCGTTCGCCCCGTTTCTGGCATCCCACAACGACACCCTCGCGCCCGACTCCACCACCCGGGATCGCTGCCAGCAGCAGGAACAGACCCATATACAACAATGTATCGCCGCGGCAATGCCGGGCCGGGCCTTCCTACTGTTTGCCGAACCCAAACCCCGATCCGCTCGATTGCTTCTGCTGCCCCGTTCCGCCCGCCCCGCTCTGGCTTCCGAATCCGCTCCCAAAGGCTGAACCCGAACTTGTCCCCGGCCTCTGCTGCCCCTGCCCGGCGCCGGTCTGACTTGCCGGGTTGGTCCCCTGCCCCGGCAACTGGTTGCCGCCCATCCCCCGCGCCTCCATCTCTTTCTTCAGGTCGTAAATGAACTCCCACTTTTTGTAGTTGGTCTGTTCGTTGTAGACCATGATGCCGTCCATGTCCTTCTTCGAAGCCACCCCTGCCAAGCCGCCAATGCCCGCCGCCAGACCCGTGCCGCGACCTGTCGCTCCAAGTGTCCCGCCCTGCTGCGTCCCCTGCCTAGGCGAACTTAGAATCTGGTTTATCAGCCGCAAGGCTTCGTTCGGTTGGCCTTGCGCATTCGAACCGCCCTGCACCGAGCCGGACGCGCCCGCGGTGCCGCCAACAAAGCCGGCCGAGCCGCTTCGGGCGGTCCCGGACGACGAGGAGGAGGACGACGACGAACCACCAAATCCGAATCCGCCGCTCATCCCGAACCCGCTGCCCGTCGAGCCGCTCTGGCCGCCGGTTCGCCCGTCCTGCGGGTTCCGCACGGGAGACTGTCCGGGAATCAATCCATCGCCCGTTTGACGCTGCGCCGTCCCCGGTGCGGCGGTGCTCCCTTCAGGCGGCACAGGCACGCCTTCCCGCGGTCTGTCTCCGCTTTCTCCTGGCGGCGCATTGGGATCCTGTACCCCCTCGCCGCTCTGGCCCGTTGTCCCTGGAATGATCTTGTCGCTTGCACGCCGCTGCAAGGCCGGATTGTTGCTTCCCGCCTCGCCACCCGGATCCACCACTTCGGCCGACGCCCCAATCCCCTGCACCCTTGCAGCCAGCAAACTCGGACCCTTCTCCTCGCCCTCCCCCGGCTTCTTGTGCACCAGCGAATCGGTGAACTGCCCCGCCCCGTCCACATGCACCAGGCGCCACTCGTCCTCGCCCGTCATCGGATCCTTATACCGCTTCCGCAGATAGCGCGTCTCCTGCGTCTTCTCCAGTTCCTCCAGGTTCTGCGGCCACTTCTGGTTCTTCCGGTAATACAGCTTGATCGCCCTGACAAACTCCTGGCCCCGCTCCACCAGCAACCCCTCTTTGTTCCGCTGGTGCTCGAACGCCACCCTCGGCATCTCCAGATACAGCTTCACCGCCACTGCCGCCGCCAGTGCGAAAACCAGCAGCAGCGCGTATCCGCCCTCGTTCTGCCGTCGCCGTCTCATCCCGCCTTTGGCGGCTCCTCGATCTTCAGCGTCTGCTGGTTCTTGTACTCCATGTCTTCCACCACCACCGACGACGCGTTGATCTTCACGATCCTGTAACGCTTCTTGATCACTTCGCCTTCCGCCGACACATGAATCTCGTCACCGTCGATGCAGAACACCCGTTTCACACCGTTCCTCGGAGGCAGGGAGTTCCCATAGAACTTTAGATTGATCGCCGGCGGCGGGGGTTTCACCGGCGGTGGAGGAGGCGGCTCCGGAGGTGGCGGCGGCTCCGGCCCGATCATCCTTCGCTTCACCACGATCTTCGGCTCGGGCTGCTTCTTAACGGCATCCTCTAAGCGCGGCGCCGGTCCGAAATCGAACAGGCTGCGGTGGCCTCCGGCGACGGTGGCCGTTGCCAATTTCTGAAGGATGTCGAGCCTCAGCGACGGGTCGAGGCTGATTGGATCCGGCGCTTCCTTCGGTTTCAATGTCGGCTTGAACTCGCTGCGCCCGCCCGGCGCCCGTTGCCGCTCAGCCACCCTGGGGCCCGAGGGAATCAGGGCGTCCTGCGTCTGACGGACCTGGGGTCCCACACCCGCCTTCGCCGGCGTTGCCGTGGTTTGAGACGGGCGCCCGCCGGCTTCCGGTTCACTGAGAACATTGGTGTAGATCAAATAGGCGCCCAGCAACAGCAGCCCACCCAGGATCACGACCTTCGTGGGTTCAGCGCCCAGATCCAACTTCAGTTTCGGCATCAGCTTAACCCCCCTTCGCGGAAAAAGGCGTTCAGCTTGACCGTGATATTCAACACGCCGAGACCCTGCTGCGGCTGCGCTGCCAGCGAGTCGAGAATCAGTAGCCGCTTCGAGCGGTCCATGGCGTAAACGAACTCCACCAGATCGGCGTAGGTTCCTTCGTAGTTTGCCGTGATCGTCACCATGCCCAGCGACGCGCTGCCTTCGATCGGCTCATAGTCGTAACTACGTTCGCGCGGCTTGACGCCCGACGACTTGGCGGCCTCGGCCAGGTCTGTTTCAAGCGCCGAATATGCCGTGCGGCGATCCAGGAAGTGATCGTTCAGGAACCGGTCGCCCGCCTCCCGCGCCACGGCGGACTTCGCCGCGATCGCCCGCAGCCGGACCAGCGCCTGCTGTTTTGCGGCCAGGTCCCGGCGCGCCTGCGAGATGTCGCTGTCGAGCGAATCGAGGGACCCGCCCGGCGTCTGATACACGAAAAACGCGGCCACCAGGTTGGCCGCCAGCAGCACGCCCAGCACCGTGCGCACGGCCGTCTTCGGGTCGCGGGCAATCCGCCTCAGGTCGAAACTAAAGTTTCTGGGCATAGTTCACGCTCAGCCTGTAACGGTACAGCGGCTCGTTCTGCGACGGCGGCTGCGAATTCACCAGCGACGTCTCGCCGAACACCGGCGACGTCTCCAGCCGTTTCAATAGATCGATGACCGGCTCCGGTTCCGCCGACCCGACGATCATGTCAAGCTGCACCCGGTTGTCTCCCGTCACATAGGGCCGGATCGTCACCAGCCTCACCTGGCCGGGAAAGACGTTTTCCAGATCGGCGAACATCCGCGTCCAACTGATCCCCTTGCGCTGAAGCAGCAGGTTCAGGAAGACGCTCCGGTCCAGCACCGCGGCGTTGGCCGGTTGCCGCAACTCGCTCTGGACCCTGGCCTGCTCCTGGTCCAGTTGGCTGATCCGGCTTTCAAGCGATGCCAGTATCTCGCGGCTCTCCTTGCCGGCCTCGCGCTGGCTGATGATCGCGGTCAACTGCATCGCCAGCACGGCCACCAGCAGCAGCGCCGCCAGACCCGACGCGACCAGGATAGGGCGGTCCCGCCTGAAGGGCTCGCTGGCCAGGTTCACTGGTATCTTGATGCGGCTCATTCTCTCCTACACGCCCCCTTCCAGAGACTCGATGTATCCCAGCAGCCCCGCGTTCAACCCCGTCACCGCCGCGTAGCGCGACCTCAACCGTCCAACGGTCAATCCCGCCTCCCGGCTCCACCGCTCCACCTCCGCGCCGCCCTCCGCGCTGAATCCGCACAGCAGCAAAGCCGCCGGCCGCGATGACAAGTGATCCTCGGCGTAGGCCAGCGTGGGGATCAATATGTCGGCGATTTCCTCGGCGTTGATCTCCTGGAGTTCGACGCAGCGGAACATTCTCAGGGATCCCTTCTCCATCAGCGCCACCGCCAGCGCGCCATCGCTACGCTTGGCCACCATCACCGGATCCGGGTTGCTCACGCTCGCCGAAGCCTCCAGCGAAAGCGCCGACAGGGCCGACACGCCGACGAAACCGCATTGGAAACCGGCGGCGCGAAAAGGCGCTTCGTAGTGCCCCGCCACGTCCATGTTCAGCACCACGGCGGTCACGTCCACGCGCTTGGCCCCGGGGCGAGGCTGCGCGTGGCAGGCCACCACGGCTGAATCGATGTCGAACGGCACCGCCTTCTTCGCCCTGAACCGCGCCAGCGCCACCTGCTCTTCGGGCGCCGATGGGAACGTGTCAAAGTCCAATACGCTGATGCGGGCGGCGTAGTCAGGCAACAGCAGGGCCGCCCGGCGCGGCTTGCCGCGTTTCGACCCGTTCTCCGGCGCCAGCAGGTCCACCGCCTTGGCGAAGGCCATCGGATCGTTAACGTTTGTCCTGAGTGGACTCACTTCAACCACACCCGCCGCCAACGGCTCGAAGCCGATCGCGCCGGGATTCGATGTGGCCGCCCAGGTGATCCCCGAGGGCGTGATCTCGAAGACATACTCCGGCGGCGGATCGGCCGCCAGTCTCATGATGCGCGTCAGCAGATTCATCGCCTTACCCTTCGATGAAGGTCACCTTGTTGACTTCCTTGAGCGTCGTCACACCCTGCCGCACCTTCTCCACGGCCGACTCGCGCAGGAACGTCATCCCCTCTTCCCGCGCCACGCGCTTGATCTCGATCGCGGGCCGCCGGTCCAGAATCATCTGCCTGCCCCGTTCGCTCAAATCCAGCAGTTCGTGGATCGCCGTCCTGCCCCTGAACCCCGTACCGCTACACTCGAAGCAGCCCTGCCCTTCGTACATCGGCACGTCGCGCCACACGGCCGGGTCCAGCCCGCTCACCCTCAGGAAGTCGTCGTCATACTGCACCTGTTTCTTGCAGTGCGGGCAGATCACCCGCACCAGCCGCTGCGCCAGGATGCAGTTCAGCGCCGAGACGAAGTTATACGGCTCGACGCCCATGTTCAGGAAGCGGCCGATCACATCCAGAACGTTGTTGGCGTGGACGGTTGTGAAAACCAGGTGGCCGGTCAGCGCCGCGTTGATGGCAATCTGAGCCGTCTCCTGGTCGCGGATCTCGCCCACCATCACCTTGTCGGGATCGTGGCGCAGAATCGACCGCAACCCGCGGGCGAACGTCAGACCCTTTTTGTCGTTCACCGGAATCTGCGTGATCCCCTTGAGCTGATACTCCACCGGATCTTCGATCGTGATGATCTTGTCTTCGTCGTTCTTGATCTCGCTCAACGCCGCATAGAGCGTCGTCGTCTTGCCCGAACCCGTCGGTCCGGTCACCAGCACCATCCCGTACGGCTCCTTGATGTAGCGGCGGAACCGCACCAGGTCGGAGTCGGAGAATCCCACCACTTCAAGCGACAGCTTGGCGAACTTCTCGCTCATCGACTCCTTGTCGAGAACGCGCAACACGGCGTCCTCGCCGTAGATGGTCGGCATGATTGACACGCGGAAGTCGATCAGACGGTTCTTGTAACGCACCCGGAAACGGCCGTCCTGCGGGATGCGCCTTTCGGCGATATCCAACTCCGACATCACCTTGATGCGGCTGATGATCGTCGAATGCCACTCCTTCGCGATCGGCGGCATGGCGTATTGCAGCACGCCGTCGATGCGGTACTTGATGGCCACTTCCTGGTCGCGCGTCTCGATGTGGATGTCCGACGCCCGGCGCTCGAGCGCGTTGTAAATCGTCGTGTCCACCAGCTTGATCACCGGCGCGATGTCGGAATCCTCGGCGGTCAGCTTGTCGATCGACAGCGTTTCGTCCGGGTTCTCCTCCTCGCCGGCCACGTCGAGCGTGAAGCCTTCCGTCACCTCTTCCAGCACGCGCTGCGACTGTTCGGTCTTCTTCAACAGGTCGGCGATCTGCGACAGCGTCGCCACCTTCAGCCGCAGTTTCTTACCGATCAGGATCGCCAGTTCGTCGATCAGATTGAGTTGGCTCGGGTTGGCCAGGGCGATTTCGAGTGTGCCGTTGTCGGCGGCCAGAGGGACGAAGTTGTAGCGGAACATCAGGTCCACCGGGATGGACTTGAACAGGTCGTGATCGATCTTGGCGGCCTTCAGGTCGACGAACTCGCAGCGGTAACGCTCGGCGAGTTGCCGCGCCTGCGAGGCTTCGCGTTCCGGATCCAGTGGCTTGATTGCGTCGGTGGCCATCGCATTTCCCTCTAATTGAACGTGTCCGCCAGCGAGAAGATCGGAAGGTAGAGGCTCACCAGCACGAACGCCACGAACGCGCCCATGAAGATCATGATCGCCGGCTCGATTAACGACAGCGAGGCCTGCATCCGCGTGTTCACGTCGTCCTCATAGAACTCGCTCACCGAGTTCAGCATCGCCGGCAGCGCGCCGGTGGATTCGCCCACTTCAATCATGTCGATCGAGAGCGGAGGAAAGATCCTCGTGGATTGAAGCGCCGAGGAAAGCGACTGCCCCTCCCGCACCATTCTCTGCGCCTTGTTCAATGCGTTCCTGAGCAGCGGGCTGTCGATCGATTCGGCCGCCGTGTCCAGGCCCTGCATCAGCGGGATGCCGCCGCTCAACAACGTCGAAAGCAGCCTCGACATCTGGGCGACCTGGTACTTCGTCCAGATCTCGCTCAACACCGGGGTCTTCATTTTGAGCCGGTCGGCCGCGCTCTGACCCGCTTCGGTTTGCAGATAGTACCGCGCAGCCACCACCGCCGCTACCACCGCCACTGCCGCGAACAGCACATAGCTCTGCGCCGTCGTGCCGATGGCGATCAGCCAGCGCGTCATGACGGGCAACTGCGTGTTCGTCGTGCCGTAAAGTTCGGCAAAACGGGGGACGACGAAGGTGATCAGGAAGACGATCAGCGCGGAAACCAGGACGAGCAGGATCGCCGGATACATCAGCGACAGGACGATCTTCTTGCGCACGGCCAGGGCCAGCTTCTGGTAGTTGATGTAGCGCTCCATCACCTCGCCCAGCGCGCCGCTCTTTTCGCCGGCCATGACCGAAGTGACGTAGATCGCCGGGAAGATGCCCTGCCGGCGGAAGGCGTCCGAGAGCAGCGAACCCCGCTTGACGTCGTCGCGGATCTCTTTGACGTGGGGTCCGAGTTTCTTGTCCGTCAGCCGGTCAGCCAGCAGGTCGAGAGCCTTCAGAATCGGCAGGCCGGCGCGGAACAGCGTGACGAACTGCTGGTTGAAGATGAGGAACTTCTCCATATCCACCTTCTTGCGCCGCCCGCCGCCGCCGAACGCCGCCACGCCCGTGCGTTCCCTGACCGAATAGACCAGGAAGCCCTGGTCGGTCATGCGCTGGCGCAGTTCGTTTTCGCTCGACGCCTCGACCACCTGTTGCCGGATCTCGCCCCTGGTGTCGGCGTATTTGAGGCTGTACTCGGGCATCTCTAGCGCTCCCCGCCTTCCGTGATCTCTTCAACGGCCACGCCCGGTGGAGGCGTGAATCGGAACTTGGCATCGTTCACCGCGCCGTTCAGCCGCTCGTTCGAGAAACCATATTCGGTCAGCGAGCCGTCGCCGTTAGCGACTCTCAACCGCCGGATCTCGCCCTGGCTGCCAACAGTGAATTCCACGCTGGTGTAGGGGACCTTGCCCGACTTCGGCAACGCCCGGATGACGGCCGTGTCGCCGGATTCCGTCAGTTCAAAGCCGCGGAACAGGCGGCTGAAGTCGAGCTTGCCGAGCAGGAACGCCAGTGGTGCGCGTTCGTCGTCGCTGGCCTTCAGCTTCGCCTTTTCGGCCCTCTCCGTCGCCGGCGAGTACATCCAAACCCACTTGCCGTCTGCGACAAACAGTTTGCCCGCCGGTTCAGTGTACTCCCAACGCATCCGGCCCGGCTTGCGCAGCGACAGAACGCCGCGCTCGGCCCGTTTACGGCCTTGGGCGAAGTAGGACTGTTCGAAACCGGCTTCCATCGTGCGGGCGGAGTTATAGCGCCGCTCGACCGAGGCGATCCAACCTTTAAGGTCGGCCGCCGGGGCCGGGGCGCACAACAAAGCCAGCAGACACAACACCTTCACATCAGAATTGACGCCGGCGGCGGGCCGAACGTGCAGAGCGCCGGGGAGTCGAAAGGCAAGATGTGGGTCAGCCGTCTCCCCGCGTTGGGTCAGGTTCAGCCCAGCGCGCCCCCCAGCCGGACTTCCGCGCCACCTTGAAGCTTGCCTTATCCGCTGCCCGGACGCTGATCTCGGCCAGGCCGGCCGGTTTGCAGAGTTTCATGGTGACCGACCTGGGTTCGACGAACGGGTGGCGGAGGATGCGGGAGAACGCGGGCTGGGCGGGAGGCGGCTCGCGTAGGGCGATGAGGTAAGTGAACTTCTCGTCCTCGTAGCCGAGCAGTCCGCCCTTGAGCTGTTTATGGAGCCGGGAGCGCTCCGTGCGGACGGCAAAGTGGCACCAATCGCCAGCTGGGAGCGGACAATCACCCTGGTGCGGACAGGGAGCGGCAATCGTGGCTCCAAGATCGATCAGGCGCTGGCGGGCCCGGAGGAAAAAACCAAACGAACCTGCCGTGCCTGGTTCAACGATCACTAAGCCTTTGTTTGCTAACAGATAGGCCCTCTCGACGACCTCCAGCGCCACCCCTGGCGGGACCTCGCCCAGAGAGTAGCCGAAGACGACCAGGTCGTGCTGAGAAAGCCCGGCCAGGTTTCTGTAATCCCCACCGCGCCAATCTACTTTGTCACACTGGAGTTTTTCTCCTAACGTGCGGAGATGCCCGTTGGGTTCGATTGTGCAAACGTGAACCTGGTCGCCGAAGACGGACTTGGCGGCCCAGGCGGCGGCGCCGGTTCCGCCGCCAAGGTCGAGGATGGAGTCGACTTTGACGTCAACCTCCCTGAAGGCGGCAGAGATTGCTGCGAAAGTCGCGGGCATACGGGAGGCGGCATAAGCGACGGCCTCGATGGGGGAATCGATGCGGTAGCCGCCGTTCTTCCGATAGGCATCGGAGAGGCGGCGGGCGGCGGCGGTGAGTTCGGCGGTGGAGAACTGGCGCGCGAGGGCGCCGATGGCGGCGCGGAGTTCGGGTGGAAGGTGGGCGGTCAGCATGGTCGACAGAGTATAAGCGGCTTTGCTATTCTACGAATGCCGAGGATCACCAATAAAACAATGGCCAGCAAACCAGCATTCGCGACCGGCGCACAGGTCGAGCACGCCAAGTTCGGTCCGGGATCAGTCGTCTCCTGCACCGACCAGCATATCGTGATCAAGTTCGACGAAGCTGGCGAGAAGAAATTCGTGCTGGAGATCGCGCGCGAACTCGTGAAGAAGATCGATCGCCAGCCACCTGCCGAGAAGAAGAAGTCCCGGGCGAAGAAGAAGGTAGCCGCGGCGGCGGAAGCAGCCGAATAGCCGGCTGGGCCGCTAGGGCATGACGCACCTGAAGCCGATCGTGGCGTCTTTGGTGCGGGGCGGAAAAGAGAAACGGGCCGAGAGGCTGACGTAACCGTCCGGCGTGGAGAACGAGCCGCCCCGAACGACGCGTTCCGGGCCGCGTTCCGGGCCAGGCGGATCAATCGCGGGACCCCTGTGGTAATAGGGCGCGCTGTAGATGTCGGCCGTCCACTCCCAGGCGTTACCGAGCACGTCATGCAGCCCGAAGGCGTTGGGGCCTTTGGACGCGACTGGCCGGATCTCGCCGCCGCTGTTGTCCTTGAACCAGGCGACGTCGCCAATCAAGCCATGCGACCGCCCTTGCACCCCGGCGCGGGCCGCATATTCCCATTCGGCTTCGGTTGGCAGACGCCCCCGGACGAGTTCGCAGTATTGCCTGGCCTCATTCCAACTCACGTTGGTCACAGGTAGCGTCCCAACCACGCCGGTCTTCAGAACGCGATCGTAGGCATCCAAGGTTACCTCCGTCCGCGAGATGAAGAAATCCTTGCCGATTTGGACCTCGCGGACGGGTCTGGTATCCGGCTTGCAGCGGGGCTCTCCGCCGGAGCATCCCATCTGAAACGCGCCCGCGGGGATTCGTAGATAAGTGAGGCCGTCGACGGGGTTGATGCGGCGGTTCGGACCGGCCGCCGGCGGAGGGATTGCAGGTTCGGAAACGGCCGGCGGGGGAGCAGGCGCTTGGGCGCGGCTGATCACCGGTTGAGTCTGCTTTGTGGAGAAGCGTGAATAGAGGCCGATCGAGACAAGGACCAGGCCCGCCGCCAGAGCAGCCCAGACGATGTGGCGGCCTGTGACCGGCGCCGGCTTGGGTGGCGGCGGCGGCATTGCCGGAATGGGCTGGGCAGTGACGCCTTGGCATGCACGGTTCAAGGCCTCGATGAATTGTAGGCAGGAGGGGAAACGGTCCTGAGGTTTCTTGGACAACGCGCGGCTGAGGACAGCCGAGGCTGCCTGTGGGTAGCGGGCATCGAGCACGTGGAGCGGGGGCGGCTCGTTTTGCACGATCTGGATGAGCAGGCCAGCCGAGGAGTCGGCCTTGAACGGCTGGCGGCCGCTCAACATCAGAAATGCCATGACGGCCAGTGAAAACTGGTCCGCCCGACCGTCGACCTGGGTCGCCATGATCTGTTCCGGCGCCATATAGGACGGCGTGCCAAGCACCACGCCGGACTGGGTGAATTTCTGCGAAGCGATCTTGGCGATGCCGAAATCCGAGATCTTGGCGCTGCCGTCGGCGCGGAGGAGGATGTTGGCCGGCTTCACATCCCGGTGGACGATGCCGGCGGCGTGCGCGTAATCGAGCGCGATGGCGATCTGGCGCAGGACCGAGAAGATCGTGGCCTGCTGAAAGACAACGCCCGATGACAGGACATCGTCAAGCGACTTTCCATCAACCAGTTCCATGGCCACATAGACCACATCCTCGTGCTCGCCCAATTGATAGACCGTCACGATTCCGTGGTGGTTGAGTTTTCCAGCCGCGCTCGCTTCGCGCATGAGGCGCAAGCGGAGCTGCGCCCTTTCGTCGGCGCTGCTGAACTGGTCCAGCCGCACCACCTTGACGGCGATCTGCCGGCCGATGGCCGGATCCTCGGCGCGGTAGACGATACCCATCGCGCCTCTGCCCAGTTCGCTGAGGATCCGGTAGGGGCCTATCTTTTCAGGCAGAGCGGCTTTGGTCATACTTCGAATTGCATGGCGGGCTTGGACTATTCCCGTTTGCCGGGCCGCCCTACTTCATCTTGGCCATCATGGTCCCGATCACTTTGTCGGAGAGGCCCGCCTTCTTCAGTTCGATCATGTCGGAGGTCTCCAGAGTGAAGGAACAGGAAGATCCCTGGATCTTGGTCATGATGAGCTCGTCGGAAAAACCGGCCTTCTTGAGTTCAATGACATCCGAGTTTGTGAGGCCGCCCCTGGCCGCGGGTACGGCGGCGGGAGGCGGGGCTGCCG
>CAZLDN010000032.1:0-45116 GCA_964558355.1 uncultured Candidatus Solibacter sp.
GATCTGGTCACGCCCCTCGCCGACGCCCTGGATCAGAATCGCCGACACCTCATGCCGCGGCCTTACCAGCAGCCACCCTTCGCGCAGTTGCGGCTTCTTCCACCCGCTGAACATCGGTCTGGCCATCCACGCCAAGGCGATCGCCAGTGCCAGGCCGGCGGCAAACTGCGCCCACCTCTTGCAGCCCCGCCGCATCACTCTCTCACGAGCGGCTGATACTGCGGATTGCGGCATGCAGACCGCCAAATTGGTTAATCACCGTCGTGTACAGGTTCGGCACCGGAGCCAGCATCACCGCTCCATATCCCCGGAACGTGCTCACCAGCCCCTCCCCCGACACCCAACTCTTGAACAGCCCCTTGGTGGCCTTCTCCACCCGGTACTCCAGCGAACCCGTCCGCGCCACTGCGAACGACCCGTCCACGGTCAGCGTCTGCCCCTGAATCTCAATCCTCTCCACCGGTCCCGGAGACCAGTAAATCACCTTCCCCTGCCCCGACACCTGCGTCTGGAACCAACCCTCGCCGCCCAACATCCCGCGGAACGCCGGGTTGGTCTGCATGTCGATCGCGATGCCCTGATCCGATGCGACATACGCGCCCTTGTCAAGCACCCACGTCTCACCCGGCCGGATCTCCATGATGTTCAATTCGCCAAATGTCGGTTCCAGGTAGATCTCGCCGCTGCCTGAATAGACCGGCCGCACAGCCTTCTCTTTCGTCAGAAACGATTTCGCCAGCCCGCCCAGCGACGGCCCCTCGGCCGTCATCTGGATCTGCCCCAGCATGTAGTGAAGCTGGCCCGCCTCCAGCGTCACGGCGCTGTTGTGGATCGTGATCTTCGCCATCCGGTACGGCTCACGGTAGATGATCTCGAACGTAGTCCCCGGCATCCCCGCGCCGGGCCCGAATGTCCCCGGCGCCGCCCCATACTGCGGCGGCGGAGACATCGGTTGTTGTGGCGGCATGGGCCGTGGTGGAAGCGGTGGCGGCGGCGCTCCCACCGGCTGGATCATCGCCTCGAGCGGCCTCCCGCACGTCCCGCAAAACCTCACCCCGGGTTCGATCGGCGACCCGCATTGAATACAGAACGGATTCATTGCTTCTCTCCCGTCAGTCCAACACCTTCCACCGAATGCTGATCACGATGTTCTGGCTCTTCTTCGACCGCAGCGAGACCTTCTTCCACCCATTCGACGGGCTCGGCATCTCGGCGAACCCGATATTGGTCAGATCCGTCTCCAGCGTCACCGGTACACCCGGCAACGCCCCGGTCAGAGTGCCCGCCGACGCCTTGTTGCCTTCGATCGTCACCACGCCGTTCTTATCCAGCTTGCCCAACCACATCAACATCCCTGAAGACGGCCCCGTGTAACGCGCGGCCGTCGTGGCCGGAGGCGCACTGCTTTGCGGTGGAGTCGCTGTCACTGGCGCCGCTGGATAGCTTCGCTCCGGCCTCAGAATCGGCTGCCGCTCTTCGACAGGCGGCGCCGGAGCCCGCGTGGGTGGCGGCGGTACGCTCGGCGCTTCCCGTGTCGGCGTGGTAACAGGTGTGCTCTGCTGGCTCTGCTGTTGCGGCGGCGTATAGGCCGGCGGCGTTGTCTGTTGCGTGGACCTCGGCTGTGTCCCATACGACGCGCCAGCCCCGCTCTGCACCGCCGGAGGCGTCTGCGAACCGGGAGACAGGGTCGCCGGAGCCGTTCCCGCCCCAGCCCCCGAATCCACTGGCCGCGACTCGCTGGGAGTGACTGCTCCCGCCGCGCCCGCATCCGGCTGCGCCGCGCCTTGATCGGCTGGTTGGGCCGTCTGCTGGTTCTGTGCAACCTCCTGGCCCGGCTCTTTCGGACCGAAGTACTTCGTGTATCCGAAGTACCCGCCCGCGCCAAGCACAATCGCCCCAACCACGATCCCCGCGATCAACCCAATGCTCCCACCCTTTCGTTGAACCGCCGGAGGCGTCCCGCCCATCGATACGGCATAGGGAGATGGCCCGCCCACCGCCGGAGCCGGCATACCCATCGGCGCGGGTGGAGGCGCCACCGGCAACGGTGCGGCGATCGGCCTCTGCGGAGCCGGAGGCGCCATCGGCGACGCAGCAACCGCCGCCCCCAACGCTTGACCGCACGAATTGCAGAACTTCAACCCCGCCGGCGTCGCCGCTCCACACTTCGGGCACTTTGCTCCACCCGCTGCCATTGGCGGCGGTGGCGTGGGCGGAGCTGCCACCGGCACTACTCCAATCGCCCCGCCGCACCCCGTACAGAACTTCAACCCCGGCGCCACGCTCGTCCCGCACTTCGGGCACTTCCCCCCTGCCGCAGGCGCTACTCCAATCGCCCCGCCGCACCCCGTACAGAACTTCAATCCCGGCGCCACTCTCGTCCCGCACTTCGGGCACTTCCCCCATGCCGCAGGCGGAGACGCCACCGGCGCTGCTCCAATCGCTCCACCGCACCCCGTGCAGAACTTCAATCCCGGCGCCACGCTCGTCCCGCACTTCGGGCACTTCCCCCCTGCCGCAGGCGGAGACGCCACCGGCAACGGTGCGGCGACCGCCGCTGCCCCGCCTTGCATCACGAGCCCGCACGAATTGCAGTACATCTGCCCAGGCTGGGTCTCTCTCCCACAAATGCTGCAGCTTGCCATATCTCCTCCTCTACCCTCGTTCCGCGCTATGCATCGAGTAAAAGTCCGGAACCCCTGTTATATTCCATGGTGTCCGCAAACACCACCGGCGAGTGATCTGACCATGAACGCCTTTTCCGGCCAGTCTGTTATCACGTCGCCCGGCTGCGGCGCGTCCGCCGCCGCTGGCGCAGCTTTTTGCGGCCAATGCGGCGCCGTGATCTCCGATCCTCTTCCCGAACATAGCTGGATGATCTCGGTCCCCATGATATCGAACCGGTTCATGCTCTATGATCTCGCCAAGCTGCTGGTCTGGACCGCCCTCATCATCGCCATCCTCATGTTCGTCACGATGGCCGCCGTCGGCGACTCCCACGACTTCTGGGAAAACTACCTCAACATCCTCCGCATGTTCGCCTACGTCCTCACCGGCTTTGCTGCCATGATTCCTGGCCATCATGCTCGCCTTCTTCGGCAACCGCTACCGCACGGGCTTCACCCTCGACCGCAACGGAGTCAGTTGGACCTCCATGATGTCCCGCGCCGCCATTGTCGCCGGCCTGCGCATCGCACGCCTCTTGAGCAGCAGCGGTGTACCTTTCGGACAGCTCGCCGCCGTCTCCCCCTCGACGACGGACCCGAGCGCGTCGGAATTCAGTTGCGCTTGACCACCGGAGAAGCGGTAGATTTGAAGTGGACCGGGTTGTTGGACTTTTCCGGCTTGCTCGATGCACTCTGGCGCACCGGCTACTACAGACCAAGCTCTCAAGGCTTTGGAGGCAGATGATGAGAACTGGAATCCTTTTGACCCTCGCGGCGATCTTCGCCATGCCCTCTCCCGCTCAGGAGATTAAACCTAAGACGGAATTCACCGTGAAACTCCTCGCCCCTCTGAGCACTGAAACCAATCAGAAGGGCGACAAAATCACCGCCCAGGTTGTCGCACCGCCTGAGTTCGCCGGAGCAATCATGGAAGGCGAAGTGAAGGAGTCCAAGAGCGGCAACAAGTTCAAGGGCAAGTCCACCCTCCTGTTTACCTTCCAGACCCTGACGCCGAAGACCGGAGCCACCCTCCCAGTCAGCTCCGACGTCAAGGGCTTCACCAACTCCAAGGGCCAGCAGAACGTCGATGAGGAAGGCACCGTCGTCGAGAAGAAGAACAACCTCGGCAAGGTCGCCGCCATCAGCGGCGCTGGAGCACTCCTTGGCGCCCTCGCCGGTGGAGCCAAGGGTGCGGCCATCGGCGCCGGTGTCGGAGCCGGAGCCGCCCTCGTCATCGTCCAGTTCGGAGCCAAAGCGCCCAACATCCGCTTCGACACAGGAGCCGAAATCCTGCTGAGCGTCAGCCCACGCCGCGAAGAAGCCAAAAAGTAGGACAGGCCTCCTGGCCTGTCGCCGGACATCTGATTTCCACGCACCTCAACTTTACTAACCTCCGCACCTTTCACCCTCCCCCCTGCGATACCATCGCTCACATGCCAACCAGCCACTTCGGACGCCGTGCATTCCTGCGCTCCGGCGCCGCGGCTACCGCCGCCACTGCATTCGCATCCCCCGCTTTCTCCGCCAACGACCGCATCTCCACCGCCTTCGTCGGCGTCGGTGTCATGGGTTCTGAAAACCTCAAGGCCGCAATGGACCAACCCGGCGTCGCCGTCTCCGCCGTCTGCGACGTCTTCCAGCCCAACCTCGAACGCGCGGCCGCCATCGCCCGCCGTGGAGGTCATCAGCCCAAGGAGGTCCGCGACTTCCGCCAGATCCTCGCCGACCCCTCCATCGACGCCGTCTGCATCTCGACCCCCGACCACTGGCACCCCTACATCACCGTCGAAGCCTGCAAAGCCGGCAAGGACGTCTATGTCGAAAAGCCCGCCTGCGTCTCCATCGACGAAGGCGAGATCATGGTCCAGGCCGCCCGCAAGCACAACCGCATCGTCCAGGCCGGTACCTGGCAACGCTCCGGAGCACACTTCCAAAAGGCCTGCGAAATCGTCCGTAGCGGCGAACTCGGCAAGATCGCCTTCGTCCGCTCCTGGATCTACGGCAATCAGTCCCAAAAGGGCATCGGCAATCCGCCCGAACAGACCCCGCCCCCAGGTCTCGACTGGGACCTCTGGCTCGGTCCCTCCCCGGCCCGCCCCTTCAATCCCAACCGTTTCGGCGTCTACCCCGACTCCTACTCTTACTTCCGCTTCTTCTGGGATTACGCCGGCGGCCAATTGACCGACTCCGGCATCCACATGCTCGATATCGTTCAAATGGCATTCGGCGAAGCAATGCCCCGCGGCGTCGTAGCCCTCGGAGGCAAATACTGGCTCCAGGACAACAGCGAGACCCCCGACACCATGCAGGCTACCTACGAATACCCCGGCTTCATCGGCTCCTGGGAACATCGCTCCAACAACACTGAACTCTCCACCAACCGCCTCATGGGCATCAACTTCCATGGCTCGCGCGGCACCCTCTACGTCGACCGGGCCGTGATCCGCATCACCCCCGAAAAGGGCTCCGGCCTTGAACCCTTCGAAATGAAGCGCGTCACCGACCCCCATCCTCTCCATTGGGCCAACTTCCTCGACTGCGTCCGCACCCGCAATCGCCCCAACAGCGACATCGAAACCTGCGTCAAATCGTCGGTCACCTCCATCCTCGGCAACCTTTCGCTCCGTGCCGCAATGCGCCTCGATTGGGACCAGTCGAAGCAGACCGTCCTGCAGGAAGCCGCCCGGCCCCTGCTCCACCGCGAATACCGCAGCCCCTGGAAGTTGCAGGCATGATCCCACGCCGCCAGTTCCTCGCCGCGGCCGCCGCCGCGCTGCCCGCCCTCGCCAAGCCAGCCTTCCGCGCCGAGGTGGGCATCAACATCTACAGCCTCCGTTACGAGGCGGAGAAGGACCTCCCCAAGACCCTGGCCCTCATCCGTGAACTCGGGTTCCGCAAGGTAGAAGTTGGCAATCTCTATGGCCGTACGCCCGCCGATTTCCTGCGCCTGCTCAAGTCGAACGGTCTCCAGGCCACGTCCATGGGCGCCGCCTACAAGGCGTTGAACACGGATCTCAGCACCGTCGCCGCAAACGCTAAAGCCCTCGGAGCCGGCTACGTTGTCTGCGACACCATCCCCCATAGCGCCAAGCACCTCGCCCCCAGGGACGTCCAGCCCGCCGCCGGCGCCTTGAATCGCTGGGGCGAGCGCCTCGCCGCCGCCGGACTCAGCCTCTGCTACCACACCCACGGCACCGAGTTCGACCCCTCCCCCGACGGCACACAATTCGACACCCTCCTCAAGCTGACCAACCCCAAGTTCGTCAACTTCGAAATGGATATCTTCTGGATCGTTTACGGCTTCCAGGATCCGGTGAAACTCCTTCGCCGCTATCCCGGCCGCTTCCCGCTGATGCACATCAAGGACATCAAGAAAGGGACCAATCTCGGACTCACCCCCGCCGACGTCAATGAAGACGACAGCGTCCCCCTGGGGACCGGCATCGTCGATGTCCGCTCGGCCCTGCTCGCCGCCCAGGACAGCGGAGTCCGCCATTTCTATCTGGAAGAGGAAGCCGTAACGGCCATCCCCCAGATCCACCAAAGCCTAGAGTACCTTAAGACCCTCCGCGCCTAGCCGAAGGCCGCGAACGCAGAGAGCGGGTTCCGGGAGTCACAACCAAACGAATAGGCCACAATCGTTAAGTTATTGTAATTAAACGCTTTATTTGTTTTGCGATTCGTTTGGTTCAGGCTCGGCGGGCTCTTCCGGCTCGGGTTCTGGCTCCACAGCCTTCTCCCGCATGATCAACCTGACCCCCTCCTGGCTCGACTGTTCCCGCACCCTCACCCGGATCTCCGGGTCGCCTTCTTCCATCTCTGGAACCATCAGACGGATCTCATAGATCCCAGGAAAGCCCGGCATCACCCCCACATACGGGAGCGCCTCGCCCGACAATTCCACGCCGCCGATGGTCACCACGACCTCGTCGCGTAGCAGCACCTCAGCCTCTTCGCGAGGCAACTCCCTGTAGCCCAGCGACGGGTTTGTTTGGCCGAGTCCGGAAACATACACCCGGATCATCTCGCCCGGCTTTGCAAAGTTTGTCCGGTCCACCCACTCGAACGTCTCTTCATGGCGCGCCAGCACGGCGCCCTCTTCCAGGCAGAACACCGCCGGCGCGGCTTCGACGACATCCAGTTCCACTCTCGGGCCGGCACGCCCGTTCATCACCAGCCGGATTTCGGCCTTGCCCGGCAACAGGTTGGCGGGTATCAGAAAATTGACCTGCTCCGGCGAAACCATCTCAACCGGCGCGGCCAGCCCATTCACGGACACAGTCACGCCCGTGCCTGAAAGCAGGATAGGCAGGACGTTCACGGTTTCGTCATTGCCGGGCCGGGCCGTGGTCACCCAGGCCAGTTCGCTGCCGAAAATGGCCATCAGAGAGTTTGGCGCCACCGGTCCGGGCGCGAGTCGGGCGAGTTGGACGACGCCGGCTTCGGTGTAGGTAGGCACCCCCTTGGGCGGATCCGAGGCTGCCACTGACAGGCAAGCCGCCGCCCAAGCCAGCACGCCCGCATTCAGGCGGGTCATGATTTGCTCTTCGTCCGCAGCATATGTGAGCAGGCGGCGGCTTGTCGATACCCCAGGAATTCTCAGGGGGTATCGGCGACGGGTCTCAACGCCAGAGCTTTGCGCGCTGTCGTGGCCAGCGGCAGCGATTCCAGTTCGTCCTGGTTCACCCAACGGTGGCCGCGTCCGGCCCGGGAGAGCGTGGCGGTGAAGACCTCTATCGTGTAGTCGTGGCGGGTGATCGAGTGTTTGAACTCGCCCAGTCTGCCGTCCCGGACCGAATGCGGCAAATCCCGCTCCTCGGGCAACTCCCAGAATCCCTGCAGCCGGCTCTCATGCGCGCCGCGCTGCTTCAGCAGCAGGTAGCGTTTCCCGCCCGATTCGCGCTCGACCACCAGCAACGTCAGTAGCAGCTTCACCGGCTCGCGCTTGCGTCCCTTGATGGGCAGTTCACGTTCGCGGCCAAGCGAGCGCGCCTGGCAATGATCGCGCCAGGGACAGAGCAGACACTGCGGGTTCTTCGGCAGACAGACGGTCGCGCCGAGTTCCATCATGGCCTGATTGAAGTCGCCCGGCTTGGCTGGATCGAGGAGGCGTTGCGCTTCTTCCTTCAACCGGACCCGGACAGACTGCGCCTGCACGTCGCGCGACTCGGCGGTGAACCGCGCTAGAACGCGTACGACATTGCCGTCCAGGACGGCGTGCGGAGCTGAGAACGCGATGCTTGCGACGGCCGCGGCGGTGTAGTCTCCCACGCCAGGCAACATGGCGATCTCTTCGTAGGTTTCAGGGAATGAACCGCTTTCGGTGATCGCCCTGGCTGCCCGCTGGAGATTCCTGGCGCGGGCGTAATAGCCCAACCCGCTCCACATGGCGAGGTAGTCGGCCTCGGGTGCAACGGCGAGATCCCGCGGCGTGGGATAGCGTTCCAGGAATCGTTCGTAATAGGGGATGACGACCGGCACCCGCGTCTGCTGGAGCATGACTTCGCTCAGCAGAATCCGCCACGGATCGCGCGTCCGGCGCCACGGCAGGTCGCGCCGTGCGGTCTGGAACCAGTCCATCAACAGACGCCTTGCCTCGCGGGGGTGGATCATGGCCGGATTGGTACAATCTTAGTGGATTCCCCCGTCCTGCCTGAACATCCGATAAAAGTGGCCCCAAAAGACGATTTTCTGACGATCCGCGGTGCACGGGTCCACAACCTCAAGAACATCTCGCTCGACCTGCCGCACGACAAGTTGACCGTCGTCACGGGACTCTCCGGATCGGGTAAATCGTCGCTCGTCTTCGACACCATCTATGCCGAGGGCCAGCGCCGCTACGTCGAGTCGCTGTCGGCCTATGCGCGCCAGTTCCTGGAGCGCATGGAGAAGCCGGATGTGGACGAAATTCTCGGCCTGTCCCCGCCGGTCGCCATCCGCCAGAAGAACACTACCCGCAATCCGCGCTCAACCGTCGCCACATCGACTGAAGTCTATGACTACCTGCGGCTGCTCTACGCCCGTGCCGGCGACACCTATTGTCCAGGCTGTGGCGAGAAGGTAGTACGCGACACGGTCGATCCCGTCGCCCGCCGCATGATGGAGCAGCCCGACGGCTCACGCTGGTATGCGCTGTTTCCTGTCAAGACCACTCACGAAGGCAACACAACCGAACTCCGCGACCATCTCTTCGACCTACGCAAACGCGGTTTCGGACGGCTCTATCAGGACGGCAGGATCTTTGAGTTTTCGACGCCTGAATCGCTGCTCGAAATCGACTTCTCCCGCTCCGTCCATGTCCTGGCCGACCGCTTCATTATCCGCGCCGGCGAACGGCAGCGCGTTGTCGATACGGTCGAAACCTGCTATCGCGAAGCCGGCGAGGTCCTGTTCGAGCAGGCCGGCGAGGCCGAACCCGTCCGCCTGCGCTTCTCAGAGCGCTTCGCCTGCAAGAAGTGCGACATAGAGTTTCTGACGCCCGAGCCACCGCTGTTCAGTTTCAACAATCCCTACGGCGCGTGCCCAAACTGCCAGGGCTTCGGCAACACGGTGGATTACGACATGAGCCTGGTCGTGCCGGACCCTTCGAAATCCATCGACGACGGCGCCGTCGATCCCTGGACCAAACCGCAGCACGAATGGGGCATGCAGGAGTTTCTGGCGCGCAACCGCGGCAAAGTCCGGACGGACGTTCCCTATGAACAGCTCGACGCCTTCGAGCGATTGGCCCTCCGCAAGGCGGTGCGGCGGTTCTTCGACGAAGTTGAAAAGAAGAAGTACAAGGTCCAGGTCCGCGTCTTCATCAGCCGGTATCGCGGCTACACCGAATGCCCGGTGTGCCAGGGCGCGCGCCTGCGGCCGGAGGCGTTATATATCCGGCTTGGCGGCAAGACCATCGGCGAGGTGAACGCTCTCAACATCGCGGAGGCGGCCGCCTTCTTTGACCGGCTGGCGCTCGAACCCGAACAGGCCGCGATCGCTCAGAAGGTGCTGGTTGAAATCCGGCAGCGGTTGAAGTTCCTGAACGATGTCGGGCTGACCTACCTGACGCTCGACCGGCTGTCGTCGACGCTCTCGGGCGGCGAGGCTCAGCGCATCCAGCTTGCAACCTGCCTGGGGTCGCGGCTGGTCGGCACCTGTTATGTCCTCGACGAACCGTCGATCGGGCTGCACCCGCGCGACACGGGCCGGTTGATCGGGATACTCAAGGAACTACGCGATCTGGGCAACACGATCCTCGTCGTCGAACACGATGCCGACGTGATGCGCGCGGCGGACCACATCGTCGACATCGGTCCTGGCGCGGGCGAAGCCGGCGGTCATGTGACGTTTTCGGGAACCCTGAAAGCGCTGCTGGGCAACGGCGGCAAGAAGAGCGCATCGCTGACGTCGCGCTATCTCAAGGGCGAGTTGAAGACTTCGCTCAAGACGCAGCGGCGCGAGGTGAAGCCGCGCCGCGTTGTCGAATTCGAGGGCTGCCGCGTCCACAATCTCAAGAACATCGACGTCAGCATCCCGCTCGACATGTTGACGGTGGTCACCGGCGTGTCCGGATCGGGCAAGTCCACGCTGGTGCACGACGTCATTCATAGAACACTCGAAGGCCGCTACCAGCGCGATCTTTCACGCGACGAGACCGGCGGCGAAGCACAACGTCTCGAACCCGCCGCCTGCCGCAAGGTAACGGGCGCGGGACTCATTCACGAACTGGTCCTCGTCGATCAATCGCCCATCGGCCGCACGCCGCGATCGAATCCGGTCACATACTCGAAGGCGTTCGACGTCATCCGCGATCTGTTCGCCTCGACGCCCGAGGCCGCGCGCCGCGGACTGACGCCGGGCCACTTCTCATTCAACATCGCCGGCGGCCGTTGCGAGACATGCCAGGGCGACGGCACCGTCACGGTCGAAATGCAGTTCCTGGCTGACGTCGAACTGATCTGCGAGGAGTGCCGCGGCACACGCTACAAGCCGTCGATCCTTGAGATCCGATACAAGGGACTCAACATTCACGAGGTCCTGAACCTCACCATCCGCGAGGCGCTATCGTTTTTCGCCGGCCAGACCAGGCTCATCACGCGCCTCCAGCCGTTGGCCGACGTGGGTCTGGGTTATCTGCGGCTGGGCCAGTCCGCCACGACCCTTTCGGGCGGCGAGGCGCAGCGTTTGAAGCTCGCCAGCCACCTGACTCAATCGAGCAACAAGGGCGTTCTCTATCTGTTCGACGAGCCGACGACGGGCCTGCACTTCGACGACATCGCCAAGCTGCTCGACGCCTTCGAACGGTTAATACATAACGGCGCAAGCCTGTTGGTGATCGAGCACAATCTCGAAGTGATCCGGCACGCCGATTACGTCATCGATCTCGGCCCCGAGGGCGGCGACGGCGGTGGCCGGCTTGTCGCCGAGGGCACGCCGGAAGAGATCGCCGGCTGCAAGGAGTCCTACACGGGTCGCCACCTGCGCGAACTCCTGGCCCAGGGGTAGGATCGCCAACATCTGAGGCTGCGAACGAAGAGAGCAGGTTCCGGCCTGTGCTCCCGGCAGCCTGGGTCCCGCTGGCCGTCCACCGAAGAACCCGCTCTCTCGCGTTCGCGGCCTGGGCGGATGCGCCCCTACAATGGTAGGGTGACGTTTCGCCCCGTGGATGAGCAGCTTGAATACCTGAAAAATGGTTTCGCGGAGATCATCCGCGAGGAGGATCTGAAGGAGCGCCTAGAAGAGTCGTATAAGACAGGACGCCGCATCCGCGTGAAGACCGGATTCGACCCGACGGCGCCCGACCTCCACCTGGGCCACACTGTCCTGATCCGGAAGATGAAGCACTTCCAGGACATGGGCCACACCGTCATCTTCCTGATCGGCGACATGACCGGCCTGATCGGCGACCCGTCGGGCCGCAACATCACGCGCCCGCCAATGACGCGTGAAGAGATCGACCGCAACGCCGAGACCTACAAGCAGCAGGTTTTCAAAATCCTGGACCCCGCGAAAACCGAAGTCCGGTTCAACAGCGAATGGCTCGAGCCGCTGAAGTGGGAGGACATGGTCCGCCTGGCGTCCCGCTATACGGTGGCGCGCATCCTCGAGCGCGACGACTTCGCCAACCGCCTTCGCGATGGCGTCCCGATCTCGATGCACGAAATCCTCTACCCGCTCGGCCAGGGCTACGACTCCGTCGCTCTCGAATGCGACATCGAACTCGGCGGCACCGATCAGAAGTTCAACCTGCTTGTCGGCCGCGACCTCCAGCGCGCCTACGGCCAGAAGCCTCAAATCGTCGCCACCGTGCCGATTCTCGAAGGGCTGGACGGCGTCGAGAAGATGTCGAAGTCCAAGGGCAACTACGTCGGCATCAACGAACCGCCCGAGGTCATGGTGAAGAAGCTGATGTCGATCAGCGACGACATGATGTGGCGCTACTTCGAGCTTCTGACCGACCTGACATTGGCCGAAATCAATACGCTGAAGGACTCCGGCCGCAACCCGCGCGACATCAAGTTGGATCTATGCGAGCGCATCGCCTCCGACTATCACGGCAAGGAAGCCGGCCGGGCCGCCAAGGCGGCGTGGCTACGCGACATCAGCCAGGGCGCTATCCCGGAGAATCTGGATACCGCGACGGCGGCCGATCCCCGTTTGGGCAAGATCCTTGCGTCGAGCGGCCTGGCCTCGTCCGGCGCCGAGGCCGACCGGTTGGTGAAGTCCAACGCGGTTGAGATCTTTCGCGAACAGGACAAGTCAAAGGTGGACGTGCAAGGTCCGGGACAGAGGCTGGAGCCGGGCATCTATTTCGTCCGCGCCGGCAAGCGCTGGAAACGCGTCATCGTCGAGTAGATCGCCGTGCTGGCATTCAGCGACACACTCCGGTTGAGCAAGGACGCCTTGGGCAGCCACCGCTTGCGTGCCGCTCTCACAGTGCTGGGTCTGACCATGGGCGTGGCGACTCTGATCACGGTCATCACGATCGTTCAGGGCGCAAACCTCTATGTCGAAACCAAGGTGGCCAACCTTGGCGCGGATGTCTTCCAACTCGCGCGCATGCCGTTCGCCGTCACCGACTACGAGGTGGTCCTGAAGGCGCTCAAGAACAAGCGCATCTACATGGACGACTACATCGCCCTGCAGGAGCAATGCAGCGAGTGCGTCATCGCCGGCGCCTCCGGTTCGATGCGGGCGAGGGCGCGGTATCGCGAGGAGGAACTGCTGGATGTGAACATCCAGGGCCAGACGCCGTCGATGGCCGAGATCGACACGCGCACGCTGGAATTGGGCCGCTACTTTGCCGAGCCTGAAAACGATCATTCGGCACGAGTCTGCATCATCGGGTCCACTTTGCGCGACCGCTTCTTCGGCGAGGCCGACCCGCTGGGCAAGGTCATCAGGCTGGCCGACCAGGAATTTGCCGTCATCGGCGTGGTCGAACGCGGCGGCGCCGTGCTGGGCCAGGACACCGACAACTTCGCCATCATCCCGCTCAATACCTTCCTGCGAATGCGCGGCGCGCGCTACAGCCTGACTCTCAACGTGAAGGTGCCCAACGACAAGGTGGGCTTCGAAAGAGCCCAGGACCGCGCACGCCAGATCATGCGCGCCCGCCGCCACCTGCGTCCTTTGCAGGAAGACGATTTCTTCATCGGCACCAAGGACAGCTACATCCAACTCTGGGGCCAGATCAGCGGCGCGTTCTTTGCCGTCTTCATTCTGGTGAGTTCCATCTCGGCGCTGGTGGGCGGCATCGTCATCATGAACGTGATGCTGGTCAGCGTCACCGAGCGGACCAAGGAGATCGGCATCCGGCGGGCGGTGGGCGCGCGGGGCGGCGATATCCTCTATCAATTCCTGGTCGAGAGCGTTCTGCAATGTATCGCCGGCGGCGCACTGGGCATCGCACTGGGATTCGTTTGTGCGGAACTGCTGAACCGGTTCACAGCCTTCCCCGCATCGGTCGAAACGCGCGTGGCCGTGCTAGGGCTGGTGTTGAGTTCAGCCATCGGCCTGTTCTTTGGCATCTATCCGGCCACCCGCGCGGCAAAGTTAGATCCGGTGGAGGCGTTGAGGGCGGACTAAACTGCGATGACCTGGGCTGAGTTTGGCGAAAACCTGAATGTCTCGATGGACACGCTGCGGGCGCATAAGGTGCGCAGCGGCCTGACGCTGCTCGGCATCGTCATCGGCGTCACCAGTGTGATCGCCGTGGCATCGATCATCGACGGCTTGAACAAGTTCGTCTCCGACAAGGTGGAGAAGCTGGGTTCGCGTTCATACTACGTGACGCGGTTTCCCGCTGGAACCGACCCCATGCGCATGCCCGAGAAGATACGGCTGCGAAAGCACTTCGAGTACGACGACGGCCGAAGGATCCGCGAACTCGCGCCGGCCGTGGACCAATTGACCGTCATGGGCACGCGGGCGCGGTTCTTCGGGCAGTCGGCCGAGATCCGCTATCAGGGCCAGCGGGTGGAGAACCTGCTGGTCCGCGGCGCTGAACCGGCCTACATCGACGTGATCCCGATGTTCGCGGTCGAGCGCGGGCGCTTCTATAACGAGAGCGATGAAGCCCGCGCGGCGGCGGTGACCGTCATCGGCTCGGCCGTCGCGGAATCGTTGTTCGGCGCGGCGGACCCGATCGGCAAGACGGTCTACATCAACGGCACTGCCTATGAAGTGATCGGCGTCTTCGCGCAGGAACCCGGACTGCTCGGCGGCCCGGGCGTCGACCAGTTCGCCGTGATGCCGCTGTCGAACTTCCGCAAGCACAACCCCGACGTCAAGGAACTCTTCATCGCCTTCACGATCCGCAAGGACGTGGACGCCGCTTCCGGCCAACAGCAGGTCGAGGAAGCGTTGCGCCGCATCCGCCGGGTGCCGCCGAACAAGGGAAACGACTTCGAGATGATCTCTTCCGATTTTCTGAGCAACCTCTGGAACCAGCTCACCGGCGCAATCGTGATTCTGACCTCCGTGATCAGTTCGATCGGCCTGCTGGTCGGCGGCATCGGCGTGATGAACATCATGCTGATCTCGGTGACGGAGAGGACGCGCGAGATCGGCATCCGCAAGGCGATCGGAGCCAGGGCCAGCGACATCCGCGTTCAGTTTCTCCTGGAGGCCGTCACTCTGACCGTGGCTGGCGGTTTGATCGGCATCGCCCTGGGCGCGGCCATTGCCTGGATTGTGCGGTCGACCATGCCGTCGATCCCGGCTTCGGTTTCGGTCTTCTGGATGGCGATGGGCACGGGTCTATCCGGAGCGGTGGGGCTGTTTTTCGGTTACTGGCCGGCCGACCGCGCGGCGCGGCTGGATCCGATCGTCTGCCTGAGGTACGAATGAGTTTGGCGTACCTGCGAAGATGGTAGGAGCAGATGCCACGCAGACTCGTCGACTGGAAGTTCAAGAAGCAGGTCCTCCACCTGGGGGAACGTACTCTCATTGTCGGAATCATCAACCTCACGCCTGATTCGCCGGCCGACCACGGCCGCTATCAGGAACCGGAACTGGCCTTTGCCCGCGCTGTCGAGATGGCCGAGGAGGGCGCTGACATCGTCGAGGTTGGGGCGCAGTCGTGGCGCGTTGGTGCATCGAGGATCTCCGAAGCCGAAGAGAAGCGCCGCCTGATTCCTGTTCTCAAGCGATTGAGGGGGCGGCTGGGCGTGCCTGTTTGCGTGGAAACCTGCAACGCGGCGGTGGCCGGGCAGGCGCTCGAAATGGGTGTCGAGATACTCAAGGACCCTACGGGGTTGATCGTCGAACCCGCCATGGCCAAGCTCGCGCTCCAGTACGACACCGGGCTGGTGGTTCAGCACATGCACGGGACGCCGGATCAGTGGGCGAGGCAGCCGCAAATCAAGGACCCGGCCGGCGCATCCGTGGCCGAATTGAGCGCTGCCGCCGGACGCGCCATCAGCGCCGGGGTGCCGCGAGACCGGATTGTCATCGATCCCGGCTTCGGTCTGGGCAAGCGCAAGGAACAGAATACGGAACTGCTGTCGAGGCTGGATCGCATCGCCGCGCTCGGCTTTCCCCTCCAGGTGTCGCCTTCGGGCAAACCCTTCATGACAAGTCCGCAGGCCGACACCACCGCCTCGCTGGCCGTGGCTGTCGCCGTCGCGTCGGTGCTCGCAGGCGCGCACATCGTGCGGACACCCGACGTCGCCGGCATCCGCGCCGCCGTCCTGCTGGCCGACGAACTCATGCGCGGCGTCTGGCACGCCGGCGAATGATGTTGCGCGGCTGTGTTAGTCGCTTATAATGCCCTGAAGGGCCGCGCGTCCATCGGGATGGCTGACGCCGGCCGGAATTGCCTGGAGGTCAGCGGGGATCATGAGTCAGATTACTCTTGCCGTGTTGCTCGAGATGAAGGGTTCGGCTGTCTATTCGATCGCGCCGGACGCCTCGGTGTTGGAAGCGATTAAGCTGATGTCGGACCGGGGCATCGGCGCTCTCCTTGTCATGGACGGGGAAGTGCTCGCGGGCATCGTCTCGGAGCGCGACTATACGCGGAAAGTTGTCCTGCAGGGCCGCGCCTCGAAGGACACGCGCGTCGAGGACATCATGACGGCCGAGGTGGTCACCGCCACGCCGGAACTCACCCTGGATCAGGCCATGCGCCTGCTCACCGAGCGCCGCATCCGGCATCTGCCCATCACCAGGGATGGCCGGGTAATCGGGGTCGTCTCGATCGGCGACATGGTGAAGACTCTGATCACGCTCCAGAAAGAGACCATCGAGCAGCTTCAGCACTACATCGGCGGCGGCTACATGGCCTAAGCGCCGGCCTTGTGTGAGCAAATCGACTGGATCTCACGAGCCAACGCCAGGTAAAGCGGGTGGCGCGCCTCCTGCTGGAGTTTCGCCGCAAACTTGGCCGCCCAGGCGATGTGATCGCGGGCGAACGCGGCGATTGCTTCAGCGGGTTCATCGGCTTCAATCAGCCGGGCATGGAAGAGCAGAAGCAATCCGAGGTGGTCGGCCGGCTCCAGCGAATTCTGCGGTTCGGCGCCATGGCGGCGGAACCAATCCAGCGCGGAATGGTGCGCCGGCCCAAGCAGACGCGGCTCATCGGCATACACCGACTGCCAGAAGTGGCACGACGCGCCGAGAGGATCCAGGAACAGCCGGTTGTACTCCAGCACCACCGCATCCGGAGCCGCCTGCGCCAGCCGGATTTCATCGGCCAGGGGTCCGCCCGCCTCGTCGGGCAAGGCGATGCCACACGGGTCGGATTTGAGCAGCGCTTGGCCGGCGAGAGTCAGGTTCAGGACGAGCGCGGATTGATCGGGCATGTTTGTCATGGTAGCGAATAGGGCGGACAGGGGAAGGCCGCCTGCGCCGTCACCAGCGTAAGCGGCCGTGATGTAAGACCCGATTTAGAGCGGGGTGATATTGACCACGGCGTCCATGATGCAGGAGGCGCCGCCGTAGTTCTTGGTTGCGACAAAGTCCTCGATCTTGGCGTAGGGGATGACATCGCCGTCGCGGACACCCTTGCCGCCGGCCTTGGTCAGAAGTCGCGAACGGTGTCCGAAGCCATGGATGACCATCACGGAGTCGTCGCGGATCAGTTGGGTAAACTTGGCGTCCAACTCGATCTGGCCCGCGCGGGAGCGGATGAGCACCTTCTGGCCGTCCTTGATGCCCAACTCAGCGGCCAGTTTGGGATTGATGAGGGCCTGGTTGTCGCCCATCATTTCGTTGAGGATGGCGTTGTTCTGGCTTGTGTTCCGCTTATGGATGCCGGGGATGTAGGTGATGTAGTAATAGGGGAACGTAACATCGGGTTCATCCCGCTTCGGATGCCACTTGGGTAGCGGTTCGGCGTTGCCGGTCTCGAAGGCCGGGACATAGATCTGGCATTTGCCATTGCCGCCAACCGCGCCAAAAGTGGTCTTGGGTACGAAGTCGGCCTTCTTCTCGACGATGCCCTTGGTGACGAAGTCGGCGAAGTTCTCGCCCAGTCCGGCGCGCTTGGTCTTCTCGTCGAGCAACGTGCTCAAGTTGATCCACGAACCGTCTGAGGTCTTGAAGTAATCCGGGGCGAGACGCTTGCCCAATTCCATCGAGACATAGCCGACGCTCTTGATCTCGAACAGCGGCGGCACGACAGCCGAACGGGCGACGCTCTGCGGGTACTTGGCGTTGTAGTCGCGCACCATGATGTCGGCCGTCTCAAAGTGGACCGTCCCCGGGAGGACGATGTCGGCCAGCGAGGCCGTGTCGGTGGGCAGGAAGTCATAGACGACGCTGAACTCGACCGATTGCATGGCCTTTTCCATCGAAGGCGGATGCGGAAACGCCAGCGTGGTGTAGTCGCGCCACATGGCGAACTTGATCATGCCGGGAAACTTGTTCAACATGCCGTCGGCGGTGGTGGAGAACAGTCCGGCATCGACGGCGGCGGCGTGCGGAAGCTTATCGCGGCCATCCACGCGCCGGCCGGTGGCGGCCGGATAGGCAGGAGGCGGATAGACGGCGTCAACGCCCGGTACGGTGTGTGTGCGCGCGAAGTAACGGCCACCCGGACGGTCGACGGTGCCGGCCAGGATGTTCAGAATCGAGATGGCATGGACCAGTTGCGTGCCGTTGTTGTAGTTGGCGCAAAGGGTCTTCTTGTGAGCCGGGGCGATGGATGCGCTGGAGGCGGCGAATTCGCGGGCGATGCGGACGATATCGCCGGCGGGCACGTCGCTGAGGGATTCGGCCCAGGCGGGGGTGTATTCGGTGAAGTGCGCGCGGATCTGGGTCTCAAACTGCGCGAAGTTCGTGAAGCTATCCACGAACGCCTTGTTGTAGAGGTTCTCGCTGACGATCACGTTGATCATCGCCAGGGCGACGGCCAGGTCTGAACCCGGACGGATGTTGTGCCATTCCGAGGATGCGCGCGAAGTGGCAGTGTAGGTAGGCGAGAAGTGGACGACCTTGGCGCCGTTGTCGCGGGCATCGAGGATGCCGTTTGCGTAGATGATCTTGGCCTTGGCCAGAATGTCCCAGCCAAACAAAAGGATGTACTTCGAATTGGCGAAGTCGTTGCACCAGGTCTTGCCGCCCGTGGTGTACTTCTGGACGACCATGTCGGTCTGGAAGCACTCGTCACGGTGGTCGATGCGGTTGACCACTCCGATCGACTTCATGAACCGCAGCCAGATGTCTGGCACGGGCAGCGTGACAAACATCAGCGATTCGGCGCCGAAGTTGGTCTTGTAGTGGGTGATCTTGGCGGCGATGGTGTCGAGCGCCTCCTGCCAGGTGATGCGGACAAAGCCGGGATCCTCGTCAAAGCCCTTGCGCGGGTTCGTCCGCTTCATCGGGTACTTCAGTCGATCCGGGTCATAGAGGAATCCCACGCCTGCCGCGCCCTTGCCGCAGAGGCGGCCGTTGCCGTGGGCGTCGCCGGGAAGCCCCTCGACGAACTCAAGCACGCCGTCCTTGGTCCGCGCCTGAATGCCGCAGGCCGGGCTGCAAACGCCACAGGCCGAGATCACGGTCTTCATGTCGGCATAGGCCGCCGCGGCAGGCTGGAAGAAATCCTCGAATGCCTGCATCGATGGGGCAGTCGCCAAGCCGGCGCCCGCCGCTCCGCCAAGCTGGAATAGATTGCGTCTGGATAATGACATGGCTGCCTCCCTTTACTTGGCCCCAAACCCGTCCGTGATGAACCGCATGTGCGGAACCGTGTTCTTCGGGTTCGCGAAGTTGGATACCTGCGCGACGCCCTTGCCCTGAACGTCTTCCCATTTGCCCCACTGCAACGCCCCGGTCGGGCACATCGTGGCGCAGGCAGGCTGTAAGCCGACCTCGATCCGGTCCGTGCACATCGTGCACTTCTCTGCCTTGCGCACCCGCACGTCGAACTGTGGCGCCTGATAGGGGCAGAACATCGTGCACTGCGTGCAGCCGACGCACTTGTCACGGTCGATCTGGACCGTGCCGTCCGACGCCTTCCTGTGGATGGCCTTCACCGGGCAGGCCTTCATGCACCACGCATTTTCGCAGTGGTTGCAGGCGCCAGAGAGCGCCATCGTCTGGGGTTTGGGCCAGGCCGAAAGCTCGTACGTCCTGACCAGCCGGTATCGGATCCCGACACCGGTTTCAACCTTGTTCCATTGTTTGCAGGCAGCCTCACAGGCCCTGCATTCAATACATCTCTTCGGATCGAATACCCATCCGTATGACGGCATAGTAGAAAACCTCCGGCGCGGAGACGCCAAGCGAGACTAAACCTGCACGTTGGAGTCCAATCAGAATTTTATACCTTTTTATCGTCTTTGATGTCAACAAATAATGCCACTGGTGAAGATTGAACCAACCGCGCGCTTGACTTGGGTGAATTCCCGCTATGCAAACGCTGCGGTACGCAAAAGCTGCGCGGAAATCCGAGGCTAGATCGTCATGGCTCCGTAGCCGCCATCCACCCGGAGGATCGCGCCGGTGACGAAGCTCGACGCCTTGTCCGAGGCCAGAAAGACGGTCGCGCCGACCAGTTCGGAAGACTGGCCGTAGCGCTTCATCGGCGTATGCCCCATGATCTGGGCGACTCGCTCGTCGGTCAGCAGCTTGCGATTCTGCTCGGCGGGGAAAAAGCCGGGCAGGATGGCATTGACGCGAACGCCCTGCGTGGCCCACTCGCGGGCCAGGAACTTCGTCACCTGGTTGACGCCGCCCTTGGCGACCGAATAGGTGAAGACCTTCGACAGCGGCGGATCCGAGGACGCCGACGAGATATTAATGACCGATCCGCCGTGGCCGGGTTGGGTCATCCAAGCGCCGAAGACCTGGCAGGCGAGAAAGACGCTCTTCAGGTCGACATCCATGATGCGGTGCCATTCTTCCTCGGTGATTTCGAGGAAGGGCGTGCCGGAGTTGATGCCGGCGGCGTTGACCAGAATGTCGATACGGCCGAATTTTTCGATGATGGCGTCGAGCGCGGCCTGCAAGCCGGCTTTATTCGTGGCGTCTACTTTGATGCCGAGGCCGCGCCGTCCGGCGGCTTCGATCTCAGCCGCCCTGGCGTTGGCGGCATCCAGGTTGAAGTCGAGAATCGCGACATCAGCGCCGGCCCGGGCGAGGCCCATCGCCATCTCGCCGGCGAGCACGCCGCCGCCGCCTACGACCGCCGCGACCTTGCCATCCAAAGAAAACAGATCCATGAGAAACGTCCTTTCCGGTGAAGCAGATTCATCCAATATCTTACATGACGCCCTCCCAGGTACCAGTTCGCGTACTAGGACGAAGCGCGTTGCGGGCCAGGGACCAGAGGGACAGACTTGAAGAGGACGGGAAGCGTCCCGCGACACTTCCATCAGGACCATGCAGCGATCCGACTCGAGCCACTGGAGATCATCCGAGGTCGCGCGTCTGCTCGCGCTCGTCGAGAGCGAACGCCGCTACTATCAGGATCTCTTCGCGGCGCTACCCGTCGCCGTGGCTGTCGTTTCCGAAGATCAGACTCTGGCGGCGGTGAACCGCCAGTTTCGAGTTCACTTCGGCCTGGTCCATGAGGACCTTTCACGCGTCCGGGTCGCAGACCTGCTGCCGGACCCGGAGTTGGAGCATGTCCTAACTCGGCTGCTGTCTGGAGACGGGCGGGAGGCGTCGCTCGAAATTCGGGTTGGGCCACGCAGGCTCAAGGTGGGCCTGCGGCATACGCGGGGCTGGCAGGACTCGCCTGAGCCGGAAGTCCTGATGACCGTGGAAGAGGCGGCCGCGGAGGCTGGCTCCGGATCTACAATGCCTTCGGTGGCCGGCGCCGTGGCCTGGGCTTTGGACCGCGAATCGGAGCAGTTCCGCTGCCTTTCTCCCACGGCGGAACAGGATTTCGGGTTTCCACCCGAGGCGTGGCAGAGCTTGCAGGATTGGGCCGATGCCAGGGTCCACCCTGAAGATCGTGAGGCGTTCCTCGCCTTCTACCGCCGGCCGGACGAGACATGGCGCGGGGTGATCGAATACCGTCTGATGGACGCAGGCGCGTCCGTGCGGCCGTGCCGCGACTCGGCTTCGGCCGATGCGGGCGAGATACTGGGATTGACGATTGACCGGACGGACGAGGTGCGCGGCGGCAGAAAGTCCAGGCTGAAGGCCCGGATGGAAGCGGCTGACAGGCTCTCGGCGCGGCTGGCCCACGTGTCGAACAACCTCCTGATGATCATCGGCGGTTACTCGACCGAGATCATGGACAGCTTGCCGGCGGAAGACACGCGCCGCGGGGATCTCGAGGAGATCCTGAATGCGTCAAACCGGCTGGCGAGGCTGACCGCGCAGTTGAATCCGATGCCCCCCCAGGCTGCGGCCGCGGAAGGCGGGCGATTCGACCTCGCAACGTGGGCGGCCCGGCGTGCTCCGTCTGTCGAAGTATCAGGACCGCCAGCGGCCGTTCTCATTCCGGAGGCGGAGGTGACGGCGCTGGCCGATTCGGTTCAGCAGGCGGTTGGAGAAGCGTTCCTGTCCATCGACAGCCGGCCGGAAGAGGGCGAGGCGGAGTTCCGGTTTGTCTTCCCTGGGCGGACGGAAGCCGAGGCGGAAAGTTTGCTGGATCCTTTCGCCGGGCCGAAGACCGGCAGCGATCCACCGTTTGGTCCGATGAAAGCGCTGCGGCGGTTGGTGCAGGCGGGCGGAGCGGCGTGGGTCGAGGAGTGCGGCGAAGGCGCCCGGCTGGTGGTCGTTTTGCCGGCTGAAGCCGCGTCTGAGCAGCAGGCGATCCCTGAGACGCTAGGAACCATCCTGCTGGCTGAAGACGAGGCCGGGTTGAGGGCGCTGATGGCCAAGGCGCTCCGGCGGCATGGCTACGAGGTGCTGGACGCGGCGGCGGCTGAGCAGGCTCTGGAGGCTCTCGAAGGCAGGAAGCGAGCCGTCGATCTGCTGGTGACCGACCTGACTTTGCCCGGCATGGGCGGCGGCAAGTTGGCGCTGGAAGTCCGGTGGCTGTACCCGGAGACGCCCGTGGTATTTATTACCGGGTCGTCCGAAGACGTGGATGCTGCAGCGTTGATTCGGAGCGAGTCCAAGGCGTCGTTGCTGGTCAAGCCGTTCCCAGTCGAGGAACTGGTCCGGCACGTGGACCGGGTTCTGGGTCTCCCCCGAGCGCGCGGGGCTTCGGCTGACTAGGGCCGGGTACTCCGACCAAACGAATTCACGTCGTCACTAAATTATTGATAAATATAGGCTTAGCCTTCCAGGACAACCACTGTGCCGATGGCGTCCCGGCCCTGCGAGGGGATGGTCAGGAGGTGGCCCTGGTCCACGTCGCGGACGGTGACGGGTTTGCCAGAGGCCAAAAGTGAAGCTTTCTTCACCGGAACAGGCATCCTGGGAATGGCGAGTGCGGTGTCGGGCCAATCCAGTATATGGACGTACACTTTGCCTTTGGCCTGGGTTGTGACGCCCCACGGACGGGGCGGAATCGGTCCGCCGCGGGTTCCATAGACGCTGGCACCGTTGACCTTGAGCCAGTCGCCGATCTCGCGGAGGCGGGTGACGAATTCGTCCTGGATGGTTCCGTCGGGCTTGGGGCCGACGTTCAGCAGGAAGTTGGCGTCCATGCCGGCGGCTTTGACCAGGTAGTGGACCAGTTGCTTGGTTGACTTGAAGCGCTTGTCGGTGGCGTTGTAGCCCCAGGCGCCGTTGATGGTGTCGCAGGTTTCGAGCGGCAGTTGGCCGATCTTGGCTTCCCCGCTGAAGCCGGTGGTGTTGCCGCCGGGGAGGTCCTTCTCGAACATCTGGAAGTCCTCGCCATCGAAGGGGGCGAGGTGATGGTTGTTGCCGACCAGGGCATGTGGCTGGAGCGAGTGGATCATGTCGTAGGTCTGGCGGAGACGCCATTCAGCGCCTTTGCGGTCCCAGCTGCCATCGAACCAGATGCCGGCGACATCGCCGTATTGGGTGAGCAGTTCCTTCAACTGGGCATCCATGAAGTCGAGGTAGCGGTTGAAGTCGCCCGACTCGGGACGGCCGGAGGCGAGACCGGTGCGGCCGCGGGGGAAATAGTCGGGATGGGTCCAATCGAGGTGAGAGTGGTAGAAGAACAGGCGGATGTTCTGCTTGCGGCACTCCTCGGCGAGGGGTTTCAGGATGTCCTTGCCGTAGGGGGTGTTGTCGACGATATTCCACTGTTTCTGCTTGGTGCCCCACATGGCGAAGCCGTCGTGGTGTTTCGACGTGATGGTGATGTAGCGCTGGCCAGCGGCCTTGGCGAGGGCGACCCACTCGGCGGGGTCGTACTTGACGGGGTTGAACGTGGGCGGGAGCTTCGAGTACTGGTCGATGGTCATCTTGTCGTTGTTCATGACCCACTCGCCCTTGGCGAGCAGTGAATAGACACCCCAGTGGATGAACAGGCCGAAGCGCGCTTCCTGGAACCACTCGCGGGCCTTCAGATTGGCGGGCGAGGGCGTGTAGGCGTCGGCGGCGAGGGCGGCGGGCATGAGTGCCGCGCCGCCGGCGGCGGTTTTGATGGCATCGCGTCTGGTCATTAGGTTTCTCCTTGTTCTCCCGGCGAGCTTCCCAGCTTGTGGTGAAATAATCGTGGGGCGACGTGTAGGTCCCGTTGTAGCCGAGCCATCCGTCGCCTAAGTCACTGAAACCCAAAAATCAGAGTCCTGTTCGCCACATCTCCAATGCCCGGGGTAGAGACTCTTGAAGCCACGCCTCAAACCTTGTCCTTGCTTTTTTCGTCTCCTCAGCATAGTTGATCTGAAGCACGGTATCACAAGCGTTGAGGGTCTTGGTAGTCTCACGCTCGTGCGCTTCTGTTTCTACGCGCTTGTAGTAGCCAACAGAGGCCACAAGTACTCCTCGATACTCGTACCCAATCCCGTGTATGGACACGAGAATTTCCGATTGGTCGTCAGTTCTTAGGATGAGACGACTCCAGTCGTGGTACACGCTGATGTTGGCAAAGTACTCGAGCGCTTTCGCTACTTCAATAACTTGCCCCTTGAAGTAGTGTCGGCGATGCCCGTCATTCGACTCCGAATCCACCCTGAAGTTGTAGTCAGATAACGGAGGGCCGAGTTCAGAGGCTAGCCTCTTGGCAACAGACTCTAGTGTTTGCTTCGTTAGTTCGTGAAGCTCCCGGGCCGTTCTTTTGGCACCTTCCAGCTCCTGCAATTGCGCCTGTTTCCTCGATACAATCGCGTGCCGAGCCGCTGCAATGATCTGCTCCAATCCGGCTTGCCTTTGCACAGTACTAGCAATTCCGAGGACTTTCACAAACGTCCGCCGCTGGACTGAACTGAAGAGACTTATGAGCGGCCGCAGGCCACCTTGGTCTGCGACCTCCAGCGCCCCAATGTATGCCTCCCGATCCTGTCTATCCACCAAAGTCAGAGGGAAGTACCCATCCTTGATAAACACGAAGCTGGCGATCAGGCGAGCGATTCTGCCGTTGCCATCTTGAAAGGGGTGGATCTGAGTGAAGACATGATGTAGCCAAGCCGCCTCCACCTCAGTCGGCACTCCCCTTTTGAGATGCTCCCCGTGCAGTTCGATCAACCTATCCATCTCGGAGGCAACATGCTCAGGGGGGCAGTATTCGTGCAGCCTGGAATCATCAAGGCGTTGGGGGTTGTTGGGAAGCTCCTTGTACTTCCCTTTTGCGAGCGGCACGTCTACCAAACGCCCAAGCGTATCTACAGCGGTGGTGACGGTTTCATGCTGCAGCAACGCTGCGTGCATTTCCTTTATGACGCTCACTGTGAGTGGGCGTCCACCCTTTACCAGGTCGAACACTCCTTCCACAACGGATTGGTGTGCCTGAATGATTTGGGCTACCTGTCGTGGGTCTTTGTTGGTCGCGGTGTGAGGGATGAGACTAGCGTCGATGCCTCTATCGATCAGCAGTTGGGTTATTCCCCGATCCAAAGTGTAGGCACGTTCGATGATCCCGCCCTCAATGGAGTATTCCCTGATGAGCTTCTGAGTGAACGTGGTAACGAGACCCTGCTCCTCCAAGGTGCCCTTCTGCTCGATCCACACTTTCTTCAGTGTCGCCAGTTCCGGTTCGGCCAACCCACTGGGGTTGTCGGGCAAGTCCTGCAAATGACTCCATCGGTGGGAATACTCCATAGGGATCAACCTCACCCATATTCTGCCCAAGAAGTGGGGTCGTTGTCACCCAGCATCGCCTATTTGGATTACCAATAGTCGAACTAACACCCTGCTTCGAGATGGCTGCGCCATCAACGGGTGAGCATCAATGGATCAGTTTGCCTTCAACGGCGGGGGCGTGAGGCCGAGGCCGCCGAGGAACGATTTGATGGACTGGATGTTCTTCAGGTTTTCTTCCAGAGTGAAACCGCCGTGCTTACCGCCGGGGACGGTGACGAGTTCGGTTTTGACGCCTGCAGCTTTCAGTGCGCTGGTGAGTTGGACGCCGTGGGCGTAGGGGACTGTCGGGTCGGCATCGCCATGGATGGTGATGATGGGCGGGAGACCGGCGCGGACGTAGGTCATGGGCGAGACGCGTTTGGCGATGGCGACGCGATCGGGCTGGGATCCGAGCCAGGTGACGGCGTAGCCTTTCTGGTTCGGACCTTCAAGAAGGTCGGCGACGTCAGTGATGCCGTACCAGTTGACGATGGCGGCGACCTTGGGTTCGGGGCCGCCGAAGCAATAGCGGTCGAGTCCTGCGGATTCTGGCAACATGCCGGTGATGAGCGCGAGGTGGCCGCCGGCGGAGCCGCCGGTCAGAATGAGTTTCGAGGTGTCGAAGCCATACTCCTTGGCGTGGCCGATGACCCATTTCAGGGCGCAGCGACAGTCTTCGACGGCGGCCGGCGCGAGCGAGACGCGGGCCAGGCGGTAGGTGACGTTGACGACGTTGAAGCCAGCTTCGAGATAGGGCAGGGCGAAGAGGCTGGTCGCTTCCTTGGTGCCGTTGACCCAGCCGCCGCCGTGGATCACGATCACCGTGGGGACGGGGCCTTCGACGCCGCGGCGGCGGTAGACGTCGAGTTTGCTCTCGTAGTTGTTGGCGGTGAGGTAGGTGACGTTGGGGGTCACCGCGTACTGGTTCCAGATCCTGACCGTGTCGAGGCCCTGGGCGAACCCGATGGCGCCAAGGAGGACCCAGAGCAATGTGATTCGTTTTCTCATCTTAAGTTACTCCATTTCAGATTGACCGGCAGTGTGACGGATGGGCATGGCCAGAGACTCATACTGGGGAAAATGTGGATGGGACCCGCTCCCTCGAACGTTTCGCCGGGAAACCCGCTCTCTTCGTTCGCGGTTCCGTGCTGCGGCGCCTTGCTTTGGACGCTCGTGGGCCAACGACCGATGGGGACTCTGTCGAAAACCGCGCTGGGCAACCCGCTCTCTGCGTTCGCGGCCTCATGGTTCTCGTTAACTTCGCCACTTCAGGGTGACGGTTTTGCCGTCTTTTTCGAGGTTGCCGCCGACGGCGTGGAGGGTGAAGCTGGCGCCGGTTGGGGTGAAAACGGTCTCGAGCCAGCCGAGAGGTTCGGAGTCGCGGAAGTTGTAGCCGACGGCGGGGAGGTTGACCAGGTGAATGCCTTCCCAGACTTCGTACTTGTAGACGTGGGAGTGGCCATAGACGATGGCCTTCACGGCCGGGGCGGACTTGGCGATTTCAAGGAGCCGGGGTGCGTCGAGCAGCGAGCCGTCGCCATCGTCGAGGGTGTGGTGGACGCAAAGGACGGTGGGCTTGCTCTGCTGGGCGAGACGCTCTTTGAGCCAGTCGCGCTGGACTTTGCCGAGGAAGCCGGGGGTGGTGTTTGGGGCTACGAGGGAGTCGAGGGTGATGATCTCGACGGGACCGGAGTCGATGGCCAGGATGTGGCGGCCCTTGACGGGTTGGGCGCTTTTCTGGGTCGCGCCGAGGGCTTTGAGGAAATTGGCGCGGTCGTCGTGGTTGCCGAGGACCAAGGCGAGGGGGAACTTGCTGGCGATGGGTTCGATGAGTTCGGTGAGAGCTTCATAGTCGGGAGCGAGGCCCTGAAGGCGGGCGAGGTCGCCGCAGATCATTGCCCCGTCGAGTTTGGCCTTTTCGAGTTGCCGGACGACCATGGCGAGGTTCACGACGGGCTTGAAGCCGCGGTATTCCTCGAGCGGGTTGGCCGGGATATGGGTGTCGGAGAGCAGAGCCCAGCGGGCTTCCTTCTCGCTGGCGCGCAAAGCGAAGGAGAGGGCAGCCGGCATCGCGAGGAACGAACGGCGAGAGAGTCCGGCGCCCGCGGCCGCCAGGCGGGTAGGCAAGGTAAGAATAGGCATTTTACGCCAGTCTACCCCAATGGGACGAGGCAGGCGAGGGCGGGGCGGGCTGAAGCCCTTCGCAGGTTGAAACCTGCCCCACAAACAAGATGGGCGGGCGGCTGGTCAACCGCGGCGCGTCAGACGGGCGCCTAGTGCTCCGCCGAGGGAACTGACGACGCAGACGAGCAGGAAGTTGAAGACGAGCATCAACACGACAAAGATGGCGAGGACCTGGGGGTCGCGGATCATTTCGAGAGCCTTGCCGGTGGAGGCGGAGTCGAGACCGGCGGTCTTGAGGTTTTCCTCGAAGATGGGGACGATGCCCTTGCCAGAGATGACCAGCCCGGCGGTAAACAGAACAGTGCTGATGACGAAGCTGAAGACGCCGGTAATCCAGCCCATGCGGGCGCCTTCCATGATGGAGAGGATGCGGCCGCCGCGGCGGCAGAACAGCACGACGGCATAAGCGCCGCCGGCAGCCAGGACGACGGGCAGGAGTTGCACGACGTGGGCCATGGCGATGAGCATCAGCACGAGTTGGACGATGGAGGCGGCGAGAAAACCGACGCGGACCGCGAGGTGTGAGCGGAAGCTGACTTCGATCAGCGGGGCATCGGTGGCTATTTGAGGCTGAGCGGATACGAGTTTGGCGCCGGTTTCATCCGAGCTTGACGACTCAGGTCCGCCAGTTTCGGCTTCTTCCGGTTCGGGCGGGAGCAAGAGCGGGTCGTCGTCGCGAACGGGGCGCCCGCAACGATGGCAGAAGCGGGCGTCGTCGGCGAGTTTGGCGCCGCAGGTGCAATGGCCTTCCACTATTTCAGTGTCGTGGATTGGCGAAGGGGAGGGCAAGCGGAGCGCCGCGTCGGTCTGAAGACAAAAATGACCCGGGCTGGGAGCGATCCTAGCCCGGGTCCGTCAATGGGAAGGTACAGAGTTAGAATTCGTTCTTTTGGACGGTGACGCGGGCGCCGCGGGGACGGGGCGTGGCGGAGGTCTCATCGTCGAGAGTGACGGTGAAGGGCATCTCCTTGCGGTCTCGGAAGAGCGAGACGGCGATGGTCTTCTTGCCGGCTTTACGGGCCGAGCGGATGGCGGCTGTGATTTCACGAGGAGCGCTGACCTGATCGCTGTCGATCTTCACAATGACGTCGCCGGCCTTGATGCCGGCCTTCTCAGCCGCCGTGTCCTTCATGACGCTGCGGACGAGGACGCCTTCCTTGACGCCGAAGAACGCGGCGAGTTGGGAGTCGCCTAGCGGTTCCGCCACGACGCCCAGCATGGAACTCGTCCAGGACATGGTGGCCTTGGGAATGTCAGGCATGGAGAATTCGAAGTTGTGATCCAAGTTGCGGCCGGTGGTCCACTGCATGCCCTTCATGCCCTCCATGGGCGCGCCCATCATGAAGCCGGTGGACTTGCGGGCGGCGATGGTGGCGGAGAGGGTCTGTTGAGCGCCATTGCGGACGAGACCGAGTTGGGCGTTGCGGCCCGCCGGGGTCTCGCGGACCATGCGGACGAACTGTTCGGTCCCTTCAACGCGCTGGCCGTTATAGGACTGAACGACATCGCCGACTTTGAGTCCGGCCTTTTCGGCAGGGCTTGCGGCATCGACCTTGGTGATCTCGACGCCGTATTCAGCGGGGAGTTTCAGCGCCTTGGCGCGTTCGGCATCGACTTCGCGAACACCGACGCCAAGGAAGCTGCCTGACGCCTTGAGAGCGAAGACTTCGGGCGGGGCCATTGGGGCCACCATCGTCCCCATTTGGGGGGCCATTGGGGCCATGGGTGGCTCAGGCGCACCCTGCGCGAAGACGGGCAGGGCGCAGAGGGCGGCGATCGCCAGGACGTTACGAGTAGACATAATCGAACCTCTTTTGAGACAGAAAATCCGTGACGGATCAGCGGGTCCGTTTGACAAAGATCGAACCGCGCGAAACGGAGAGCATAAGCAGCGGACCGCCGCCGTTCAAATCACCTTCGGCGAAAGCGGTCCCAAATCCGGAGGCGGGCTGGTGGGAGCGGAGTTCGGAGAATTCGGAGACGATGCCGCCGCGCCAACCGGATGATTCATTCAGAGCCTTGACTGTCACTGAGATGTTAGACGGAAGAAAGACCGTGACGTCACCCGCGCCGGCGGAAAGAAATGACGTTGCAAGTGTTACATTGCGGGCAAAGGCGGCGACGATGGGTCCGGTGGTGGTGGTGGCGCGGACGGGTCCGGAGATGGATTTGAGACGGATGCCGCCACCGGCGGATTCAGCGTGAACGCCTGGGGCGGAACCGACGACGATGGAGCCGCCGCCATTGCCGGCAGTGACGATGCCGCGGGCGCGATCAATGTGGATCAAGCCGCCGGCGGTATGCGCGTCAACGGTCGAGGCGGCATCCTTGACGTGGATGTTGCCGGCGGTTGAGGCGCGCAGCGGGCCTTTGACGCGGCCGACGAAGATGTCGCCGCCGGCGGTTTGGAGGGTGGCTTCAGCGCCGGCGGACTCGACACGGATGGTTCCGCCGCCGGAGAGGGAGCGCAGAGGTCCGCCGATGGAAACAAACGTCATTTCGCCGCCCCCGGTGCGGGCTGAGACGGGACCGCGGATGTCGCGGATGTCGATGTTGCCAGCGAGCGTGACGGCTTCAACCGCGCCATTGAGTCCGCGAACGATGATGGCTCCCTGGTCTGAAGCGACGAACGCCTGGGCGAGCGAGGCGGGCAGAATGATGCGGAGTTCGCCCGGAAGAGGCGCGGAGGGCGAGCGGGCGACGGAGACGATGCGCCAACCGCCGGAGGTCTTGAAGGCGAGGGTGGCGGGTGTGCCGACCCAGCGGTATTGGATGGAGTCGCCCGAAGCGGCGGCGGTGACGGAGATGCGGCCAAAGGATGCGATCCTTACTCGCGTGGCGCCGGACAGCGCGATGCTGCCTTCCGCCGGCGGCTGGGCGAAGGCGGCAACGGCGGCGACGATACAGAGGCAGATGGGCGCGACTGAGGCTGGGAGGGCGAAGTGTCTAGAAGGTATCAACTGACGCCTTCATTTCACGCAGGGCTTTCTGGCTGCGTGAACGGATGTAGCTGTTATCCTCGCGCCGCATGAGTTCCTGAAGGAGTCCGACGACTTCAGGTTGGCGATTTTCGAGGAGGAGGTCGATCGCCTGGACGCGGACGCCGGGGTTGTCGTCGCGCTGGACGACCTCGGCGAGGGCCTGGCGGGTCTCGGGTTCACGGGCGTAGGCCTTGAGGCCGTCGAGGGCCTTGAGACGGACGCCGGAGTTGGGATCGTTGCGCAGAGCGTGGAGGAGGACCTGGCGGACTTCGTCGCGTTCGCAGTGGTTCTTGAGCAGGTCCATGGTATCGACGCGGAGGCCGGGGTCGGATGGATCGGCCGCGGCGGAGAGCAGCATGTTGCGGATCTGGTCGTTTTGAAGCGACCCGGTCATTTCGCGCTGGCGGATCTCATCATAGAGGACGCGGACCTGGCCGGAATCGGCGGCGTTGACAAGGCGGACACGGGCAATAGAGGCAGGCTGAGCGGGGCTGGTGTACCTGGCGAGGGCGGAGGACTCGGGAACGAGCCGGGCGGCGAAGAAACCTGCGGCGAGCATGGCGAGAGCGCCGGCGGGCCGGAGCCACATGGGCGGATGGACGACCCAGCGGTTCCAGATGTTGGCAAGGGAGAAACGGCGCGTTGGAGCGGCCTGTTCGCCGATGCGGACGGCGAGATCGCGGCGGCAGCGGGCCAGCAGGCCTGGAGGCGGATCGAGTTCAGCCTGGGCGAGCAGGGATTCGAGCGAGGCGTTGCTGGCGCGCACCGTCTGGCATTCCGGGCAGGCGGCGATGTGGAGTTCGAGAGCCTCTTCCTCTTCGAAACTGAGTTCGCCGTAGCCGGCAAGCAGGAGGAGTTGACGGGCGTCTTGGCAGTTCATAACAGGTCTCCCAGGGCCGTGCGCATCTTCTGGGTGGCGCGGAAGAGGCAGTTCTTGGCGGCTTCCTCGCTGGTGCCGAGGACATCGCCGATGGCGCGCAGGCGCATGCCCTGATAGTGGCGCATCTCAAAAACCATGCGTTCACGGGCGCTCATGCCGGAGAGGGTGGCTTCGATCTTATTCTTGATTTCGGCGGAGAGGAGGGAGCGCTGGGGATCGGAATGTGGGCGGGTTTCGGGGGTGGATTCGAGGCGGTCGATTGTGCCTTCGGGCGTGTCGATGATGGAGGATTCGGTCTTGTGGCCCTTGCGCTTGCGTAGCTGGTCGAGGCAGAGGTTGGTGACGATACGGTAAAGCCAGGTATGGAAGGAGCAATCGAAGCGGAACGAGTTGATGTTCTTGTAGACCCGAAGGAAGGCTTCCTGGTAGATGTCGTAGGCATCGTCGGGCGACCGGAGGAGGTTCGTGGCGAGCTTGAGGACGCTTTGGTCGTAGTTGCGGACGAGGCGTTCGAAGGCGTCGTGGTCGCCGGCCTGGGCGGCGCGGATGAGAGCGGCCTCATCCATTGTTACTGCGCCTCTGGCACGGGCCCGGGCAGCGCCGGGCTGATCGATGGCGAAGGTTGCCGATTGTGAGTTCATGCGGCGTGATTCTCGATGATCCGAGGATGTAGACGGATGAGTCCGGGAAACGGTAGTCCGCTGGAAAGAGAAATCCCCGCCTAGTCCCGGTCATCTTGGGTGAAGACGACGGAAGGCGGGGAGAAGTTCCCTTGAATGGCCGAGCGACAGGCCGGGCGGCATTCCCTCTGCACACCACGCGACAGGCCGGGAGGCCTGTCCTACGGTTAGTCGGCGAGTTCGACGTCGATCTTGCGGGCTTCGGTGTCCATGGCGGAGATCTTGAAGCGCCGGATCTGGTTGGGGCGAATTTCTTCCTTCGAGGAAGTGGAGGCCGGTCCGCTCTTCCAACGCGAGGCCAACATGGCTGCGAGATCGGTGACGTCGGCAACCGAGGCGGCCTGCTGCTTGGCGGGCGATTCGTCTTTCAATTTGCAGCGGGCGTGGACGCCCTCGCTGATTTCGATCTTGGCGGATGCGCCGTGGACTTCGACGACGCGTCCGGAAAGGAAATCGCCAACAGCGTGTTCGGTGATGAAGACGTCGGCGGAAGTCGGCTCAAGCTGCTTCATCGACAGCCGGATGCGCTTCTTCCCTTTGTCCACTTCGACGACGGCGGCTTTAACCACCTGGCCGGAAGCGAGCATTTCCTTGGGATGTTCGAGGCGCTTTTCGCGCGTGATGTCGCCGATGTGAATCATGCCCTCGATGCCGTTGCCGAGGTCGACGAATGCGCCGAAAGCGGCAAGGTTGGTGACGGGGCCTTCGACGGTGGCGCCGACAGGGTACTTCTTCTCGACCTCGTCCCAAGGGTTGCCCAGAGCCTGCTTGAGGCCGAGCGAAATGCGCTTGTCGGCGTGCTTGACGTCGAGGACGACCACTTCAACCTGTTCGCCGGTCTGGAGGACTTCACTGGGCTTGTTGATTCGTTTGGTCCAGGACATCTCGGAGAGGTGGATGAGACCGTCAACGCCGGGCAGGAGTTCGACGAAGGCGCCGAAGTCGGCGAGGCGGACGACGTTGCCGGTGACGCGGTCGCCAGGCTTGAAGGACTCGACGGCGAGCGACCAGGGATCCGGGGTGAGCTGTTTCATGCCGAGACCGATCTTGTGGGTCTGGCGGTTGATCTTGAGGATCTTGACTTCGACGGACTGGCCCTGGGTGAGAACGCTGGAAGGCTTGTCGACGCGATTCCAGGAGATATCGGTGACGTGGAGGAGACCGTCTACTCCGGGAGCGAGTTCGACGAAAGCGCCGAAATCGGTAAGCGAGCGGACGCGGCACTGGAGGACCATGCCCTCCTGGAAAGCGGCGAAGGCTTCGTCACGGGCGGCGTTGGCCTGTTCCTCCATCACCGAGCGGCGGTCGATGACGACGTCGGGACGGTCGGGGTTGGATACGTCGAGTTTGGTGACGCGGCACTCGATGGTCTGGCCGATGAGGGTGGACAGCTCGCCCATTTCCCGGATGCCGCTGCGGGAGGCCGGCAGGAATGCGGGGACGCCGACATCAACGCGGAGGCCGCCCTTCACCAATTCGACGACGGTACCAGAGATAACGTGCTTCTCGTCAAAGGCGGCTTGGAGCGCCGTGAAGTCCCTGGGCTGCTCGACGCGGATGGTTGAAAGCGAATAGTAGCCATCGTCGGTGCGGCCGGTGATGCAGACGTGAATGATTGCGCCGGGGATGAGCGTCTGAGGGAGACCTGGGGCGTCGGGGCGAATCATGCCTTCCATCTTGCGGCCGACGTTGATCATGACGGCTTCGGGGGTCACCGAGACGATGACGCCTTCGAGAATGGCGTCAGGGCCGGCGGCGTGTTCAGCCTCGAACTCACGCAGGACGTCGCCGAAGGATGTATCGGGGGCTTCGGGCTGTTCGGGCTCCGGATCGGCAGGCACAGTCACGGCCGCGGGTGCTTCGACCGGGGGCACAGCGGCAGCGGGCGGCTGACCCGTGGGCTCAATAGCGGCGTCAAAAGAAGGCTCGGGGGACTGCTCGACCGGGGTGATCAACTCTTCGGAGAGCGCAGACGAGGCCTGGGGGGTCTCAGGGGTTTCCAGCGGATTCATGGGGAAAAACTCGTGAACGTTTATATTGTGGCACAGCGCGAGGGGTAAGATGACAGCGTGCGGGACGAAACAGGAATTCGCAAGCGTTCGTGGTGGCGGGGGCAGGACCTGGCGTGGCTGCTGCTGTTCTCGGCGCTGGCGGTGGTGAGTCCACAGGCGACGGCGGAAGAGATCGCGATTCTGGCAGGGTTGGCTTTGGTGCAGGTGGCGGCTCCGAGGCTGATGGGGCTGGAGACTCCGAAGGCGCGCAACACGATGCTGGCTTTGAAGCTGGGGTTGGGGTTCATGCTCATCGGGGTGACCGGCGGGATCCTGTCGAGCTACTACCCGATTCTCCTGCTGCCGGCCGTTTCAGCGGCGACCATCCTGGATGCCCGCGGCACGGCGCTGGTGACGATTCTGGCGGCGGCAGCCTACCTGGTCTTCCTTCCGATCGCGGCGGGCTTTGGTTACCCTCTACTGCCGGACACCATGCGCGAGGTCGCCCTCAGAGTGCTGTTTCTTCCGCTGGTGGCATTCCTCACGTACCAGATGGCCGAGGAGAACCGCGAACAGGCAAAGAAGGCGCAGCGGAACGCGGACGCCCTGGCGGAGGCGAACCGCCGGCTGAGCGAGGCGGAGGAGACAGTCAGGCGCACGGAGCGACTGGCGGCCTTGGGGCAGTTGACGGCGGGTTTGGCGCATGAGTTGCGAAACCCGTTGGGCACGATCAGGGCATCGGCGGAGATGTTGGGCAAAAGGGTGGAGCCGAACGATGAGATTGCAGGTGAACTGACGTCCTACATTTCAGCCGAGGTGGACCGGGCGAATGTCCTGGTGGGCCGTTTCCTGGATTTCGCGCGTCCGTTGAGCTTGCGGAAGGTCCGTTCAGATGTGAACGCGTTGGTGGAACGGGCGGTTGGCGCGGTGGTGCGGGAGAAGAGCGAACGGGGCGAACTGATCCACAAGAATCTGGATCCGACGGTGAAGTTGGTGGACGCGGACCCGGACCTCTTGGAGAGGGTGCTGGTGAACCTGATCGTGAATGCGTTGGAGGCGTCGCCGACGGATGCGACGGTGACGGTGAAGACGCGGCAGACCGGCGACGGAGTGGAGATCACTGTCCTGGACCGGGGCGAGGGTGTGGCGGCGGAGCACAGGGAACAGATTTTCAATCCGTTCTTCACGACGAAGGCGACGGGAGTGGGCCTGGGATTGGCGATCTCGGCTCGCATTGTGGGCGAACATGGGGGGACGATCCGGGTGGATTCCGAGCCGGGGCGTGGGGCGGCGTTCACGGTGGCGCTGCCCGCCGGCCATCCTTAAGGAATGTAAACATCGCGGGCCAGACCGCGGGAAAACACATTCACTCGTCACTTTCTCCGAACACTTTGCGTCTTTTGCCGTCTATGTGACTTGAGAGGAGGAAGCGACCAAGGATGCTCGCCGCCATCAAGCAAGCCGCAAAACAGCCCACTCCGCGACTGACGAGGAAAGAGCGCGAACTGCTGGCGCTCCTCAAGCAGAACCCGGGACGCTGCATCAGCCGGGAAACCCTCTTGAGAACTGTCTGGAACTATGCCGACGGCGCGCGGACCCGGACCGTCGACGTTCACGTCCAGAGGTTGCGCCGCAAACTTGGCGGCGAGGCGCAGTCGATAAAGACGATCGTCCGCCTGGGTTACTGCTGGTATCCCGATCCGGAAGCGCTCCAGGCGACTCCGGCTGCGTAAGCCGCTCCCGCCGCATCAGCTAATAAGATCCGCAACGCGAACAGCCCCGTTCCACGTCTGCCGCTTTAGAGCGAAGATGGGAAGGAAAATGACGACACCCTCACGGGTCCTCATAGTCGAGGACGAAGACAAGCTGCGGCGGGTCCTCGAACTCCATTTACAGAGCGAAGGGTATGAGGTCACGGCCGTCGGCACGGCCGAAGAGGCGTTGCGGAAGACCGAAGGCGTCTCTCTGGTGCTGACCGATCTCCGCCTGCCGGGCATTGACGGGTTGGCGCTGATGGAGGCGCTGCGTCAAAACACGGATGCGCTCGTCGTGGTCATGACAGCGTTTTCCAGCGTCGAGACGGCGGTGGAGGCGATGAAGCGGGGCGCGGTGGACTTTCTGCCTAAACCGTTTTCTCTCGATCATCTGACGGCCGTCGTGCGCAAAGCCCTGGAGTTGCGCAGCCTGCGCGAGGAGAATCTCCAACTCAAGGTGGAACTGGGCAAGCGGTTGTCGTTTGACAACATCGTCGGTCAAGGTCCGAAGATGCGGGAGATTCTGGGTGCGGTGACGAGGGTGGCGCCGGCGAGGACGACGGTGCTGCTGTGCGGCGAATCGGGCGTCGGCAAGGATCTGATTGCGCGGGCGATCCATCACCATTCGCCGAGGGCATCAAGACCATTCGTCAAGATCAATTGCACGGCTATCCCTGAGTCATTGATGGAGAGCGAGCTTTTCGGTTATGAGAAGGGCGCGTTCACGGGGGCAACGGTGGCGCGCCCAGGCAAGTTTGAGCAGGCGGATGGGGGGACTGTCTTTCTCGATGAAATCGGCGATGTTCCGCTGGCGATTCAGGTGAAGCTGTTGAGGGTGCTGCAGGAACGCGAACTGGAGCGGCTGGGGTCGAACAAGACGATCAAGATCGACGTGAGGGTGATCGCCGCGACGAATGTGGATCTGAGAAGGGCGATCGAGGAGCGCGAGTTCCGCGAGGACCTTTATTACAGGCTCAATGTCTTCCCGCTGACGATTCCGGCGCTGCGCGAGCGGCGCGAGGACATCCCGGCGCTGGCGGCGCACTTCCTGACGCGACTGGCGGCGCAGAACGGCAGGCCGGTTCCGGAATTGTCGGCTGGAGCGCGGGACGCGCTGATGAACTATCACTGGCCGGGGAACGTGCGTGAATTGGAAAACGTGCTGGAGCGGAGTCTTCTGCTGTCGAATGGTCCGGCGCTTGGGGCCGGGGACATTCGGTTCGATGTGGCGCCGAGACCCGCGCCGCAGGCCGGCAACGGGTTTCTGCCGGAAGGGGTGACGCTGGACCAGCACGAGCAGGAGCTGATTCGCGAGGCGCTGCGAAGGTCGGGGGGGAATAAGAGCCAGGCGGCGCGCATCCTGGGGATGACCCGCAACGCTTTTCGTTACCGGATCTCTCAAATGGGTATCGACTGAAATCCTGGGCAGAAGAAGCCGGGCAGAAGCCCGGCTGCAGGCCGGAAGGCCTGCCCCACCGGCGGGGCCTGGCGCTCAGCCGCTCTATCGAAAATCACGCCTGGAGACCCGCTCTCTGCGTTCGCGGTTCCTTGCTGCGACAGGTCTTCCGTGGATAATCGTGGGGCAACGGTATTGGGCGCTCTTGAGAAAACGATCAGGGTCGGCCATGCTTGGCTAAACTGGTGAGGAGCAAGTCCGGTCTGGAATCAAGCTTATGCCAACACTGCGAGTCGTTTTGCTGTCTGTCCTGATGGTTGTCGCGGCCCTGCCGGGCCTGTGCGCCGCAGGGTCCTCGGGTGTATTGGAGAGGATCGAACGGCTACGGAACACGGGGCGCGTGCTGATGATCGCCGCGCATCCCGACGACGAGAACACCGCTCTGCTGGCCTATTGCGCGCGTGGGCGGAAGTTGCGGACCGCGTATCTGAGCCTGACCAGGGGCGAGGGCGGGCAGAACCTGATTGGGAGCGAGCAGGGGATTCTGCTGGGAGTGATCCGGACGGAGGAACTGCTCGCGGCAAGGCGTTTGGACGGAGCGCGACAGTACTTCACACGGGCGATCGATTTCGGATTCTCGAAGACTGCGGAAGAGACCCTTCGGTTCTGGGGCAAGGACGAGGTTCTGGCCGATGTGGTGTGGACCGTGAGGAAGTTCAGGCCGGACGTCATTATCTTGCGGTTTTCAGGAACGCCGAGGGATGGACACGGACACCATCAGGCGTCGGCGATGTTGGGCAAGGAAGCGTTTAAGGCGGCAGCCGATGCGGCGCGTTTCCCGGAACAGTTGAAGGACGTGAAGCCGTGGCAGGCGCGGCGGGCGCTGTGGAACGGGTTCAGCTTCAACCGCGATCAGGAGCGGGAGATGGCGGCTGCGCCGAAGGGCGTGAAGGTGGACTCGGGCGAGTATGACTCATTGTTGGGGATGTCGTTCGGTGAGTTGGCGAGCCTGAGCCGGAGCCAGCACAGGACGCAGGGATTCGGCACTGGGCCGCGTCGAGGGTCGCAGGTGAACTGGCTGTTCACCGTGGAGGGGGAAGCGGCGCAAACCGATTTCATGGACGGAATCGATACAACATGGGCGCGCTTCGAAGGAGGAAAGGCCGTGGCGGCGGCGCTGGACGAGGCGCTGGCGGCGTTTGATCTCAGGGCGCCCGAGAAGTCGTTGCCTGGCCTGTTAAAGGCGCGGCAGGCGATGACGGGGATGGCTGCGGGCGAGGCGAAGGAACGGCTGGGCGAGTTGGATGAGGCGATTGCGGCGGCCGCGGCGTTGTACTTCGAAGCCGCCACGGCCAAGGGCGAGACGGCGCCAGGCGGCGAAGTGGATGTACTGTTCACCGCCGTTGCGCGTGGCGCGGTGAAAGTGGACCTGGCGGGGATCGCGGTGGGCGGAGTGCAGGTGGAAGGCGGGGCGCTGGGGGCGAATGTGGTTTGGACAAAGCGGCAAGCGGTTACCGCGCCGGCGAAGACGTCGCAGCCTTACTGGCTGCGTGAGCGCGCGGGTCAGGGGCTCTTCAATGTCAGTGATCGAGGGGTGATGGGAGAACCAGGGAATGCTCCGGCGATCGAGGCGCGGGGCAGGTTCGTTGTCGAAGGCGTGGAGATCGAGTTGGTCCGTCCAGTGGAACATGTTTGGGTGGACCGGTCGAAGGGCGAGGAGCGCGGGCCATTGGAGGTCTTGCCGGCGGTGGCTGTGGAGTTGGATGGCGCAGCGCTGGTGTTTCCTGACGCGAAACCCAAGGATGTCAGCCTGGAAGTGGCCGGCGTCAGCGGGAATCCGGCTGGCACGGTGCGGTTGGAATTGCCCGCGGGATGGACGGCTACGCCTGGAACGGAGAGGTTTGAGATTTCGGGTACGGGGCGGACGACGGTCAAGTTCAAGGTGGCGCCGCCGGCTGGCGAGAGTACGGGCGTCATGCGGGCCGTGGCCCTGACCCGCAACGTCGAATCCTCCGCCGGGTTGATTCGTTTGGCATACGAGCACATCACTCCACGGACGGTGGCCGTGCCGGCCGAGGCGGTTGTGATCAGGCAAGACGTCAGGGTGTTGTCGAAGCGGATCGGGTACGTGATGGGCGCGGGCGACGATGTGCCGCGGGCGCTCGAGCAACTCGGCTGCGAGGTGACGCCACTGGAAAAGGCCGACCTGGAGAAGGGAGATCTGTCCAGGTTTGACGCGATTGTGACGGGCGTCCGCGCATGGAACGTGCGGCCGGACCTGAGGCGGGCGGCTCAGCGATTGTGGGAGTACGCGCGCGAAGGCGGGACCGTGGTGGTGCAGTACAACGTGATGGACGGACAGTTTTTTTCAAACGTGGCGGGGACGTTGCAGGAACTGGGTCCGTATCCGATCCAGCTATCGCGGGACCGGGTGACGGTGGAGGAATCGCCGGTAAAGTTGGTGCTGCCGGATCACAGGTTGCTGAATCAGCCCAATCGGATTACGGAGCGTGACTGGGAGGGGTGGATCCAGGAACGGGGGCTCTATTTCGCGTCAAAGTGGGACGAGAAGTACGAGACGCCGATCGAGATGAACGATCCGGGCGAGGCAGCCTCGCGAGGGTCGCTGTTGACGGCTCGCGTTGGCAAGGGGGTATATGTCATGACGGGATTGTCGTTCTTCCGCCAGCTTCCGGCGGGCGTGCCTGGAGCATACAAGCTGTTCGCCAACCTGATCAGTGCGGGCAAGACGCAATGAGTGAAGAACGGCCCCCCTTCGGCAGTTGGCGGCGCACCTATGTGGCTGTGATCTGCTATCTGGTCCTGCTGATCGCGCTGTTCACCGCGTTCACGTTGAGGTGGAACCAGTGAGACCGGCCGACTGGGCGGTGCTCGTCGCCTCGCTCGTTGGAATCGTCGTCTACGGACTGTGGAAGGGCCGCGGGAGCGACACGACGGAGAAGTACCTGCTGGCCGGCAAAACGATGCCCTGGTATGCGATGGCGTTGTCAATCATGGCGACGCAGGCCAGCGCGATCACGTTCATTTCAACGACGGGGCAGGCGTATGTGGACGGGATGCGGTTTGTCCAGATGTACCTTGGCTTGCCGCTGGCGATGATCATCATCGCCGCCTGGATCGCGCCGCGGTTTCACGAAAGCGGCGTGTACACGGCGTACGAATACCTGGAGCGGCGATTCGATTCGAGGGTGAGAGCGCTGGTCTCGGCGATTTTTCTGATCCAGCGGGGACTGGCTGTTGGGGTTGCTCTGTCCGCGCCCGCGCTGGTCCTCACGGTCATCATGGGATGGCCGGCCAGCGTGACGACGTTAATGATGGGCGTCGTGGTGGTCGGCTACACGGTGGCGGGCGGGATCGCGACGGTGACCTGGACAGACTTCGTCCAGATGCTGATCATGACGGCAGGGCTGATTGCGGCGCTGCTCTGTGCGATCTGGTTGACGCCAGTGAGTCTCGGCGAAGCGATGGATGTAGCCGGCGCGGCGGGCAGGCTGAACCCGGCAGTCTGGACGGTGGACTGGAACGACCGCTACAACATCTTCAGTGGGTTGATCGGCGGGATGTTCCTGGCGCTGGCCTATTTTGGATGCGACCAGAGCCAGGTGCAGCGCTACCTGACCGGCCGGTCAATCACACAGGCCAAGTTGAGCCTGCTGTTCAACGCCGTGGCGAAGATCCCGATGCAGTTCGCGATCCTGTTCACCGGGGCGATGGTGTTCGTGTTCTTCACGTTCACAAAGCCGCCGGTGACGTTCGACCCTGGGATGGAGAAGCAGATCGTAAGTTCGGCTGGATTTGCCCAGGTGCAGGCCGAATATGATTCGGCGTGGCAGGCGCGCAAGTCGGCGGCCGGGCAGCTTCCGGCGAAAGCCAGCGAGTTCAAAGCCGCCCAGAGGCGCTTCGATGCAGTGCGGGCGAAAGCGGCGGCTCTGGCCGGGGCGAAGCCGGGTGCGGACACGAACTACATCTTCCTCAGCTTCGTGACGAGGTACATGCCGGTGGGCATCGTCGGGCTGATCATGGCGGCGATCTTCGCCGCGGCGATGTCGACGATTTCGGCTGAGATCAACTCGCTGGCGACCGTCTCGGTTGTGGATGTCTACAAGAGGCATGTGCGCAAGGGTGCGCCGGACCGGCACTATCTGAGCGCGGCGCGGTGGGCGACGGCGTTTTGGGGCATGTATGCGGTGGTGACGGCGCAGTATGCGACGCATCTGGGGTCGTTGATCGAGGTTGTAAACAAAGTGGGGTCGTTGTTCTACGGGGGGCTGATCGGCGTGTTCGTACTGGCGTTCTTCGTGCCCAGGGCTACGGCGCGCGGAGCGTTCTGGGGCGTGCTGGCAGGGGAAGCGGCGATTTTCTACATGTGGGCGCGGACGGATATCTTCTTCCTGTGGTTCAACGCACTGGGCTGCCTGGTGGTGGTGGCGGCAGGCTATGGCGTGAGCCTGCTCGAACGGGCGGACCGTCCGGGCAACGCATAATGGCCTGTTGGGCTGCGGCGGGGATCAGAGATCCAGTGTGGCGAGGTCCACCTTGGAACGCAACCCCTCGACTACGACGATGCCGGACTCGGTGACGTGATAGCGCTTCCTGTCTTCTTCGAGGTCATAGCCGATCACGGCATCCTCTGGTACGATGACGTTCTTGTCGAGGATGGCGCGTTTGATCTTGGCGCGGCGGCCGATGTCGCAGTTGTCGAAAACGATGCAATCGTCGACGGCGGCGCCGGTGTGGACCTTGACGCCGCGGCCGAGGACGGAGTTGCGGACCTGTCCACCGGAGAGAATCGAGCCGGACGAGACGATGGAATCGATGGCGGAGCCGCGGCGGCCCTCCTCGTCGAAGGTGAACTTGACGGGCGGGTCGTCATATCCGGCTGTGCGCAGCGGCCAGCGGCGGTTATAGAGGTTGAGGGCTGGGGTGACGTTGCGGAGGTCCATGGTGGCGTCGTAGTAGGCGTCGATGTTGCCGACGTCGCGCCAATAGCCGGCTGCGCCGATGGGATCGCCCGGGATACGGTTGGTTTGGAAGTCGTAGGCATAGACGTCGCCGCGTTCCACCCAGCGGGGCAGGATATTCCGGCCGAAGTCGTGGGCCGTTTCCTTCGTCTTCGCGTCCTCGTGCAGGTAGCGCACGAGAGGGGCGGTTGAGAAGATGTAGTTGCCCATGGAGGCGAGCACCATGTCGGGATTGCCGGGCATGGCGGGGGCGTTGGGATTCTTCTCATGGAATGCGAGGATGCGGCCGTCGGGGGCGGTTTCGATCACGCCGAATTCGGCGGCAAAAGCTTTGGGGACGGGGATGGCGGCCACCGTGGCCTGGGCGCGTTTCTGCTCGTGGAACTCGAGCATGGCGCGGATGTTCATCCGGTAGATGTGATCGGCGCCAAACACGGCAACCAAATGGGGGTCGGACTGCTCGATGAGGTTGATGTTCTGGTAGATGGCGTCGGCGGTACCTTTGTACCAGGTCTCGCCGGGAGAACGCATCTGCGCGGGAACCGGGATGACGAAATGGTTCTTCAGCAGGCCTGAAAACTCCCAGCCGTCGCGGAGGTGCTGGAGGAGGGATTGGGACTTGAACTGGATCAGAACGTAAACCGAATAGATGCCGGAATTAATGAGGTTGGACAGGACGAAATCGATGATGCGGTACTGGCCTCCGAAGGGGACGGCGGGCTTGGCACGCTCCTTCGTAAGGGGATAGAGGCGGGTTCCTTTTCCGCCGGCAAGGACGAATGAGAGGACTCTGAGTTGCATCTAAAAACAACCTTTCCTGCCTGTGCGGAAAATGATACCACCTTCATCAAGATGGCTGTCCCGCAACCTCGAAACAGGACTCGTGGCACTTGATGGAGGGGGAAGGGTGTGATATCAATAGGTCAGACGGCCGTCAACCGTGAAGCGGATCGAAAGATCCGAACCAGCTGGAGTCAGGAGTCCCCACTTGGAATCGCCCAATCGTCGATTGATTCGTCCGCCTCTTGCCCAGGTGGTCAAAGAAGTCAGTGGGACCCGTGCTCCGCGGGCCGCCGCAGGGCCCGTGAAGCCAGTCAAGCCGAAGCAAACGCCTCCGGATACGACCAACGCCGAAAACTTCTATTACGTCAAGCAGATGCAATCGAAGACGCCGATGGTGATCGTGCTGCTGGACGGCGAGCAGTTGCATGGCGTGATCGAGTGGTATGACAAGTTGTGCCTGAAGGTGACCCGCGAAGAAGGCCCGAATCTGCTGGTTTACAAGTCCTACATCAAGTACCTGTATAAGGCCTGACGGCTCCAGATCACGAACTTCTTGCCACTCCATATGTTTTGGTGTATGTAAGTACAATGCCCGAACGCGCCCGTGTGCGCCTGGGATCGGGCAATGGAGGATGCATGAAGAAGGTGATCTTGACGGCCGGCGTTGTCGCCGTTGCCGCGGTTGGTTGTGGAATCGCGTACCTGGCTTTGGCAACGCCAAAGATGAGGGCGGCGCCGGACATCAAAGTAGCGATGACTCCGGAGCGGATTGAACGCGGGCGCTATCTGTTCGAGCATGTTGCGCACTGTGACGGGTGCCACTCGCCGCGCGACTGGACGAAGCTCAGGGCTCCGACGATTCAGCAAACGCGAGGATCAGGGTTTGAGTTTCCGTCGGAGTTGGGTTTCCCCGGGAGGGTTGTTTCTGCAAACCTGACGCCGGATCCGGAGACCGGCCTGGGCCGGTGGACAGATGGCGAGAAGATGAGGGCCATCCGCGAGGGCGTCTCCAGGGACGGGCGCGCATTGTTCCCGCTCATGCCGTATCAGGAGTATGCGCGGATGAGCGACGAAGACCTGGAGTCTCTGGTAGCTTTCTTGAATACTCTGAAGCCGGTCCGGAGCCAGAATGCGAAGACAGATCTGGATTTCCCGGCGAATCTCATGGTCAGGTTCACGCCAAGACCTATCGAGGGGAGGATTGCGAACCCTGACAGGAGCGACCGGGTGAAGTACGGACGGTATCTTGTGGCTCTCGGGGAATGTGCCGGATGCCACACTCCGAGCGAGCGCGGCGAGAATATTGCCGGCAAGGAATTCGCGGGCGGAGAGGAGTTCCGGATCGCTGGCTTCCTCGTAAGGAGCGCAAACATCACCCCGGATGAGGAGACCGGCATCGGGAAGTGGCCGGAAGAGCGGTTTGTGTCCACGTTCAAGGGCCACGCAGAGTTGACGGCCGAGTCGGCGCCAAAGGCGACGCAGGCTTCCTTCACGCTGATGCCTTGGATGGACCTCTCCAAGCTTGAGGACGACGATCTCAAGTCGATCTACGCCTTCTTGAGGACCTTGAAGCCCATCTACAATTCGGTGGAGAAACACCCTCCGGTTGCGAATTAGCGACGGACGGGGGACTCAGACGCGGGTACAATGGAGATGTCGGGGCGTGGCGCAGCCCGGTAGCGCATCTGCTTTGGGAGCAGAGGGTCGTCAGTTCGAATCTGACCGCCCCGACCAATTCAC
>CAZLDN010000033.1:0-43616 GCA_964558355.1 uncultured Candidatus Solibacter sp.
ACGTATTTTCTAACCAACTGAGCCTGTTCGACTTATAGCCGGACAGCAGTGAGCCCGGCACTAGTCCACTTCGCCCGCGTCTTCGTTACAATGGAAGTGCAACGCCTTCGAGCGGGAGTAACTCAAAGGTAGAGTCACAGCCTTCCACGCTGTTGGTTGCGAGTTCGAGTCTCGTCTCCCGCTCCATTCTCCATGACCACCCAGATTGAGGTTCTTCCGACAAGCGTCTGGCGGAAGCTCGTGGGGGTCGAACCCACCGGCGCGCGCATCCGCGGCGCCCACTGGTTTTGAAGACCAGGCCCGGCACCGGCCGAAACGAGCTTCCGTGCCTCCTATCGAGATTACACCATGGCGCAGTATGCCTTGGCAGGCTTGCATCCGCGAAGTGAAAGGTGGACCGAACCTGCCTCCAGCGAGGTCCGCCCCGGTTGCGACTGCTCCATGCCGGAAGCAAACACCGGCATCCCGCGATCTCAGCGCCTCGGGCCAGCGGCTGCGATGTCGTGATTGACAGCGCCAAATTTCGTGGTGCAATTGTCCTGGAACAAGCCGGCCAGGTGGAGGGCGGCTTCGTCATAGGCAGCCTTATCCGGCCAGGAGGATCTCGGGTCGAGGGTCTCGTTCGGGACTCCAGGGCAGAACTGTGGCGCCAGAACTTGAAAGACCCGGTGCGGCGCGCAGGGCACATCGGTCAGTTCGCCTTCGATGGCCGCCGTGACCATGGCGCGGGGGACTGAAAGAAACAACGGCCGGGGTTACTTATGGCGGAGCTTGAACAGTCAGGAACCGCCACCAGCTTATCATGGGGGTATGAGGCTGACGCCGGCGAGCAGTGGTGCGTTGTGGCTGGCGGCGTTCGCCTTTTTGGCGGCGGGGCAGGCGCGGGGACAGGCGATCGAATTTGAATCCAACGGGCTGCACTACCTCACGCTGACCAGGGACGGGCTGACGATCATGTTCGCGGAGTTGCCGATCCGGGTGAGGGACTATGCTGTGGTCCAGGTGGCGGTGTCGAATGGGTCGGCTTCGAACAGGACGGTGAAGCCGGAGGATTTTGAAGTGCGGCTCGAAGTGGGTGGCGTGGTGAAGGCGACATCGGCGAGGACGGTGGTGGAGGAGTTCCTGGGCAGGGCGGGGCGCAACGACGTGATCAAGCTGGTGTCGATGTATGAAGTCGGGCTGTATGGACTGAGCCGGTTTCAATCGACGAGCGGGTATGAGCAACGGAGGCAGTCGGCGCTGGCGGAGGTTTCGTCAGCGAGGCTGAAGGCGGCGGCGGCGGCGTCGGCGATCGCGCTGGTGCAGACGAAGTTGAAGCCGGGGGAGACGACGGACGGGGCGGTGTTCTTCCCGCTGGCGAACCGGGCGCTGGGGCCGGGCAAACTGGTGGCGACTGTCGGGGTGGAGAGATTCGAGTTCGCATTGGATCAGTTGCGGCATCCGGGGGACCTGGTGAGGCGTCCGTAGGAACATCAGACGAGTGGGTCTGGATTTAGGGTAGGATATAGGTTTTTCGGGACGGCCCGGGACGCGGACCAGGGGACAATGATCGATCTGCATTCACACTCGACGGCCAGCGATGGCACGGATGCGCCAGTAGCGTTGGTCGAGTATGCGGCGCGGGCCGGCTTGATGGCGTTGGCGATCACGGATCACGACACTCTCGCCGGCAGCGACGAGGCGGCATCAATGGCGGGCGAAGTCGAACTTGTGCGGGGGTTGGAGCTGAGCACCCGGATTCTGGAAGAGAGCGATCCGGCGAGCCGCAGTGCGCACCTGTTGGGCTATTTTTTCCGCGACCCGCCGCAGGAGTTTCGGGCGTGGCTGGAGACGCTTAAGCACAACCGGCGGAAGCGGAATCGGGAGATGGCCCGCTTGCTAAGCGAACAGGGCGTGGAGGTGACGCTGGAGGAGGCGGAGAGCCTGGGGCGGAACATCACGGGGCGTCCGCATTTTGCGCGGCTGATGCGAGCGAAGGGGTATGTGGGGAGTTGGGAAGAGGCATTCAGGCGGTACTTGGGTGAGAGGGGGTCGGCGTATGTGGAGAGAGAAGATCCGCCGATTCGGGAAGGGATCGAGAGGATCAAGGCGGCAGGTGGCGTGACGTCGCTGGCCCATCCGGGGCGGTTGTGCAAGACGGACGCGGAGAGCGAAGCGGCGTTGATCGCGTGGCTCGTCGAGCAGGGGTTGGACGGACTGGAGGCATGGCATCCGGATCATGCGGAGTCCGATGTGACGCGATATCTGACGCTGGCGGGGCGCTTTGGATTGATGGTGACCGGTGGGAGCGATTACCACGGCGAGAACAAGCCGGGCGCCGGGTTGGGCGGATGGAATGGGGGGCGGATTCCGTCAGAGTTGCTGGACGGGCTTCGCAGGCGCGCTGTCAACGGTCAAGGGCGCGGCTGAGGCGAGCGCCTCGGCGCGGACGTAAGCCAAGGCGCGGACTCCGCCATGACGCGGGGAGAGGGCGGCCGATGTGATCTCCCCAACCTCCCTGCTGGTTCCCTCTTTGCCTTGAGCGATGATCTTCGCCCCTGGCGCGGACGGTGTCGAAGCATCGATGGAGAGGTGCGTAAGCAGCCGGTTGACGTGGCCTCGCGATCGGACGCGTTCGACGATCTCCTGACCGAGATAACAGCCCTTATTGAAACTGAGGGCATGCATAAGGCCGGTCTCCTGCGGGATGCAGGATTCAGTGATATCGATACCGTAGCGGGGCGTGCCGTGTTCGATGCGGACGATTTCCTGGTCGGCGGAAGATGCAGGGACTGCGCCGGCGGCGACGAGGGATGCGGTTAAGGATTCGAACTGCTCGATGGGGGCGATGAGGCGGTAGGCGGGCGCGCCGGTGGATGAGGCGAAGATGATGCCGATGCCGTTCCAGTGTGTGAAAGAGTAGGGATCAGTGGGTAGGGGTGCGCCGAGGGAGGAGAGGATCGAGGCTGATTGAGGGCCTTCGAGGGCGAGTTCGCAAGTCGAAGCGGTGATGCCGGAGAGGGTGACGTCGTCGGCGATGATGTAACGGTCGATGTGAGAGTAGATACTGTCGCGGACGTCGGGTTCCACGGAGATCAGCAGCGCGTCCTCACGGCAAATCAGGATCGAGTCGGCAAGGACGCGCCCCTGGGCATTGAGGAAGAAGGCGTAGACGCCCTGGCCCGCCGGGAGCTTTTCGACCTGGTTCGTCGTCAGAGCATGCAACAGCCGCTTGCGGTCTTCGCCGGTGGCGAGAATACGTCCTCGCGAGGAGAGGTCTACGAGGGCGGCGTGGGAGTAGAAGGCGTCGCAGGGGGTCATCTTCGTTAACGGGCGAAGTTGCTGAAGTAAAGGCCGATCAGGATAGTGAGGGCGCCGGAGACGAGCGCGCCTTTGCGCCAGCGGGCGAGCTTTTCTGGCGTAGCCGTGCCCCGGGATGACAGAAGGACGATGGCTATGACGTGCAGCCCGAGAAGAGTCTTGATGCCGATCCACATGTGCCAGCCGGGGGGCGGCGAGTGCATTCTAACCGCGAAGTTGTAGAGTCCCGTGGCGAGGACGAGCACGGCGGTGATGGCGGAGAAGGCGCGCAGGCGCGGGATGCGGCCGAGGAGGAGAACGGCGAACAGGAGGAGTGCAAGGCCGAGGTGGAGGTGGAGGATGGCGGTCGACATAGTTGTGATTCAGGCGGCGCATGCCACCTTCCCATTGTGATGCGTGTGGGGGGTGGAAGGACTCCTGAAGTCGTGGAACGAGGTTTCGCGGTTTGGCGGAGAGGTTCCTGATAGGCCGCCGATTCCGGCAGCCGCGGTTCGTTTGGTCGCGCGGCTGGCGCTTGCGTTAGAAGGATTGAGGCCCGGCCGCGGCCCGAACTCTATACTGAGGAGATGATCCGCGAGGTTTTTCCGGTTGGGATGCTGCAGTGCAACTGCCTGGTGTTCGGCGACGAGACGACGCGCGAAGCGGTTGTGATCGATCCGGGCGATGGGACGGACGACATGGCGCAGTTACAGGCCATCCTCAAGCGCCATGGGTTAAAGGTAACCTCGATCATCATCACCCATGCGCATATCGACCACATCGGCGGCGCGGCGAAGCTAAAGACGATGACAGGCGCGCCGGTCTACATGAATGCCGGGGATGAGGAGCTATACGCCCACCTGGAATGGCAGGCGCAGTGGCTGGGCATGATGACGCCGGAGACAGCGGAGATCGACGCCGGGGCCAAGGATGGCGACACGCTCAAGGTGGGCGGGACGGAATTGAGTCTGATGGAGACGCCAGGGCACACGCGGGGCAGCATTTGCGTCTATGCAAAAGCTGAGGGCGTGTTGGCGGCAGGCGATACGCTGTTCAGGGATTCCATCGGACGGACCGATCTGCCGGGAGGCGACGGGCGAAAGATCCTGGAGTCAATCCACACCCGGCTGCTGACCCTTCCGGAAGAGACCGAAGTGATCTGCGGCCACGGCCCAGCGACAACCATCGGGCGTGAGCGCGAGCGAAATCCGTTTCTTCAGGGGTGAGATTCGGCGCCGGCCTTGGCGCGGCGAAGTTCGTCCATGACGGATAGGGCCAATTCCTTTGACTGCTCAAGTCCCCGCAGGATGATCTGAAGGTCCATCGCGGGCTTGCCGGATTGGCGGGCGCTTTGACAGTAGACGCCGTGCTGGCCGACGAGAATCAGCGAATCGGTGAGCAGGTCCAGCGCGACTGCGAGCCGGCCGGCCTCGACGCCCATCTGAAATTCGGAACGTTCGAGTTCCTGGCGTTTGTCGACAAACACGGAGGGGGGTCTCATGGGGAATACAATGAAGACGGTTATGCTTACTCGAACTCTGATCCTTCTTCTCTTTCTGATGCCGCTGGCGGTGGTGTGGTCGCAGACCATGCCGGTATCGCCCAGTTCAAAGCTGCGCGCCGATACCGAATTGACAGCCGATCCGGATGCGCCGCTCTGGAAGGGCGTCAAAGGCGTCTGGGCCGGCCGCAGCAGCCGCGGCGAGCTTTCGCCGGGCCACATGACCGGGATCCGGTCGCGTTGGACGAAGGACTATCTCTATTTCCTATTCGTGTGCCCTTACGAACAGCTCTACCTTAAGCCGGATGGCGATGCGGTGAACGAGACCAACAAACTCTGGAACTGGGACGTGGCCGAGATCTTTGTCGGCGCCGATTTCGAGAACATCCACCAGTACAGGGAATACCAGGTGTCGCCGCGGGGCGAGTGGGTGGACCTGGACATCGATACCAAGCAGCCAAAGCCGGAGGGCGGCTGGCTGTGGAATTCGGGTTTCAAGGTGGCGGCAAAGCTCGATGAAGCGAATAAAATCTGGTATGGGGCGATGAAGATACCCGTCAAGTCGATCACGGACAAACCGGTCAAGGCGGGCTTCGAGTTCCGCGCGAACTACTACCGCATCCAGGGGCCGCCGCCGAAGAAGATGTTCGTGGCATGGCAGGCCACCGGCGGGAACCACCATATTCCCGAGAAGTTCGGCATCCTGAAACTCGTTGACTAGGTTGGTCCAAATGAACGACAAGGTACCGTTACGGATTTCACAGGTCGGACTGCGTGGCGTGGTTGGCGAGGGATTGACGCCGGCGCATGTCCTGGATTTTTCGGCCGCCTTCGCGACGCTGCTGGGTAAGCCCTCGAAGGTGATTATCGGGCGTGACCCGAGGGCGTCGGGACAGATGATCCGGGAGGGAGTGGTGTCGGCGCTGATGGCCTGCGGGCACGAAGTCGTCGATCTGGGCATCGTGTCCACTCCGGTGATTCAACATGCCATCGCCGCCACCGATGCGCGCGGCGGCATCTCGATCGGCGCCAGCCACATGGCGGCGGAGTGGAATGCGCTGAAGTTCTTCGGCGAGCAGGGGTCGTACCTGTCCACCGCCGAGGCGGGCGAGCTGCTCGATATATACCACCTCAAGAAGTTCGACTTCGCGCAGTGGGACAAGTTGGGCGCCTATACGCGCGACGATGGCGCGATCGATCGCTACATCGACAACCTGGCGGAGGTGTTCGACTTCGCCGCGCTGAAGCGGTTTCGCGTCCTGGTGGATTGTTGCAACGGCACGTCCGCCCTCGTCCTGGGCCGTTTGCGTGACCGGTTTGAATTGAATCTGGTCCTGATCAACGAACAGACGGAGGGGCGCGCCTTCGCCCACGAGCCGGCGACGGACCAGCGGACGGTGCGCATGCAACTTGCGCCGCTGATGCGGCATGTCGGCGCCGACGCCGGGTTCCTGTTCGACGTCGATTCCGACCGCGTCGCGCTGGCGACCGAGGCGGGCGAGGCGGTGAGCGAAGAGTTGGTTCTCGTGCTGCTGGCCGACGAGATGCTGACGCTGGGGCCGGGCGATACCGTGATCGCAAACCTCTCCTCGACGGCGCTGCTCGACGAAATAGCGGCCATCCATAAGGGGCGCGTCGTGCGCGTGGCCGTGGGGCGCAACGCGACGGCCGACGCGCTGGCCGGCTTCAGGCCCGAGCAAGTCGCCATCGCGGGCGAAGGCACGGGCGCCGTGATGATGCCGCACTTCAGGTTCGTCTATGACGGCATCGCCTCCATGCTGGCCATTCTGACCATGATGGCGCGGCGCGGGCAAAGCCTGGGGACGATCCTGGCGGCCTATCCGAAGTACTCGATCCTCAAGGGCGAGGTTCCGCTCGAATCGCACCGCATCCCGCAGATGATGGACGACATTGAAAACCGCTATCCCGAGGCGAAGAAGAACAACATGGACGGGCTGCGCGCCGATTTCGACGGCTCCTGGTTCCATGTCCGGGTAAGCCAGACCGCGCCCTTGGTGCGAGTGATCGCCGAGCAGCGGGGGGAAGCGCCAAAGGCATTGTTCGAGGAACTGATGGACACGGTGAGGAGCTACAACTCATGAGCCGCGCACACCAGTTGAAGATCAGCGTTTCAGGGATCCGGGGCGTGGTGGGCGGCTTCTTTACGCCCAATCTGGCGTGCGCCTTCGCCCAGGCGTTTGGAACCTACGTGGGCCCGGGCCGGGTCGTTCTCGGCCGCGACACGCGCGCCAGCGGGCCGATGCTCGAACACGCGGTGACCTGCGGGCTGCTGGCGGCGGGCTGCGAGGTGGTGAAGGTCGGCATCGCGCCGACGCCTACCGTGCAGGTCTATGTCGATGAGACGCACGCCTGCGGCGGGATCGCCATCACGGCGTCGCACAATCCGCCGGAGTATAACGCGCTCAAATTGTTCAACGCCGAAGGGTTGTTTTTCAACCATTACGAGCGTGGCGAACTGCTCGATCTCTACCACCAGAGCGCCTTCACGCGCGTGGAAAACCGGGACATGCCCGGGATCAAATTCGATAGCGAGAACCCCCCGCGCATGCACATCGAACGTGTGTTGAAGCACGTCGACGTCGAGCGCATTCGCGGGCGGCGTTTCCGGGTGGCGCTCGATGGCGTCAACGGCGCGGGGTCCGAGATGAGCGTGAAGTTCCTGCGCGAAACGCTGAACTGCGAGCTTCATGCGATCTCGGTCTCGCCGGGCGAGCCGTTTCCGCGCGAGGCGGAACCGAAACCGGAGGTGCTGGGCGAACTGCGTTCGCTCATCGTGAAAGAGAGTTGTGACATCGCCTTCGCGCAGGACCCCGATGGCGACCGCCTGGCCGTGGGCGACGAGACGGGCCGGATTCTGGACAACGACGACGTGCTGGCGCTGGCCGTCGATTGCGCGCTGAGCAGGCGCAAAGGCCCGGTGGTGGTCAATCTGACCACCTCGTCGGCGATCGACGAAATCGCCGCTCGCCACGGCTGCCGGGTCTATCGCGCGCCGGTGGGCGAGGCGAATGTGGTGGACAGGATGAAGACGGTTGGCGCGGTGATCGGCGGCGAAGGGTCGAACGGAGGGATAATCTTCCCGGCCGTTCAATATTGCCGCGACTCCTACACCGGCATGGCGCTGCTGCTGGACCGGATGGCCGGGACGGGCATGACATCAAGCCAGTTAGCGGCCACGCTGCCGGTCTACCATCGCCGCCTGGGCAAGGCGCGTTTCGAGCATGGACGGTTGGGAGCGTTGATGCAGTCGCTGGAAGCCGCGTTCCCGGGCGCTCATGCGGACCGGCGGGATGGACTGAAGTTGACGCTTGGAGACGGATGGATTCACGTCCGCGCGTCAAACACGGAACCGATCCTGCGCATCGCCGCCGAAGCTCGCACCGCGGGACGGCTGGATGAGCTTTATGGGCTGGCTGAGCGGTTGCTGTAGCTAGTGCGCAGCCTCGTCCGAGGGACCGGAGAAGTAGATTGTGGTCTCTGACCGCTTCTGCTTCTTCGTCTTCTCACGGATGACACGGTCACGGGCCGGGCCGTTCTCTTTTAGTTGGCGGATCGTGACCCCCTCGTCCTTGATCTGCTGGATTAGGTTATCGTTGTGTTTTTCCAACTCGAGCAGTTCGCCGCGCTTGTGCATCATCGCGGGCCACCCGTTGGGGCCAAGGAACATGGCGAAAACGTATACGCCCGCCAGCGCAAGAGCGGTGAGGAAGCCGAGTTGGCGTAAGAGTCTGCCCATCGGGAAAACAATGCCCTAAGACTATGTTTATAATCCCTTCTGAGCGGAGAGTCCAGCGAAGTTGCTAATTTTGTTCGACGGGATTGCGGGGAAGGGGGTAGAGATGACGGATAAAGTCGTGGCTTTCAGCACCTGCGCGACCGAAGAAGAGGCCCTTAAGGTTGCCCGGAGGCTGCTGGAGACGCGTGTGGCGGCATGTGTTTCGATCACGCAACCGGTGCGGAGCCTGTATCACTGGAAGGGCGCCATACAAGACGAAGCCGAGTTTCTTCTGGTCATCAAGTCCCGGAGGGATCTGATGGAAAGGCTGAAGACCGAGTTGCGGGCGGCCCATAGTTATGTGACCCCTGAACTTGTCATCCTCCCCATCGTCGACGGGCTGCCCGATTATCTCGAATGGATGGACAAGGAACTTGCTCATCCGCCCGCGCCCGGCCCCGCGCCGCTTGCCTGAAGCCACTGGGGTGTGATCCGATGGATTGCTCAGGCGTCTGACGTCTGACGTCTAACAGGAGAGATCCATTTTGAATCAGTCCCAGGTTGCGACCCGCTCCCGCTATTGGGTGGTTTTCTTCGCCGTCACGCTGGCGGTTCTTTCTTACATCGACCGCGTGGCGATCTCGCAGGCCGCTCCGGCGATCACCAAGGACCTCGGCCTCTCCAAGACCGAGATGGGCGCCATCTTTACGGCCTTCGCTCTGGCGTATGCGATGTTCGAGATTCCGGGCGGGTGGATGGGCGACTGGATGGGTCCGCGGCGGGTGCTGCTGAGGATCGTGCTCTGGTGGTCGTTCTTCACGGTGGCGACGGGCTGGATGTGGAATTTCACGTCGATGGCGGTAACGCGATTCCTGTTCGGCGCCGGCGAGGCAGGCTGCTTCCCGAATCTGACGAAGGCCTTTACGACGTGGCTGCCGCCGCATGAGCGGGTCCGGGCCCAGGGCATTATGTGGAGTTTCGCGCGCTGGGGCGGAGCGTTCACGCCGCCGCTGTTCGCGTTCCTGTTCACCTTCATGGGGTGGCGGGAGGTCTTTTACGTCTTCGGCGGGATGGGTGTCGTGTGGGGTTTCTTTTTCTACCGCTGGTATCGCGACAATCCCCAGGACCATCCCTCGCTGAATGACGCCGAGAAGGCACTGCTTGCCGGGTCGGCCGATACGGCGTCAGGCCATGGCAATGTGCCTTGGGGCAGGCTGGTCACCAATCCGTCAGTGTGGCTGCTATGGGCTCAGTATTTCCTGATCACCTATCCCTGGTACTTTTACATCACCTGGCTGCCGACTTATCTGCAGGAACACCGCCACCTGACGATGAACGAGAGCGCCAAGTACGCCATCTTTCCGCTGCTGTTTGGCGGCATCGGCTGTATGGCATCGGGGTTCTTCTCGAAGACGCTGTCGGGATGGGTGGGGTCGCTCGACCGGGCGCGCCGGATCCTGGGCGTCACGGGTTTCCTTGGCGGATCGCTCTTTCTGCTGATCTCGGTGCGGTTGAATGACCCGTTCTACGGCATGATCGCGATGGGTATGGCGAGCTTCTGCAACGACATCGTGATGCCTGGGGCGTGGGGCGCCTGCATGGACATCGGCGGCAAGTATGCCGGGACTCTTTCGGGTTCGATGAACATGATGGGCAACGCGGCCGGGATTCTGGCGCCGACCATCGGCGGCTTCATCGTCCAGAAGACTGGCGGTGACTGGAATATGTTCCTCTACACGATGGTGGCTTCCTACTTCCTGGGAGCGATCTGCTGGCCTTTCATCAACTCCAACAAGAAGTTGGAAGACAATTAGAAAGACGGGTGAGAGTTCCGGGCCTTGGACGGCACTGTCTTAATGAGTGACCGGCAGCCAGCCCAGCGTGTCCGCGGCCTTGGAGAGTCTGCGCACTGCCATCGGCGAAGATACGACGGCGGCGGTCTGCGCCATGCAGGGCATGAGAAGGGCGTTCGCCTCGGCGATCGAGGACATCGCCATGCGGACCGGGCGGTTGGAAGCGGGACTGGCGGATGTGGAACGGGCGACGCCGCTGCTGCTGCCCTTTGACGAGCCGCTCCAAACCGGGCGCGCGGTAGAGGGAGTCTGGGTGAAGCTCTTCTGGGCCGTGCTGTCGGTGTTGTGCGTCTCGGCGCTGGCGGGCGGGTTCCTGACCGGCCGCTGGTGGAGCCGCTGAGCCTCCGCTCAGGAGGATTTCCTCAGCAGCGGCTGGAGGTGTTTGAAGACCGTCGCGGCCACGATCCGATTGCCCTCGGCCGTGGGGTGGATCGCATCGCCCTGCATCAGGGCCGGGCGGGTGGCGACACCTTCGAGCAGAAACGGAATGAGCGGAATGCGCCTCTGGCGGGCGAGATCGGTATAGAGCCTTTCAAAGCCGCGGATGTAGTCGGGGCCGTAATTGCGCGGCAGCGTCATCCCGGCGAGCAGGACCTTCGCGCCGCCGGCCTGAAGCCTGGCAGCCATCTCACTCAAGTTCTGGCGGGTGGTTTCAAGCGGCAGGCCGCGAAGGCCATCGTTACCGCCAAGTTCGAGGATGACGATTTCGGGATCGAGACGAATCGCCTCCTCAATGCGGGAGACCCCGCCGCTGGTCGTGTCGCCGCTGATGCCCTGGTTGACCACCCTGTAGCGGTAACCGTGGGCGTCGATCTCCTTCTGAAGGTAGTCGGGGTAGCTGAGACCCGCTGCGACGCCGTAGCCCGCCGTCAGACTGTCTCCAAATGCGGCGATCACCGGCCTGTCGTCCGCCGGCGCGGGCGGGGCGGGCGCGGGCCGCTGGACCGCCTCCGCCGCCGGCGCAGGTTCGTTTGGTCGTGTGTTCGAGCATCCGGCGGCGATCAACGCGGTGATCGCCAGGGCTGAGGCCAAGTTTACGGTGCGTAGTCTCATCTACTGCCATCATAGGAGACAAGGCACTTTTGCATGAACCAGCCGATTCTCGAACTCCGTTCAATCACCAAGTCGATCGACACGGGCACCCACCGCGTCGATATCCTGCGCGGCATGGACCTCGCTATCATGCCAGGCGAGTTTGTCGCCATCATGGGCGCGTCGGGCAGCGGCAAGAGCACGTTGCTTGGATTACTCGCCGGACTGGACACGCCGACCACGGGCGAAATCCTGCTCGACGGCGAAGAGATCTCTCGGCTCGGTGAAGACGCGCTGGCAGGGATCCGGGGCCGCAAGATCGGCTTTGTCTTTCAGTCCTACCAACTCATCCCCACGCTGACGGCGGAAGAAAACGTCCTGCTCCCCGCGGAACTGGCCGGCGAGCCGGCCGCCGCCTGTCTCGGCCGCGCCCGGATGTTGCTCGACACCGTTGGTCTTGCCGAGCGGCGCGATCATTACCCCGTACAGCTTTCCGGCGGCGAACAGCAGCGCGTGGCGCTGGCCCGGGCGTTCATGCGCAAGCCTCCCCTGCTGCTGGCCGACGAGCCGACGGGCAACCTGGATTCAGCCAACGGGCGGCAGATCCTGGATCTGCTGCTTTCTTTGAACAGAACCGAAGGAACGACGCTTGTTCTGGTCACGCACGACCGCGACCTCACCGTTCATGCCACCCGCATCATCACGCTCAAGGATGGCGTCGTCATCTCCGACGAACGCGAAGGCGGGGCAGCGTGAAGTTCTGGGCGACAGCGCTGAAGATCGCTTCGCGCGAGGCGCGGGCGTCGGCGTTGAAGTTCCTCTTCGTGGCCTTCGGTGTCGCAGCGGGTGTGGGGGCGCTGACGGGCGTCCGCGGTTTTTCGCAGGCGTTTCGCGACACCCTGCGGCGTGAAGCGCGGACCCTCATGGCGGCCGACCTGGCCATCCGCCAGTTCAACCTGCCGACACCCGAACAGGACGCCGCTGTGCGGAAGTATGTCGATCAGGGCGCCGTCCTGACGCGTATCACCGAGACCGTTTCGATGATGGACGCGCCTGCCGGCGGCGCGCCCATTCTGGTTTCCATCAAGGCGGTGGACCCGCGGGCCTATCCCTTCTATGGCAAATTCGAACTCGACCCGCCCGCCAAACTCAAAGATGCGTTGACCGTCGATTCGATCGTCGTCTCGGACGATCTGGTTGTCCGCATGAATCTCTCGGCGGGATCGGCTGTCCGGCTCGGCGGGCAGGAGTTCCGGGTCGCTGGCATCGTCAAATCGGAACCCGACCGAATGACTGGCTCGCTTAACATCGGCCCGCGCGTCATGATCTCGCGCGCCGGGCTGGACCGCACGGGCCTGATGCAGTTTGGCAGCCGGGCATCTGAACGACTGCTGTTCAAGGCGCCCGAGCCGCGGTTCAACCTTGAAGCGATGAAGGCGGATCTGCGCAAGGTATTCACCGACGCTCGCGTGGTGACGGCGCGAGAGGCGCATCCGGCAATCGAACGGGCCCTCGACAGGTCGACGACATTCCTTTCGCTGGTGTCTCTGATTGCGCTGATCGTGGGCGCTCTTGGCGTTGCCACATCGGTTCACGCGCACTTGCAGCAGCGGTTGGACACGATTGCCATCATGAAGTGCCTGGGCGCCCGCTCGTCGCAGATCATCGGCATCTACACGATGCAGACCGGGCTGCTGGCGCTGGCGGGCGGACTGGCCGGAGTGGGCGTCGGCGCAGCTGTGCAGTTGCTGTTTCCTGTGCTGCTGACGCGGTATTTCAAGTTCGAGGCTGGTCTCCATTGGAGCCCGGCGTTCGCTCTGGAAGGCATCGCCACGGGGCTGCTGGTGACGCTGCTGTTCACCCTGCCGCCTTTGCTCTCGATCCGCCGTGTGAGGCCGGCGCTGATCTTCCGGCGCGAGATGGCCGAGGTGCGGCCGCCGCTGATGACGCGGCTCGAGCGGCAGATACCCTCGATTCTCTGCGGCGTATTGATCCTGCTCGGACTCGGCGCGATCGCCGGCTGGCTGGCCGAGTCGGCGCGCATGGGATGGATGTTCATCGGCGGGCTGGTGGCGAGTCTGGTGATTCTGTCGGGCGTTGCCTGGGTTCTGCTGAGGTCGCTGCGCTGGGTGGTGCAGAAGGGACCATGGCGGCTGCCGGTACCACTGCGCCAGGGGATCGCGAACCTGTACCGGCCCGGCAACCACGCCGGCGCAGTGCTGGTTTCCCTCGGCGTCGGAGTGATGTTCACGCTGTCGATCTACCTGATCCAGAAGTCGCTGCTGGCCGAGGTCGCCGGCGCCGCGCCGCCCAACGCGCCGAACGTCTTCATGATCAATGTCACCGAGCGTGAATATGCGGGCCTGAAGACGATGCTCGAAGCGCAACCGCGGGCGTCCAACGATCCCAAGGCGCGGCCGCGATTGATTCCTCTCGTCTCGGCGAGGCTGTTGACGATCAACGGCGAACCGCTGAAACTGCAGGGACTGCGAGGATGGGAGCGCCGGTTCTCGCAGGCGCGGCAGGTAAGTTATCTGGCCGGGAGGCCGGATGACATCCAGGTCCGCCAAGGCCAGTGGTGGGCGACGGATTCGAAGGAGGCGCAGGTCGCGCTGGAGGAAGAGGCGGCGAAGATCCTGAAGGCCAAGCCTGGCGACGTGCTGCGCTATAGCGTCACCGGCCGTGAGTTCGATGCGCGGCTGGCGGCCGTCTATCGCGTCATCAGCGCCGGGCCGGGCGGCGCTGGCGAAACGCTGTTCAACCCCGCCGCGCTCGAGAGCTTCCCCAAGCAATACGTAGGCTTGGCGCGGATGCCGGCGTCCCGTGTGCAGCAATTCCAGCGCGAGGCCTATGCGAAGTTCCCCACTGTTTCGGTGGTGAACGCCGCCGACGTGCTGGCGATCGTGCAAGAGGTGGTCGACCAGGTTTCGCTGCTCGTCCGGTTCATCGCGGCATTCGCCATCGCGGCGGGCGTGATCATCCTGATGGCGACCGTGGCAGGGACGCGCTTCCGGCGCATGAGGGAAGCGGCCATCCTGAAGACGCTCGGCGCGCGCAGGCGGCAACTGCTGGGGATCTTCTCAGTGGAATTCCTGGTATTGGGGCTGGTCGCCGGACTTATGGGCGGGCTGCTGGCGACGGCGTTTTCGCGGCTGCTGATGACACGGTTGCTCGACGCCGAATTCCGGGTCGAGTGGGCGCCGAACGCCGTGACGGTGGTGCTGGTGGGCGCATTGTCGTTGATTGCGGGCTGGCTGGCGAGCGCACGTGTGCTGCCGCAGAAACCGCTCCAGGTCCTGCGCGACGAATAGCGGCACGCCAGGCGTTCAGTTTGGGGTCACGCCGCGGTATACTCCGTGCCAAGGAGATCATCCCGAACATGGCAAATCAGACTCGACGCAATTGGATGAAAGCTGGCGCCGTGGCCGGCGTGGCGGCCGTGCCCGCGGCGGCTCAGACCGGCCCGGCGAAGAAGGTCCACTACAAAGGCGCGAAGCCCGCCAAGCCGCCGCTGTTCTCGAGCGCCGTTTCCTATGGCAACCTGCTCTTCATCGCCGGCAAGGGCGCGCACTATGAGGGCGACATCACGGCGCATACCAAGACCGTGCTGGACGAAATCGAGAAGGAACTGGTCAACGCCGGCTCCTCCATGTCCAAGTGCCTGAAGTGCAATGTCTATCTGAAAAAGATGGACGACTACAAGGCGATGAACGCCGTCATGCAGGGCCGTTTCGGCGACGAACCGCCGGTGCGCACCACCATCACCGCGCTCGACATCCCAGGCAATTCGCTCGTCGAGATCGACGTGATCGCCTACATTTAGGCCATCGCCGCTCTTAAGACCGCTACGGTGCGCCTGGCGACGACTTCGGCGTCACCAGGGTGCATCATCCATACTCCAAATGCCAGCCACTCGCGGTCTGTCATCGGGCATGCCTCGATGGACGGCGTTCCCTCGCGCAGTTGTTTCATGGCTTCCTGCGGCGTCAACTTGATCACCGCCGGATCCCACTTCAGCCGCAGATGCGGCACGTGATTCGCGATCGGCGGCACGACGATGGCGGACTCGACCGACTTCAGCTTTGAAGCCGCCTTGCGAATCACCTCGGCGCGGCGATCCCATTCGCGGCGCTCGGCGTCGTGGTCTTTCTTCAGGAAAGCCTCGACGGCGACCAACATGCCGACCATCTCTTCCTTGTTCACCTTCATGCCGCGGGAGATGGTGTCGCCGTTGGGCGACGTGTTCATCCGCGCCGCTTCGATCAGGTCCTTCCGGCCAAGCAGCAATCCGGCGCTCTGCGGACCACGGATCCCCTTGCCTCCTGAGAACGCCACCAGGTCGTAGCCCATTCCCGTGTACTTCCAGAGATTCTCGACCGGCGGCGTGTCGGCGGCGGCATCGACGAACGTGGGAACGCCCAGCTTCCTGCCCAAACGAACCCACCCGGCGCCGTCAATCCGTCCCTTCGGCTCGGCGTCGTTGAAGAACAGCATCATCGCCGTCCGCGGACCGGCGGCGGCTTCCAGTTCGGCTTCGGTCTCGATCTCGACGATCTTCACGCCGCAGGCGCGCACCGCATGGTCGTAGCCGAAGCGATGCGCCTTCTGCATGATGACCTCGGACTTCAGGCCCGTCACATCGGGCAAGCTTCGGATGGCGTCCTGATTCCTGCCCGTGACGCAGCCGGCCGTGCCCACCGTGAGCGCGCCGGCGGCGCCGGATGTCACCATCGCGGCCTCGCACTTCAGTAGCGTGGCCAGCCTCTCGCCGACCTTTGTCTGCAACTCAACCAGGTTGACGTACTTCGGCCAGGCCGTCTGCATCGCCGCGATCACCTCGGGCGGCATGGTCGACGCTGTCAGTGCCGTGTAGGTGCCGGCGGCGTTGATGAACGTGCGCACGCCCAGTTCCTTGATCACGTCCCGCTTAGCAGGCGCGGCGGCCGTGGCCAGGGAAGAGAGCAGGGGCGTCGAGGCCAGAGCTTCAAGAAATGGTCTACGTCCAAACATGGCGGTGTCGTCCTTTCGCGTGTTACTTTTTGGCCGCGGCGGCGGGCGCCTCGCGCTTCCCGTAGGGGAATGTCCGCCAGTCCTGGGCGGCGACTCCGTTGAGGTCCCAGACCACGGCGCCCTTGCGGATAGTGAGTTCAGGCACGATCAACTTCGTGCCGGCCATCCGCGCGCCGGCGGAATCGAGGAATCCGAAGCTGCCGGTCCGGACGCGGAGAACGGTGATGTCGGCTTCGGCGCCGGTCGAGAGGTGGCCGAGCTCCTTCCGCCCCAATTCCAGGGCGGCGTTCCACGTCGCCATGGCGACAACCTGCTTGAGCGGCAATCCGGCGCTGAGGAACTTCGACATGACGTTCGAAAGGTCCTTCATGCCGCCATTCATCGAGCCGGTGTGCAGGTCGGTCGAGATGACATCGGGCAGGAAGCCCTGTTTGATGGCGGGGATGGCGATATTCCAGTAGAAACTGCCGCCGCCGTGGCCGACATCGAACAGGATGCCGCGCTTGCGGCCGTTGATCATGGCAGGGTTCACCTTGCCGTCGACCAGTTCTTCGCGGTGGCCCGAATAGCAGTGGGTGTAGATGTCGCCGGGGCGGAGCTTCTCTCCGAACAGGCGGGTAAGATTACGGTCCTGGTTGGTGAAACCGAAATCGACCATGACGGGCAGCTTGCACAGTTCGCCGGCCTTGATTGCGCCGTCGACATCGGGCCAGCCGCCGCGGCTGTAGTGGGCGACCTTGAAGCCGACGACAATATCGGAGTGCTGGCGGGCCATCGCGGCCGTGGCTTCAGCGTTCATGTCGGTGGTGTCCTGCTCGCTGGTGATGCCCATGCCGCCGCCGACGATGTTGATGAAGGCGAGGATGCGGGTCCTGGCGCGGTCGATCACGCGCTGCCGGAAATCGGGGAAGTTGCGCCAACCGGCGGTGCCTGCGTCGGCCATGGTCGTGACGCCCGTGCGGAACGAGAATCCGTCCGGATAGACGCTGCTGTCGCCGGTCAGGACGCCTTTCAATCCAGTGCCGGTGTAGACGTGAACGTGCGCGTCGATCAGGCCCGGAGTGATGTAGAGGCCGGTGAGCGGGACAACCTTGCGCGCCTGTGCGGCGGGAATGTCCTTGGCAACCGCGGCGATGACGCCTTTGGAGACGGCGACGTCCATGATGCCGTCAATGTTGTTCTTGGCGTCGATCAGGTGGCCGCCCTTGAGCAACAGATCGTAGGGTTGGGCGAGGGCGGGGAGGGCGAGAAGAACGAGGGAAACGGCGATGCGAAGCATATAGTGTCCAGGACCGGATTATACCGGAACGGAAGCGTCGCCTGTTCGCGCCGTGCGCCAAGCCCCGCCGGCCCCGGCCCGGGCTCCCGATGCGGGCAGGTCCGGAAGCGCTTCTAGGACAGGTATTCCTTCATCATGGCCAGGTACCGCCGGGCCGTGGCTTTCATGTCGCCCGGATGCTTGTCCTGCTCGAGGGTCAGGAAGCCGCGATAGCCGATGGCCTTGAGGGCGGCGCAGATGGCTTTGAAGTCCATCACGCCCTCGCCGATGTGCGGGAACTGGCGCATCAGGCCGTCGATGTCGCGGACGTGCAGGTTCATGAGATGCCGCCTGACTTTATAGATGGCCTCAGGCGGATAGTCGCGGTGGCTCAGCGTCCAGCCGGTGTCGAGGTTGTAGCCGAGGGCGGGATCCTTGATTGCGTCCCACAGGCGCAGAAAGGCGTCGACTCCTGGGATCATCGTGTGCGTGTGGTGCTCGATGGTCAGCTTCATGCCGTGGGCCTTGGCGCGCTGGAGGCACTCCCTGGTCGCGCCGGCATAGTTGTCCCAAAGAGCGTCCCAGTCAAACGGCTGCGCGATCTCGATGGTGAATTTCTGCCCTGGCTGCGGCTTCTCGATGTCGTAGTAGCGGGGTAGATATGGCCGGTCCTTGACCGAGATCTCGCGCGGCCAGGGTGCGACGATATTGACGATCGGCGCGCCGAGCTTTTTCCCGATCTTGCAGCCGGCTTCGAAGTAATCCAGGTTCTGGTTGCGGACAGTGCGATTGAGACTCGTCAACCCCTCGACGACAGGCTGGAACATGATGAACTGGGCCACGTCGAGTTTCCAGTGTTCGAGCTTCCGGCGCAGTTCGCCAATCTTCGAGTCGGTCCAATAGCCGGTAATATCTTCGCGGGTGAGGAGGATGAGTTCGATGCCCTCGAAGCCCATTTCGCCGATGATGTCGATGGCGGCGTCGGGTTTCTGATTGGCGCCGAACGTATGGAAGTTGAAACTGCCGGCGCTGATGCGCGGCCGTCCCGGCGGCTGTATGGCGGCGGCGGAAGTGAACAGAAATTCGCGTCTCTCCATGTGGCGAGTATACCGGACCGTCGATGGTGGGGGGAATCGCGAATGTTCCTTGCGCGGGCGGGCGAATGGTGGCAGGATGACTGTGTAAGGATTTACACTAATGCGCACGGTCGTTCACTGGGATGGCGACAGCTTCTTTGCCTCCATCGAACAGGCCTCTGACGGCCGGTTGCGGCGGCGTCCGGTGGTTGTCGGCGGCGAGCGGCGCGGCGTTGTGTTATCCGCCAGCGGCGAAGCGCGGCGATTGGGGATCCGGCCGGGGTGGCCGGTCGGACGGGCGCGCAGGGCCGTGCCGGCGCTGGTGGTGATGCCGGCGCATTTCGAATTGTATGAACGCTTCTTCGACCAGATTCTGTATCTGTGCCAGGAGACGACGCCGCTGGTGGAACCGGCCTCGGTGGGCGCGGCATGGCTGGACCTGACGGGCGTCGAGCGGGCATTGGGGCGCGGTCCGGAGGAGACCGTGACGCGGATGAGGGCGACCGTGCGCGACTGGTTGAAGGTGACGATCTCGGCTGGCATCGGGACCAATAAACTGGTGGCGCGCGTGGCGGCCCGCATACGAAAACCGGGCGCGCAGATCGTCGTCCCCGCGGGCAGCGAGCGGGCGTTCTTGTCGCCGTTGCCGCTCAGGTGGCTACCCGGTCTGGAAGGCGGGATGCTGGCGGCGTTGGAGGTGGCGGGGATCCGCTCGATCGGACAGTTTGCCGTGGCGCCGGTGGACGCTCTGTCGTCGTTGCTGGGCAAGGGCGCGCTGCGGATTCAGCGGCGGGCGCAGGGGATTTCGGAAGAGCCGGTAGGCAGGAAAAAAGCGGTCGAGCCGGGGTGGGTGGAGATGATCGAATTCGAGGAAGACATGTGGGACAGGCCGGTGCTGGAAGCGGCGCTGGCGCGCATGGCGGAGCGGCTGATGGCTCAGGTGCGAGCAGGGGGAAGCGAGATCCGGCGGATTGTTTTGGAATTGCGCTATACGGACCGGGGCGAGTCGCGGCGGCAGTCGGACCTAACCGAACCGGTGTCGCTCGATACCGAAATTCTGCCGCTGTTGCCGGGACTGCTGAATGGGGCGTGGACGCGCCGCGTGAGGCTGCGGGCGATGACACTGAGGGCGTCGAGGGTCTACCGGCCGTCGCCCCAAATGGACCTGTTTACGCCACAGACGCCGCATCGCGAGTATGAAGTGAAACTCGCTGCAGCCATCGACGCTCTCAGAAAGCTACACGGCGAAGCGATCATCCGCCGCGGTTGGGCGCTGGAGGGAAAGACCATGTGAGGGGGATCGGCAGAGCGATATACTGCCTTGGATGACGAAGATAAAGTGGGGATTGAGTCTTGCGGCTGTTGCCGCCGTGGCGATTGGATCGGCGAAGCCGGAGTTGTGGGACCTGTTGCCGTCGCGGGCGACCGCCGGCAAGCAGGCCAGCGGCGCCTGGCTGGTGGCGACAAATCAATTGATCCGCCCCTGGAACACGGGCTTGGCCATCGCCGGGCGGCCCGCCGATTTCGCGCTCAACGAAGGCGCGACACTCGCCGGCGTGCTGAACGGAACCAGCATCGTCATTGTGGATGGGACGGCGGGCAAGGAACTGGCGCGCACCCCGAGCAGGACCACGTCGTATCTGGGTATCGCGTTCCGGCCGGGAACCTCGGAGATCTGGGCGAGCGAGGCGACGCGGTCAGGTCCGGACAGCCTGCTGATCGTCAAATACACGCCGGATGGGCGTATCAGCGGGACGTCTCGCATGAACCTGGCCGGTCATCCAATCCCAGCCGGGCTGGCCTTCTCGAAGGACGGGAAGCGCCTCTATGCGGCGATGCACCACGACAACGAAATCGTCGAAATCGACGCCGATACGCGCGAGATCAAGCGCCGGATCCCGGTTGGGCTCGCGCCGTTCGCCGTGGTTCTCGATGAGAAGATCGGGCGGCTGTATGTGTCGAACCGGGCGGGGCAGAGAAGGGAAGGCTCGGCCACGGCGCCGAGCGGAAAAGAGAATCTGCCGGTGGATGCGGTGGGTTCGGTGCTGGCTGGCAGTCTGAGCGTGATTGAGCTTAAGGACGGCGCCGTTCGGACGTATCCAACCGGACTGGCCCCGGCCGGCATGGCGCTGTCTGGCGATGGCAGGATGCTGGCGGTCGCAAATAGCCATTCCGACACCATCCAGGTGTTCGACACATCGAATTGGACGTCGCAATCGCTCGCGGTGGCTTCGGGCAAGGCATCGCTCGGCGCGATCCCGAACAGCGTGGCCTTTCGCGCTGACGGCAAGCGCTTGTACGTCGCCTGTGGCGGCGAGAATTCGGTGGCGGTATTTGATCGCGCCGGATCGGCGTGGAAACTGACCGGCCGTGCTCCGACGGGCTGGTTCCCGACGGCGCTACGGACAGCCGCAAACGGCCGCCTGATGATCTCGAGCGTGAAGGGCACCGGCAACGACGAGCGCGAGCCTGGCAAGCACAACAGCCGTGTCTATGAAGGCATGTTGAACAGCTATGCCGATCCGTCGGCGGCCGAGCTAAAGGCCGGCGCGCGCGAAGTGGCGGCGGCGGGCAGTCCGCGATTCGAACCGGCGGGTGGCGCGGGCGATGTGTCGAAGCTGGGCATCAAGCACGTCTTCCTCCTGATCAAAGAAAACAGGACCTACGACCAGGTCTTCGGCGATATCGAACGCGGACGCCGCGATCCGTCGCTCGTCATGTACGGGCGCGAGGTGACGCCAAATCACCACGCCCTGGCCGAGGAGTTCGTCCTCCTCGATAACTTCCATGCCAGCGGCGCCATCAGCTTCGAAGGCCACCAGTGGCTCATGATGGGCTTCGTCAGCGACCACGTCGAGCGCGCCCTTGCCGCCGCGCCGCGCGGTTATGCCTGGAACATGGGCGACGCGCTGACGGTCTCGCCCGCCGGTTTCTTCTGGCAGGACAAACGGAAGCCCCTCGACGTGTTGCTGCTCGGACCGTTGTCTCTGCCGGGCCGCCGCGAAGAGAACACCGGTCTGATCCGCGACATCGACGAGAAGGAGATGCTGACTTGGAGCCAATACTGGCAGCATTACCAGAAAGGGACGTGGCGCGACGTGATCGTGTCCAAGTGTGCCGTGCCGGCGCTGAGCGGGATCTTCGATGAAACGTTCCCGCATAGCAGCATGAGGATTCCCGATCAGATCCGGGCCGATGCGTTCCTCGAACGGCTCAAGAAGTGGGAGACCAAGGGCACTGCGCCAAACCTGGTGATCGTGACCATGACCAGCGACCACACCTCGGGCCGCAGTCCGGGCGCGCCGCGCCCTGCGTCGATGGTGGCCGACAACGATCTGGCGCTGGGCCGCATCGTCGAAGGCGTCAGCAAGAGCAAGTTCTGGGAGAGTTCGCTGGTGATCGCGGTGGAAGACGACGCGCAGGACGGCGTCGATCACATCAGCGGCCGCAGGACCCTCGCGTTATTCGCCGGACCCATGGTGCGGCGCGGCACGCTGGACGAAAGCTATTACACCCAAATCAACCTGGTCCGCACCATCCAGAGCATCTTCGGCATCGAGCCGAAAACCCGCTTCCTCAACGCCGCCCGGCCCATGACCAGCATCTTCACTGCCGGTAAAGACGCGCGTCCTTACAAAGCCCTGCCAGCACGCCTGAAACTCGACGACATGAATCCGCCCGCCACTGCCCTGAACGGGCGCGAACGCTGGGCCGCGGTCGAGAGCGCAAAGATGAATTGGGAAGAGGTGGACGACGTGCCCACCGATGTGTTGAACCGGATCCTGTGGGAAGACCGCAAGGGGTGGGGCGCGCCCTACCCCTCGCGGCGCAATGCGAAGGCCAAGTGAAGCCTCAGCCGTTGAACTTGTAGCCCTTGCGGAACACGGGTTTCAGGTACTGATTGGCTTCCTTGTTATTCGTGAACTGCTTCTTGCGGCCGTCCCATTCGAGCTTGCCCGGGAAGCGCATGGCGATGACGCCCAGCAGCATCCACTCGACAAACGGTCCGGAGACCGAGAAGTTCGAACAAGCTGGATCGCCGCCCTTGCAGGCTCGAATCCAGTCGCGGTAATGGCCTGGCGAACGCGTCAACAGCTTCGGCGCGCCCTTGTAGTCCGCCATCTTGGCGTCGGGCATCAACCGGGTATTCTCGCCGTAGCAACCCGTCGTGACCATGCCCTTATCGCCGATGAACAGGCTGCCGTTGATGTCCTTGTCCCCGATCAATTCGCCGGCCGGGATGCCGTCAAACTTGGGCACATCCTTCAGACTGTCGTACCAGAACAGTTTCATGGCAGGCATCGTGCCGCGCGCCGGGAAGTCGAAGCGAATGACCGTCTGGTGCGGGAAGCAGTACTTGCCGACGCCTTCCTTCTTGACGCATTCCACGCTCGTCGGACCCGTCAACGACAGCCGCATCGCCATGTTCGGCGTACCGAGAATGTGGCAAGCCATGTCGCCGATCGCGCCGCAACCAAACTCCGGAAAACCTCGCCAGTGGTGAGGCGCGTAAGCGGGGCTATAGGGCCGTTGCGGCGCTGACCCGAGCCAGGCTTCCCAATCGAGATTCGCCGGCACGGGCGCTTCCTTGGGTTCCACCTCGGGACTCTGCGGCCAATACTTGCCTGGCCGATCAGTCCATGCATGGACCTCGGTCACGCCGCCGATATCGCCGTTCCAGATGATCTCGGCGCATTCGCGCGCGCCGTCGTTCGAATAGCCCTGGTTGCCCATCTGCGTGGCGACCTTGTATTTCGCCGCCCCTGCCTGAAGCTGCTGCGCCTCCCAAACCGTGCGCACCAGCGGCTTCTGGCAATAGACGTGTTTGCCGCGCGCCATCGCCCACATCGACGCCGTGCCGTGCATGAAGTCGGGGCAGGACACAAGCACCGCGTCGATTTCGCGCTCATGCTTGTCGAACATCCGCCTGAAGTCCTTGTACTTCGGCAGATTCGGAAACTGCTTGAATGTCCGCTCGGCGCGCTTCTCGTCGGGGTCGGTGAGAGCAATGATGTTCTCGGTCAGGCATCCGTTGATGTCGGAATACCCCTTGCCGCCCGACCCGATGGCGGCGATGTTCAACTTCTCGTTCGGCGACTTGTAACCGAGCGCGCCAAGCGACGGCACGCTGCCGAATCCGGCAGTGGGAACCGCGCCGGCGAGCAGCGATCCATAGAAGAAATGTCTGCGGCTGACCTGAGACGACATGGTGATGCGTGGACTCCTTTGATGAACGGGCGTTCGCAATCATCATATGGCAAAAGGGCAGTCCAGCGAGGACTGCCCCATTGGCGCACAGGATCGTAATGAACCGCTTACCGCTGGACGCGCGCCGAGCCGCCCTTGGCGAACTGGCGGACCTGATCGACGGTGGCCATCGTCGTGTCGCCGGGGAACGTCGTCAACAGCGCGCCGTGCGCCCAGCCGAGTTTGACCGCTTCCAGCGGTTCCTCGCCTGCCAGCAGGCCGTAGAAGAAACCGGAGGCGAAACCGTCGCCGCCGCCGATGCGGTCAATCACCGTGAGTTCGGCGGTCGGAGCCGCATACGTCTGGCCGTCGATCCAGGCCACCGCGCTCCAGCTATGGTGGTTGGTCGAATGGACTTCGCGCAGCGTCGTCGCGACCACTTTGACCTGTGGGAAGCGCTTGGTGACAGCGTCGATCATGCCGAAGAAGACGCTCGGATCGAGCTTGGATTTGGCCGTCACTTCAGGACCATGCAACCCCAGGCCCATCTGCAAGTCCTCTTCGTTGCCCACCAGGACATCGACGTTCTCGACGATGCGGTTCATCGTCTCGACAGCCTTGTCTCCGCCGCCTGAGATATTCCAGAGCTTTGCGCGGAAATTCAGGTCAAACGAAACGATGGCGCCCGCCGCCTTGGCGGCCTTCATGCCTTCGATGATGACTTCCGGCGTGGTCGGCGAAAGCGCCGCGAAGATGCCGCCCGAGTGGAACCAGCGGACGCCGCCCGCAAAGATCTCGCTCCAGTTGAAGTCGCCGGGTTTGAGCATGCCGCCGGCTTCGTTCGAACGGTTGTAGAAGACGATGGGGGCGCGCACGCCCTGGCCGCGGTCGCTATAGACGGTGGCCATGTTGGGGCCGCGGACGCCGTCATGTTCAAAGTACTTGTAGAACGGTTTGACGCCCATGGCCTTCACTCGTTCGGCGATCAGTTCGCCGATCGGGTACTTGACCATGGCAGTGGCGATGCCGGTCTTCAAACCGAAGCAATCGGCGAGGTTGGCTGCGCAATTGAACTCGCCGCCGGAGACGTGGATCTGGCATTCAGTCGCCTTGCGGAAGGGGATGATGCCGGGATCGAGGCGGTGGATGAGGGCGCCGAGAGACACGAAGTCGAGCGCGCCGGTCGCGGGAATGTTCAGTCCGTATTTCATGGGGGTGTCCTGGTTTTTCAAGGGACTGGGTCCGTCCTTGGAAGAGACGCATCCCTCGAAAGACCCAATATATCAGACCTCAGGGGCGCCTGCTCCATGCTGGAATACCTCTGTCGGTGTTTCGCTGACCACCAGTAAGGCTGGGTCGAAACCTGAGGATCAGCCCAGGTCTTCGCGGCCGGCGTAGAGATGTTCGACTTCGGTGCGGAAGTTTTCTAGGACCTTCTTGCGGCGGAGTTTCATGGTTGGGGTGAGTTCGCCGGCTTCGACCGAGAAGTCGCGGTCGAGGATTCGGAACTTGCGGATCTGTTCGAACGGAGCCAATTCCTTATTGACGCGCCGGATGATGCGCTTCACTTCGGTGTAGGCGGCGGCCGAACGGGCCAGTCCGGCGGTGGTCTTTTCAACACCGGGTTCGAGGTTGGGGATCGAGTCGGCTACGGCAGGGTTGAGTGTCAGCAATGCTGCGACGTAAGGAAGGCGATCACCGACCAGGAGCACCTGGGTGACGAGCGGTTCAAGCTTAAAGAGCGATTCGATGCGGGAGGGGTAGATCTTCTTGCCGTTCGACGAGACGATCAGTTCTTTCTTGCGGCCGGTGATATGGACGTAGCCATCGGGGTCGATGTGAGCGAGGTCGCCGGTGTGGAGCCAGCCGTCGCGCAGGACGGCGGCGGTGGCTTCCGGGTCGTTGTAATAGCCGTCAAATAGGGTTTCGGCGCGTATGAGGAGTTCGCCATCATCGGCGGTCTTGAATTCGACGCCGGGCAACGGTTTGCCGATGGAACCGGGCAGCGGGCGGTCGATTGGATTGAGGCAGACGACGCCGCCCTCGGTGAGCCCGTAGCCCTCGACCAGGGGCAGACCGATGGCGGAGAAGAAATCGGCCAATCCGCGGGCGAGCGGGGCGGCGCCGCTGACCGCGAGCCGCATGCGCCCGCCAAGCCGTTCGCGGATCTTTGAGAAGATCATGCGGTCGAAGAAACCGGCGGAAGCTCTGGCGAAAGCCGAAGGCGCGCGGCCCTGCTGCCGGGCGCGGACCATCTCCTGGCCGACGCCGAGGCCGGTGTAGAACAGCTTGCGGGCGATGGCGGGTTTCTTGCGAAGTTCAGTTGTGATGCTGGCGTAGATGCGTTCCCAGACGCGCGGCGGGGCGATGAAAAACGTGGGTTTGACCGATCGCAGTTCGTTTGGTAGCCGGGAAAGTCCTTCAGAAAAATAGACTTGCACGCCCATGCGGATCATGAGAAGTTCCATGACGAGGCGCTGGGTGATGTTCGCCGAGGGCAGGAAAGCCAGGCCGGATTCGAGGCAGTCCTCAGGAAGCACGGCCGGGCCCATGTCGCAGTTGGCGACGACGCTGTTGTGACTGGCGAGACCCATCTTGGGTTCGCCGGTGGCGCCGGACGTCAGGTAGAGGATGCAGTGCGCCGAAGGTGTGAGTTCGGCGGTGAAGGAGGCGACGAAGTTGCGGTGGGTCGCCATGGCCTCGCGGCCTTTCTTGCGCAGTTGGTGGAGCGTGATTGCGCCCGGCGCCTCGCCAGTCAGAAGAATACGGTGGACCAAAAGCGCCGAAGCGCCGGCGGCATCAAGCGCGGCCATGGACTTGGGGCTTTCAAAGAACATGGCGGCGGGACGGCAGGCGAGCAACGTGTTGGCCTGATCGGTGTGGGCAAGCGACGTGTAAACGGCGGCGGCGATCCCGCCCGCGGTCATGATCCCCATGTCTGCCAGGTAGAACTCAGCCCTGGTTTCAGAGGCCAGAGCCGCGACATCGCCCAGCTTCATGCCCAGGGCGCGCAGACCGGCGGCGAGTTCTTCGACCACCTGGCGGTATTCCACCCAGCTATATGTCCGGTACCCGCCTTCTCCGTCAGGCTGATGGAGAGCGGGTTCACGGCCGTAGGCATCGGCGGCAGCGGCGAGCATGTTGTACACGGTACGGCTGCCTGGTGAGAGATTGCCGGCGAGTCTACGCATGGGCGGAACTCCATACTGACGTGAAACAGAGGGCATGCATCGTTTCTTCTAGAATAGATGGGAATGGCATTCGAAAAAGAACTGGAACTGGCTCTGGCCCTGGCGCGTGCGGCGGGCGTGACGGCGATGAAGTATCAGCGAGACGGCTTCGATGTGGAGGACAAGCCGGACGACTCGCCTGTGACCGCCGCCGACAAGGCTTGTGAGCGCCTGATAGCGGACGGGATTCGAGACCATTTTCCCGGCGACGGGCTGCTCGGCGAAGAAGGCTCGTCGAAAGAGGGAACCAGCGGGAGACGGTGGATCATCGACCCGATCGACGGGACCAGGGATTTCGTCCGCGGCAACCGGTTGTGGGCGAACTTCATCGCGCTGGAGGCGGAGGGCGAGGTCAAGGTTGGCGTCTGCGGATTCCCGGCCATGGGCGAGTTGTATTGGGCCGCGCGTGGGCATGGGACATGGCGGGAGTTCGAGGGAGTGGAGACGCGGCTGAGAGCATCACAGATCCGCGAAGTAGAACGCGCGGTCCTGTGTGGGAACTTCGTGGCCAAGTTGGCGGATTTTCCTGACAGGGACGGATTTCTGACGTTTGCCGACCGTTTCTGGTCCGCGAGATGTCTGGGCGGTGGACTGGATGTGATGCTGGTGGCGGCGGGCAAGATGGACATGTGGATCGAGCCGTCGGCCAAGCCGTGGGACTTTGCGCCGTTGCAGGTGATCGCCGAGGAAGCCGGGGCGAAGTACTTCACGTTCAGCGGTGGCCGGTCAATCTACGAAGGGACGGCGGTGATCTGCGCGCCGGGCTTGGAGGCGGCGGCGAAGGCGGCGATGGGCATCGGGGCATAACGCGAAATTTGCGCCCTGAAGGAAAATGTACGAAACCGGAGAGTTCCACTTGCATCTACTATAGATACACTTTTAAGATAAACGTGTATTTTGATCTAGCTCTCTAGAGGTGCTCATGATCTACTCGCGATCCGCGGAGTATGCGATTCGGGCGTTTGTCCATCTGGCGTCGGCGCCGGAGGGCAAGTACACCATGGTGAAACAGATAGCCGAACGGGCGGACATTCCATCGCACTTTCTGGCCAAGATTCTTCAGCAGTTGGCCCGCAAGGGCTTCCTGCGCTCCAGTAAGGGTCCCACGGGCGGATTCACCCTGAGGATCCCGGCGAAGGACCTGACGCTCGTGATGATCGTCGATACGGTGGACGGCCTGACCGACTATGAACGCTGCCCGGCCGGTCTGGCCGAATGCAACGACCAGGCCCCCTGCGGGATGCACGATAGCTGGAAGGCCTTGCGGGGTCGTATCATGGAGTATCTGGAGCGCACGTCGATCGAGGATCTGGCTCAGAGCCTCGAACAGAAACAGCGCAGCCTGGAAAAGAGCCGCAAGCCGAAGAAAACGGCCAAAAAGAGCGCCTGAACTCTCCGGTCGAGCGGCAGCACCGGATCGGCACGGGCAGTAACCGGTAGCCGTGTGGTCTGACATGCGAGACGAAGGAGGCTTCATGCCGATTAAGAACGGGGAGATCCCGTCGCCGAGCAACATGCTTGTCCCCATGGTGGTCGAGCAGACATCGCGGGGAGAACGCGCATTCGACATCTACTCGCGGCTGCTGAAGGAGAACATCATCTTCCTCGGCATGCCGATCGACGACCAGGTTGCCAACCTGGTCATCGCCCAGATTCTCTTCCTGGCCGCGGAAGATCCGGAAAAGGACATTTCGATCTACATCAATTCCCCCGGCGGGTCGATCACGGCCGGCTTGGCCATCCTCGACACGATGAACCTGGTGGAGTGCGATATTGCCACGTACTGTGTGGGTCAGGCGGCGTCGATGGCGGCTGTGCTGCTCGCCTGCGGCGCCAAGGGCAAACGGTATGCGCTGCCCCACTCGCGTGTGCTCATCCATCAGCCGTCGATGAGCGGCCTCGCTGGTCAGGCCACCGATATCGACATCTATGCGCGCGAGATCCTGCGGATGCGCCAGATCCTGAACCAGATTCTGGCGGATTCGACGGGTCAGGACGTCGAGCGGATCGCGAAAGACGTGGACCGCGACTACATCATGGAGTCCGACCAGGCGCTGGCGTACGGCATGATCGACAGGATCATCAGGCGGCTGAGCGAACGCTGATCAGGACGCCGTCACGCTAAGGAACTTTTCATAAGCGCGGTCCCATTCCGGGGCCGCGTTTGCTTTGTAGGTCTCGAGCGGGAATGAATTGCGGACGACCTGGCGCAGGCCGCTGAGATCGTCGACGACGCCAGCCCCCATCGCCTGCACCAGGATATTGCCGGCGGCCGTGGCTTCAGTCGGTCCGGCGACCACGTCGCGGCCCGTGGCTTCCGCGACGAGGCGGTTGAGGAGCGTGTTCTTCGCGCCGCCGCCGACGATGTGGATGACCTCGATATGCTCCCCCGAGACCGATTCAAGGCTCTCCAGCACCTGACGGTAACGCAGGGCCAGGCTCTCAAGGATGATGCGAATCGTCGCGGCCGGCGATGATGGCGGCGTCTGGCCGGTGCGGCGGCAGTAATCGGCTATGCGCTGCGGCATGTGGCCGGGTTCGAGGAAGGAGTCGGGGTGGATGACGGCGGCGAAGGCGGGCGCAGTGGCGGCCATCTCGGTGAGCTGGGCATAGCTGTATTCCGAACCCTCAAGCGCCCACGCCCGGCGGCATTCCTGGACGAGCCAGAGGCCGGCGATGTTCTTCAGGAACCGGACCTTGCCCGCGGCCCCGATTTCGTTGGTGAAATTGAGTGCCAGCGATTGGGCGCTGATGACAGGCCGGTCGAGTTCAAGGCCCATCAATGACCACGTCCCGGAACTGATGTAGCACCACGGACGCTTGCCCGTGGCCGGAACGGCGGCCACGGCGGAGGCGGTGTCATGCGCAGCGGTCGCATAGACGGGCGTCGAGCCGAGACCGGAGTAATCGGCGATCTCCTCGAGCAGAGTGCCAAGGCAGGTGCCGGGGTCGACGATTGTGCCGGGCAGATGTGCGGGCAGGCCCAGAGCGGCCAACATCTCGGTGGAATAGCGCTTGTTGACCGGATCATAGAACTGCGATGTCGAGGCGATGGTGCGCTCGTTCTTCTGAGCCCCGGAAAGCCAGTAGCTGAGCAGGTCTGGTATGAAGAGCAGGCGCGAAGCGGCGCTCAGTGATGGCGCCTGCGCGAGCTTCATCGCGTAGAGTTGGTAGACCGTGTTGATCTGCATGAATTGGCAGCCGGTCCAGTTGAAGATCTGCTCTCGGGTGACGACGGAGAAGGCGGCGTCGGGCATGCCGTTGTTGCGCGCATCGCGGTAATGGCGGGGATTTTCGATTAGGCGGCCGGCCGAGTCGACCAGTCCGTAATCTACTCCCCATGTATCGACGCCAACGCCATCGAGAACCAGGCGCCGCTCGCGTCCCGCAATTCGCAGCCCTTCGCGGATGTCGTGGAACAGACGCAGCATGTCCCAGTACAGGCCGTCGGGGAGGCGGACCGGCTCATTCAGGAAGCGGTGAAGTTCTTCGAGTTCCAACCGGCCCTCGTGGAGCCGGCCCAACATGGCGCGCCCGCTTTCAGCGCCGATATCGATTGCGATGAAGTTGTTCATAACGTCAGGTCTAGAATGACTTTGCCGGCGCCGCCGGCGTAATCGTGAAGCATCTCGAAGGCGTCCTGCGCCTTTTCGAGAGGCAGGGCATGGGTGATGAGAGATGTCGGGATCTGGCCCGAGGCGAGCAGCGCGCCGGCCTGTCGGCCCTTGTGGTTCGAGCGCTTGATCATCTGGAGATCGAGTTCCTTGACCATGGCAGTGTGCAGATCCACCTCGAAATTGAGCGGCGAGGGGATTCCGACGAGGACAAAGCGGCCGCCGGGACGGGCGCATTTGATACCCAGATTGATGGTCTCGGGCGCGCCGGCGGCGTCATAGACGAGATCGGCGCCGAGGCCGCGGCTGCACTGCATGACGGCGTCGAGGAAGTCTCCAGTCCGCGCATCCACGGCGACGCTGGCGCCCATCTGCCGGGCGAGGGCGAGACGGTGAGGAACGCGGTCACATGCAACGATGGACTGCGCGCCGGCGGCCTTGGCCATGGCGATGCCGAGCAAGCCGATGGGTCCGCAGCCCAGGATGGCGACGGTTTGTTGCACCTTTACAGGGGCAAGTTCGAAGATGTGGACCCAGACGGCGACCGGCTCCATGAGGGTGGCCTGATGAAATGTGAGCGAGTCCGGAATGGGGTCGGCGTTATGGGCCGGGACGACTGCGTAGTCGCGGAAGAAACCCTGGGCGTCGGGACCGCCCATGAAGCGGGAAGCTACGCAGAGGTTGTGACGCCCCTGGATGCAGAATTCGCAGTGGCCGCAGGTGAGTGAAGGTTCGATCGAGACGCGCTCCCCTGCCTTGAACCCGTGGACGCCCTTGCCCACTTCGACGATCGTCCCGGCCGGTTCGTGGCCGAGGACCTGCGGATAGCGCGCCGCCGTGGAATGGATGTGACCTTCGGCCCACCAGTGCAGGTCGGAGCCGCAAAGCCCCACGGCGTGAACTCTGACGAGGAGTTCGCCCAAGCCCGGCCCATCGGGCATGGGGGCGTCGACGGTCACGAGTCTTCTTGGTTCAACGAGCGGGACGCAGCGCATGGGGCCTGAAGTGACCACTCTATCTCAACTCGCCGGCCCAATACGTCCGGCGGTCATGCCTTGTCGAGGTCGAGCCACTCGATGCCGGCCTTCTTCAGCGCGTAGCCGAGTTCCCGGGACCACTCGCCGTAGCCGGTCATCCAATGGAAGCCGCGCATCTCCTCCGCCATCTTCTCCGTCCGGCACTTGAAGCCGACGTCGATCTGCGAGCGGCAAATCGGCAGGAACGGGTTGCCCTCCACCTCGCCCGTGAAGCCCACCCAGCGGCGGGCATTGAAGTCGGGAATGATGTTGGTGACCCTCTGTCCAATCTTCATCTCCACCTTCGGCGCGGCGCCGTAGTCGGACTCGAAATGCGTCAGGATGCGAACCGGCTCGGCGTGCTTCCCGTCGAGCTTTCTGGGCGCGGTGCAATGGGCCAGGGTGATGATCTGGTCGTGCGGATAGGTCGGATCGTTCAGGAAAACCGGTATGCCGGAGATGGCGTTCAGCAGAATACCGGACGGGATCACGGCGAAGTCGGATTCGCAGAATGCCAGCGCCCCTTCGTCGTTCAGAAGACTCAATGTCAGGCAGGCGGTGGTCTCGCTGATGGGCATGATGGCGCCCATGCAGTTGTTGACGGTGATCGCGTCGGCGCTGTGTTCGGCCAGGATGTTGCGGAAGACGTCGCGCAGGACGAAGGCGTTTTCCACGGCCTCGCGGGAGGTCTCCAGCTTGACGTTCTTCTGCCGCAGGTAGTCCGCCGCCTGCTGTTTGGCTGACTTCGCCAGCGGCGCGTCGTTGCGGGCCGCGACCAGACGGGCACGCAGGTTCTCGTAGTTGACCTCGGGCAACTCCATCTTCCAGATGTCACGCGCCAGTTGCGGCGCCTGCTTGCCGCCACGACCCCACCCGGCCGCGCCGCCGATGCAAACCACCTTCCGGCCCATCGTGTTCTTGACCCCACTGAGACCGCGCAGCCGGACCAGCACCTCATCCATGCTGTCGACAACCACATCGGCCGTCGATATCTTCGGCTCGCCCCACTCGTCGACGGTCTTTCGCAGGAATCGCGGCGAAACGATCTCGTAGTATTCATAGACCGGCCCGGAACGGTGCCGCACGAAGACCACGGTCCAGTTCTGCGCGGCTGCCAGGGCATCGAGCCACTGCGAAGACCCGGTGGCGGGGAACATCAATAACACGTCATGGCTGCCCTGGCCCTGGGTCTTGGCCTGATCGAGGCTGCTGACGGTTCTCAGCGGCAGAACCTCCATCGGAAATCCAGCCGACTTGGTCAGCGCGGCCATCTCGCGGCCGATCCGCTGCTTCTCTTCATTCACCTCCACATCGGTGAACAAGCCGCCCCAGGGCCTCCAGGAAGTCTGCTGCCGGCGTTTGTAAATCTGGTAGATCAGTACAGGCTGGACAACCAGTGTCTTGCGGCCGGGCGTGACCGGCGCTGGATCCGCCTTCAGCAGCGCGCCTTTCAGCGCCGCGGGCGCGGCCGCCGAGGCGATCAGGCTTCGGCGTGTGACCCCACTCATGCATCCGTGACATGTGGCGCAGGACCGTTTCATGGCGTCTCCTCCATTGAGAGTTTGCGGTCCGATTATGTCAGCGTTCGGGCCGGTTGGCAAGCGCCCCGCCACTTTGGTGAGCCGTTGATCGCGGAGGCCCGAGTCGCATCGGCGGCGTCCGATTTCAGATCTGATGATGAATGCCGGAGCCAACTCCGCGCCGCCCTCTCCAACCCCCACACCTTCCTGGTTACGCCCACGTTGCGCACAAACTGCTGAGCTTCACCGGCGCCGGCGGCATCCTGAGTGGACGCCGGCTCCGGATTTCAGGCGCGGAAGCCGGCTGCAGCCTTGCGCGGAGAACAGACATCCAGCCGCGGATTGAGCGACCGGGAGGGCTGCTGAATGAGGGCAAGCTCATCGCCGGGGAGCGGCCGTTTCGGACAATTGCAGCCCGCTTGTCAGTCGATCGGATGTGTGGAGCGGTCCGCTGCTGATTTCGTCGCGGGGCCGTTAGGTGGTGGGCTCGGCAGAACTCGAATCTGCGACCTCTACCGTGTCAAGGTAGCGCTCTAACCAACTGAGCTACGAGCCCGTCGTTTCGGCGAGGGGAACCTCGCGGCGGGACTTTTTCAATATAACACGGCGAGGGCCGAGTGGAGGTGCAGGCGGCGCAAAACGAAGGGGGCTTTGAGCAGTTGCCCGCCCGGTTCCACACGCAGCGCCGAGGGCTGTTTGCCGTTGAATTTCAAGCGGATAGGGCCGGCCTCGGGGACGTAATCGAGGGCCGCGAAATCACCCGCGGTCTGCATCTGCGCCAGGTTCGAAAGGTGGACATAAAGGCGTCCGCCTTTGCGCCTGATGGCAACTTCCACCACCGGAGGTGCATCGATTTCGACCAACGGCGTGAACCGCGGTTTGACGATGCGCTTCATGAAGTCGCGAACCGCCGGTGCGTGGGTGGCGGCGTAGACCAGGCCGATGGGTCCGGGGACGAGAACCACCTCGCCCTTGCCGAGTTTTGCTGTCAAGGCGGCAGGTTGGCCGTCCCTGGTGGAATCATGCCCAGTGTGGCGCTCGGCGATCACCTTCGCCGCGCCGGGTTCAACGTCGAGCCAGAGGCCCTTGGCGTTGCCGAGCACTTCGCCGCCGCCGAGAAACGCCGGTTGCACCCTTGCTGCGCCAATCGCTCTGATACCCAACTTCGGCGCGAACCAGAGGCAGTTCTCCGCGCCGCTTGCGATGAGAGTTCCGCCTCCCTCGGCGTAACGGGTCAGGGCCGCCAGCGCCTCTTCGCCGGGTGCGGCCCATTCGGGCAGGACCATGAGCGGATAATTCGCGACGCTGGCAGCGAGTTTCCAGTCCGGCAGAATGTCGGCCGAATACTGGCTATCCAGAATCGCGTCCAGCCAGCCCCGGACCGGATCGGTGGCCCGGCCCCAACCTCCGAACAACTTGTTCGAAGTGCGGTACAACGACTCCTTCGAAAAAACGATGCCGATTTGCGGAACCGTTTCGGACCTGTGGCAGACGGCCTGACGCGCGCGGCAGAACTTGCCGGTCTTGGCCATCACCTCGACGTGCGAATCCTCGAAGTGGCCGGCGCGCGAGGGTTGGTAGTAGATCTGGAATCCGCCGCCTTGCGTCAGGACGGTAGCCGCCTCCTGCATCAACTGGATGGCGGGTTTATGGACGTGGCCGATCGAGTTTGACTCGGCCTGCTGGAAGCCCCAGGCCATCAGGTCCCAGGGGCGGCCGGATTGGGCGAGGTAACGGGCATCGACGCGAGCGCGCGAGATGGCGGCGTTTCCCAGGTAGTCGCCCGAAAGGAAGTCCACCGGCAGGGTGGGCGCCTCGGGCGCGAGCGTCGAGTACATCCAGTTCGAGGCGATCTGAAACTTGGGATGCGACTTGTGGAGCGCATCGATGTAGCGCTTCACATAGTCGCGGAAGCGCTGGCGGTTGAATTCGAGGAACTCGTGCCAGTGTGGTTCGTTTGGTCCACGCGGGGCCTCGGCGCGTCCGGTTGCCTTGAGATACGCCGCGACAGCGGCAGGCGACCAATCGGGTTGAACCGACCAGCATTCGCCATCGACCCATGCCCCGTCGAGATCATAGAGGCTGGCTGCTTCCCGCAGTTGCGGGATCATCAATTCTTCCACATATGGGCCGAACGTGGACGTGTTGCGTCCATCGGGCTTGCCCTTGGCGTCGAGGCGGGCCCAATCGGGATGGCGCGTGACGGCCTGCGTGTCCCAGACGCCCGAGAAGTGAATGTAGAGGGCGACGCCGCGGCGGGCAGTCACCTTGCGGTAGACGGCGAGCGAATCGTTGACGATGCCGGGCGCCGACGGTCCCACCTTCGACGGCCAGCCGAGCCAACCCGCATGGCCTTTCGAATCGTATTGAAGGTAGTCGGGCTTGACGGCGGTGACCAGTTTCTCGACCATGGCCTCGGTCACGTCGCGGCCCAGGGCGGTGTCTTTCTCCTGCGGATGGAGGTCGAAGTGGAGACCGAAGAAGGAGTCCGATCGCTTGAGCCGTGGCGGGCTCGTTTGAGCGGACAATGGAACCAGCGTGGCGGAGAAGGGGAGGACGGAGAAAGAGCGGCGGGTGATCATGCTTCAATGCACTATATCGCTTGCGCCGCTGAAGCGCGACGCATGGTCAACCGGCAAAGCGATTGGCCCGTACGCCCTTCACTCCAGGCCGCATCCGGAACAGCCCTCCGGCCAGCGGTTGCCGCGCCAGTTCCGCCCCGGTCAGCCCCGTGCGCGCCGAGGTGATATAAAGCTCGCCCAGATCCTCGCCGCCAAACGCACAACTTGACGATTGGCTGGCCGGAACCGACACAGTGGTGGTCAACCTGGCATCCGGACTGTAGCACCGGACACACCAGCCACCCCAGAGCGCGACCCAGATGTTGCCTTCCGAGTCAACCGTCAGGCCATCAGGCGCCGCGTCCCGCAGTTCGATTTCAACGAATGACCTCCGCCCACTGATCGCTCCGTTCGGCGCATCGAAGTCGAAGCAGTCGATGCGCCGGGTCAGGCTGTCGACGTAGTACATCAGCTTGCCGTCCGGGGACCAGTCGATGCCATTCGAACAGGTGACCTTTTTCAACGCGGTAGAGACCCCGCCAGCCGGGTCGAACCGGTAGAGCGCGCCTGCGCCCTCGCGCAGATCCATCGCCATGGTCCCAGCCCAGAGCCTGCCCTGCCGGTCGCACTTGGCGTCGTTCATGCGAATGTCCGGGGCCGCGCCAGGGAAGCCGCCGAGCCGACTCACCTTCCCCGTTTCGGTGTCCAACGCGGCGAAGCCATCCTTGACCGCAAGCACCAGCCCGCCGGACGCGCGCAGCGCCGCCGCGCCCACCGGAACGCCAACATCAATAGGCCGGTTTACGCCTGTCGACGGGTCAAACAGGTTCACACGGCCAGCCATGATGTCCACCCAGACGAGTTGCCCGCACCTGTCGTCCCAGATCGGGCCTTCGCCCAGATCGGCCTTCGCATCGAGCGCCAGTTCGGCCTGTTCACTCTTTATCAACGCGATGTCCTCCTTCAATCTGTTTGCTGCACACCTAGTCTGCCACCCGCTCAGGATTCCGCGCCGGTGCGAATAGGCGCGTCAGTCATAGGCGGGCGCATCCTTCACAACCGGCTTCAGGTCGAGATGGTGGAAGTCGAAGCTGAAGTCGGTCAGGGGAGAGACGGCCTTCATCCGCACGCGGTCGATCGTCCCTTCAGGCGAAAGGGTGAAAGTGACATATGCGTCGGCGTTCATTGTGCGGTCGCCCCAACGGGCGATAAAGGTGTCGTATTGGAGGTGTTCGAGCGCACCGGTCAGCGACGGGCTGTGAGTGAAGCGCATTGCGAGCTTGCCGTTAGACTCCTCGACGACGACGTCGCCATACCAGGCGTCGCGGTAACGGCCGGCATACGAGGCGAGGGGCAGGGAAGGCTTACTGTCCGCGTTCCTCTTCGAAGCTTCGCCGGCGACCTTCTTCGCGGCCTCGGCCTTGCGCAGTTCGAGCGCCTCCTTCTGCGCGGTGATCCAATCAGTGGGCGGAGCATTCAGGTAGTGGTTGATCGCCGTCCAGGTGATGGCGTTGAACGCTGCGCCGGATTCCTGATTGGTCAGAACGATGACGCCAAGTTTCTTCGACGGAACCATCGTGACGCGGGAGACCATGCCAAACAGCCCGCCGCTGTGCGAGACGATCTTCTCGCCGCGGTAGTCGTTCAGATTCCAGCCCAGACCGTAAGCCTGGAAATTGGATTTCAAGCCTTCGAGCGGTTTCGGCGGCGTGGAGACGGGAATGATTGTTTGTGGCGACCACATCTCCCGCGATTGCCGCGCCGAGAAAATGCGCTTGCCGTCCAACTCGCCTTCGTTCAGTTGCAGCATCACCCAGCGCGACATCTCTTCCACCGAGCTTTGGATCGAGGCGGCCGGGGCGTTGTTGTCCAGACTCGAGTGATTCAACTGGCGGAGTTTGCCGTCGTCGCCGGGCGCGTGGGGCAGGGCGACATCGGTGCGCGCGGCCAGGGCCTTCATGTTGGTGACGGTCATGGCCATGCCGAGCGGGTCGAGGATCCGGTCATGGATGAAGGCGTCCCAGGTCTTGCCGGAGACAGCCTCGATCACCGCGCCGGCTGCGAGATAGAGGATGTTGTCGTAGGCGTAACGGCTACGGAAACTCGTCGATAGCGGAACGTGTCGCAGGCGGGCGAGGATCTGGGCCGAAGTGAAGTTGCTCTCGGGGAAGTACATCAGGTCGCCGGCTCCGAGTGCCAGACCGCTGTTATGGATCAGCAGATCGCGAATGCGCATTTCGCGGGAGACGTATGGGTCGCTCATCTGGAAAGAGGGGAGGCGGTCGACGACGCGGTCGTCCCAGGCCAGTTTTCCTTCATCAACCAGGATGGCGAGGGCGGCGGCGGTGAAGGCTTTGGTATTCGAGGCGACGCCAAAAAGGGTCTTTGACGTGACCGGTTCGCCGGTGTCGATCCGGCTCACGCCATAGCCCTTGGCCATGACGATCTTGCCTTCGTGTACGATGGCGACGGCGATGCCGGGCACGTCAAATTCGGCGCGGGCGCGCTGGACGACGGAATCGACGTCCGGTTGCGCTGCCAGCGGCAGCAATAGCAATGGAAGAATGGCGAGTCGCGGAGCGGTCATAACAAATACAATAGAGAGTTCCGATGGCGTTTGAAATCAAGCAAAGAACGGTGGACGGCGTGAGCGTCGTCGAGTTCCATGGCCGTCTTGTCGCCGGCCAGCCGGTGGAGGAGTTCCGGGCGAACGTGGACGAACTGCTGGCTGCGGGCGTCCAGTACGCTGTCCTGGATCTTCGTGAGACCGATTACATCGATTCGACAGCGCTGGGGTGCCTGGTGATGGTGCACACGCGGTTCCAGAAGGCCGGGGGCAAAGTGACGCTTTTTGGCCTCGGCGCCCGACAGATCGAACTCTTAATCATCACGAAGCTGACGACTATTTTCGACCTTCATGAGGACGAGATCGACGCCGTGAACGCCTGCATTCCGGGCCGGGAGCCGAGGAAGTTCGACCTGCTCGAATTCCTCCACAGGACGCGCGAAAAAGAGGGCGGCGGATGAGGCTGGTCGTCGTTGGCGGTGTCGCGGCCGGCATGAGCGCGGCTTCCCGCGCGAGACGGGTTGATCCCGGTCTTGATATCGTCGTCCTCGAAAAAGGCGGGCGGATCTCGTATGGGGCATGCGGACTGCCTTATCTGATCGAGGGACGAGTACGGTCGGTGGACGAGTTGGAGGCGCACTCGAAGGAGTTCTTCGAGCGGCAACGCGACATCCGCGTGCGCACCGGGACAGAAGTTGTCTCGGTCCGGCACCCTGCGCGCGAGGTGGTGCTGAAATCGGGCGAGCGGGTGCATTACGACAAGTTGATCTGGGCGGCAGGGGCGCGGCCCGCGGGCCAGGTTCATGGCGAACGGGTCTTTGCACTGCACACGGATGTCGACGGCGAACGGCTGATGCGTTTTCTCGATCAGAGCAGGCCGGCGACGGCGGCCGTGGTCGGCGGCGGCTACATCGGGTTGGAAGTGGCGACGGCCCTGCGTGCGCGCGGTTTGAAGGTTGTCCTGTACAACGCCCGGACCGACCTGTTGAACCGCGAGGACGCCTGGCTGACGCAACTTTTGAAGGACAAGCTGGAACACTGCGGCGTCGAAGTCCATCTGAACGAAGCCGTGGGCGAACCTGCTGGTCTGCCGTTTGACATGGTGCTTGCGGCGACGGGCTTGCAGCCGAACGTGGCGGTGATCGGCGAGGCCGGCGCGGAGTTGGGCCGGACTGGCGCGCTACGCGTGTCAGACCGTCAGGAGACATCTCTGGGCGGGGTGTGGGCCGCGGGCGACTGCTGCGAGGCCCGCCACGTGGTGACGGGCGCGAACGTCTGGGTCCCGTTGGGCACGACGGCCAACAAGATGGGACGCGTCGCCGGCGCGAATGCCGCCGGCAAGAGGGAGCGATTCGAAGGCATCGTCGGCACCTCCATCGTGCGCGCCGCCGGATTGAGCATCGCCATGACGGGGTTGTCGGCGGCGCAGGCGCGTCGCGAAGGGTTGCGGCCCATCTCCGTCGAGATCACCGCGATGAACCGTCCCGATTACTTCCAGCCCCGGAGAATCTGGGTTCAATTGGTCGCGGATTCGATGAACGGGCGGCTCCTGGGCGGGGTCGTGGCCGGCGAGGAAGATGTCTCCGGAAGGATCAACGTGCTGGCGGCGGCGCTCCATACGCGCATGAACGTGAGCGCACTGGAGCAATTGGACCTGGCCTACGCGCCTCCGTATGCCCCCGTGACCGATCCGCTACTCACCGCCGCGCGTCAATTGTCCAAGTTGTTAGACTGAGAACTTATGGGCGGGGGATACCAACCCACACTGCGCGAGGGGCAGGCTGCGCCCAACGTCCCATTCAGGACGCTGGATGGAACCCCGGTGCGACTGGCCGAACTGGCGGCTGCCGGACCGGTGCTGCTGGTCTTTTTCAAGGACACCTGCCCTACGTGCCACTTGACCTTGCCCTTGCTGGATCGAATCCGCGAGGGCCGCTTGAAGCTGTGTGGGGTCAGCCAGGACGATGAGGCGAGAACGCGGGCGTTCGCGAGGGACTACGGCATCTCGTTCGATCTCCTGGTCGATCCGGCGGACGGCTACGTGGCCAGCAACGCTTTTGGTGTCACGCATGTGCCATCGATGTTTGTGGTTGAGCCGGACATGCGAATCAGTTGGGCGGCCACGGGGTTTGTCCGTTTGGACATGGAATCGCTGGGAGAGATCGCGGGTTTGCCTGTGCTTGATGAGTCGGACGACCTACCGGCGACCAAGCCTGGTTGAGGGTCGCGCAACTGACGCTCCCGGCGGGAGCGCAAGGATTCAAGGATCGGGCGGGGCGGCGCTGCATCATACGAGACAGAGGAGAGCATGGCGAACATCAACGAAATCCTGTCAGGCGCGGCGGCGATCGCCAAGGGCATGAGCATCACGTTCAAGGAGATGTTGAACCCCGTGATCACCGACGTCTACCCGGATGCGCCGCCCGTGTTCCAGGAGCGATTCCGCGGAAAGCACATCCTCCAGCGGGACGAGAACGGGCTGGAGAAATGTGTCGCCTGCTTCCTGTGCTCGGCCGCCTGCCCGGCGAATTGCATCTATATCGAAGCCGCCGACAACACAGCGAAAGCCCGCATCAGCGGCGGCGAACGGTACGCAGAAGTCTACAACATCGATTACAGCCGCTGTATCTTCTGCGGTTACTGCGTCGAGGCCTGCCCAACCGATGCCATTACCCACGGCCACGGCTTTGAACTCGCCAGCTACAATGTCTCCACGCTGATCATGCGCAAGGAAGCCCTGCTCACCATCCTGCCGCCGGGCAAGACGGGCAAGGCGGAGTTGGAAGACCCGTTCGCTGCCGCAGGTCACTGACCGGCGATCAGCGTCCTGTAGGCGCGCCGGGCCACAACCAGTTCTTCATTCGTCGCCACGGCGAGCGCCTTCACCTTGGATGCATCGCTGGATACCAGACGGTCTCCCGCACCTTGGCCATTCCTTTGCGCATCGATTTCGATGCCGAGAAATTCGAGACCAGCGCAGCATGCCTCGCGGAGTTCGGCCGAGTTCTCGCCGATGCCGCCCGTGAAGGCGATCGCGTCCAGTCCGCCCATGGCGGCGGCGTAGGCGCCCACGGTTTTCTTGACCTGATAGCTAAAGACATCGAGGGCCAGTTGCGCATTGGCGGACCCGCCATGCGCCGCCGCGGTGATGTCGCGCACATCGCCGCCTGCGATACCGCTCAAGCCGGCCAGTCCGCTCAAGCGGGCCAGTTGCCGCCGGACTTCCCCGGTCGACCAGCCATTGCGGTCCATCATGTAGAGCACGGCGAAGGCATCGAGTTCGCCATGGCGGGTGGCGTTTTCGAGGCCCGATTGAGGGGAGAAGCCGAAAGTGGTGTCGATCGACACGCCGCCCCGGATCGCGCAAAGCGACGAACTCCCGCCAAGGTGGCACGAGACCAGCTTCAACCGGTCCTTTTGCATTCCGAGCATCTCCGGGACGCGCCCGGCGATGAACTCGTGCGACGCGCCGTGATAGCCATAACGCCGCACCCCGTGTTCGTCCCGCCAGTCCGCCGGCACGCCATAGACCTGCGCGTACATCGGCATCGTGCGGTGGAACTCAGGCTCGAACGCAGCCACCAACGGCGTCGAGGGCATCGTCTCGGCAAAGGCGGCGATGGCTTCAATGTAGATGGCGTTGTGGACTGGAGCGACGCTGAGATACTGCCGCATCGCGGTCATCAGCTTGTCGTCGATAACGAACGTCCCGCGGTATTCGGGTCCGGCGATGACGGCTTTGAATGCGACGGCGTCGATCACCGCATCGCCGGACTTGATTTCCTGAATGGCGGAACGGTAGTCGGTGACGCGCTCGAACCGGCCCTTGGCCGAGCATGTCTCCAACGGCATGTCCAGGATCTGGTACTTCAGCGAAGTGGAGCCGAGGTTGGGGATGAGTATGTTCATTTTCCGAGCTTGATGGCGCTCAGGTTCTTGACACACGACTGCTGATAAGGGCCGCTGATCTTCGCGCAAAGCTCGCTGAAGCGGGCGGCCTCTGCGCGAAGCTTGGGATTCTTGGTTGACTTCGACATGCTGTGGTTCGCCACGCCGAGGAAGAAGTACGCCGGGGCCAGGAGATCGTTGTTGCCCTCGATGAAGGGCAGAGCGGCGCGGAAGGCCTTATCGGTTTCCGTTGGGTTCTGCATCTCCTGATAGGCCATGCCCTTCAGCCAGTGCCCCAGTCCGGTCATGGCCGTTTTCTTCTTTTCCCAGGCTTCGGGCGGCGTGCCCTGTGGAGCGGCTTTGGTCTGCATCACGTTCATCAGCATGTCCGCGTATTCAACCACCTTCGCCATGTCTTTCTTGCCTTGCAGGTAGCCGTCGGCGACCACGGCGATCATGTCCTCGTTTGTCTTGTCGATCGACACCGCCTTCTCCGCCGCGGCCGTGGCTTTCTCCTTCTGGCCAGTCTGCTGAAGCGCCATGACGTAGCGGCCGGCGAGTTGGGGGATGTACTGGCTGTCGGGGTGGCGCTGTTCAAGCGTGGAGCCGAGGTCGATGATCACAGCCGGGTCGGTGGACTGCAACCCCGCGGCATAGAGAGAATACTCGCAACGCGTGACGACCTGCTTGGCGTAGTCGATCTCGCGGTTCCACTCCTCGGCTTCGGCTTCGGCTTCATCCGCCGGCTTCTGAATGGCGAGCATCTTCCTGGCCGCCTCGACGGTCCGCGCCGACCAGTCCTTCAAACAAGGGATGTCGGCTTTCTTCTCGCAGCCCTGCAGCGCGTTATAGGCGACAAGCGAATTTGCCGGATCGAGCGCCAACGCGGCCTCGCCGGCTTGAATCGACTTGTCCCACTGTTGAGACTTGAGATAGAACGGCTGCAATTGGCTGTAGGCCCAAGCCGTGCCGCCGTGCTTCGGATACGTCTTGACGAACTCCTCGAACAGGGCGAGTTTCCGGGCTTCGTCGGTCTCGGATCCGGCCTGCTGCAGGAGTTTGCCCTCCGGCGTCTCCGTGTTGAAGTCGAACTTCGGCCTCTGAGCCCATCCGGCTCCGGCAAGAAGAATAGCCAGGGCGGCTATGTACGTGGTCTGCATTGCGGTACTCTCCATGTTGAAGCGTTTGCTGTTATATAGTACAGAGTTCAGTCCGTTTCGTCGAGGCGAGCTTTATTACTAAGGATCCCGTAAGTAAGTGCTATTCCACCCCGACGAGGATGTAATTGG
>CAZLDN010000034.1:0-42368 GCA_964558355.1 uncultured Candidatus Solibacter sp.
ACCCAGAATCCCGCCCACCGTCCCGCCGCCGGCGATCCTTCCAAAGAACCGCTTTGCGCTGGCCGGATCAAACGTCTCGTTGGCGATCGACCAGAACCCCGACAGCAGCACCGCTCCGAACCCGGCGATATGCAAATAGACCAGCACCGCCGTGATCCCGGGCGCATTGTCCATGAGCGCCCACTCCGCCCCATGCAACACGGCACTCAAAAGAAAACCCGCCGGCACCACCCGCCGCGGTCCATACACGCTCATCGCCCGCGCTGAAATGAAGGTCAGCAGCAGCGCCGCTGCCGCTGCTCCCATGACGATTTTCGGCAGGTCGCTGACCGGAAACGTGCTCAGGTAGATCGAATCCCGCGCCGCCTTGCCCGCCACCTGGTGAGCCATCATCAGGCCCGCGGCCAGCATCGAGATTCCTGCAAGGCGCTCAAGCTTCAATCGGGGATCATCTCCTCAACCCACGTCGATCGATGTACCCAAACCATCCGGCGGCAACGCCGGAGCCCCGGCAAGATTCTCGGGCAGGTGCCTCACCCACCACTCATGGGCCTTCTCGTGCGTCCACGGCTCGACGTCATCACACGCGTCAAACATCCTGATCACCGCCGACGCCGACACCGGCCGGTCCTCCGGGTTCTTCGCCAAACACTGCAGAATCACCGCGTCCAGGCTCTTCGGAATCGGCAACTCCGACCGCTCGCTCGGCGCAACCGGCTCCTTCTGAACATGCGCCAGCGCCGTCGCGGTCGCGGTGGTTTCCTCGAACACAAGCCGGCCCGTCAACAGGAAGTACGCCACGCAGCCGAGCGAGTATACGTCCAGCCGCCCATCTACTTTTTCCTCGCCCATTGCCGCCTCGGGAGCCATATACGCCGGCGTGCCCGCCGACGACCCGTCCTGCGTCAGCATCGTATTCTGGCCCCCATCCGTGTGTTTCACCAGCCCGAAATCCAGCACCTTCACGAAGTCGGATTCCAGTCCCACCCGGCAACTGAAGATGTTGGTCGGCTTGATGTCGCGGTGAACCAGTCCCTTCCTGTGCGCCTCTTCCAGCGACTGGCAGACCTGCTTCACAAAATGAACCACCCGGCCCGCGGGTTGCGGTCCAAACCGCTCCACCATCGCCTGAAGGCTGATCCCATTCAGCAGTTCCATGACGTAGTAGAATTCTCCGCTGCTGGTTACGCCAAAGTCGAAAATGTAGACCGTGTGCGGGCACTCCAGCCGCGCCGTCGCTTTGGCTTCGCGCTCGAAGCGCTTCCGCAACACATCGGCCTGGCGCGCCGATCCTCGCCCCATCCCGTCCGTCCGGATGATCTTGATCGCCGCGTCCCTCGCCAGCAGGCTGTGCCGCGCACGCCACACCTGGCCCATCCCGCCCTCGCCGATCATGTAGGCCAATTGATAACTGCCCAACTCCTCGGCCTTCTGCGCCTGCATCTCGATGCGGAAAATGCGCTTGGTGAGCAGGAAGGCCCAGAACGCAACCATATAAGGCGGGAACATCCACAACACCAGCCGGTTCCACGGCGCGATCTCGTAGCCATGCTGCCAGACGTTGAAGAAATAGGCCGCCGGCCAAGTCGACGCCGCAATCGTGGCGATAACCAGCGTCGACAGCGGTGTATGCCTCACCAGCATCATCACGAACGCGATCCACACCGCCACCATCGACCCGCCGCGAACCACCTCATCCGGGCGGATATGGATAAATGTCTCCGCATACGAGATGCACCACGCAACAAGGATTTCGAAGGTCCATCCAAGGTGCAGCACATGAACTGCCGGAAGCAGTTTCAGCCTCTGCACCGCCACCAGCCCGGCCGCGAACAGCAGCATCACAACCAGGTTCAGTGAAAAGATCGGATCCGTCTGCCGCGTCTGAAACTCAGGCTGAAGCAGATGATTGATGGCAAAGGTGAATCCTGCCGTCAGCGCACAGGCCACCGACACCCAGCACAGCCGGGCCGCCGCCCGCTCCGCCATCGCCGGGTTCAAGTGGAACGGCGAGCCGCCGCTTCCGCCCTGTGAAGTGGGCGTGGACGGCCGGACTTGCTGGCGGTTCTCCATCGTCCCGTACCTTAGAGTGTAATCGAAGGACGGGCGTACGGATTGTCTCCAGCGTCCTCTTTCCTGCTAGACGACGCCGGCGGCGGCTCTGTTCACCTTGATTCGAGAATGAACGTCGGCGCGTAGCCCGACAATGTGGAGAATCCACCCGCGGCGCTGACCCGCGCCGTGCACCCCTGCGACTTGCCCATGAAGGAATGTGGCGATACGCCCACCGTCAGATCCCTGTACTCGAGTTCCCCATACTGATCCACCGGGAACGAGACCACCTCCCGCTCCAACCGCTCCTGCACCACGTAACCATGACTGAGCGCCGTCCGCACCGCCCTCATCCAGGCGTGCTCGGGCGTAACCAGTCCGTCGTAAGCCGGCGCTTCCGCATCGAGGGAACCGTCATTCGGACGCAGCACCAGCCGCTCCCGGTTCTTCAATATGAACTCCGGCAAGTCCACCACGCCGCCGCCGTAATGGGTCTTTGATCGCGTCACCAGCCGCGTCCACGGAATAGACGCTTTGATCGCATGACGCTCGGCCGCCGGGAACCTCGCCGTCACCATTTCGTCGGTCAACAATGCCAGCAGCGCCCGCTTGCGCGTCAATTCCGCCCGGAAACTGTTCACCACGCAAACCGCGCGGTCCCGGTATGCCTGCACCAGCGGATGCCGCAGGTCGAAATGCATCAGGAACTCGTGAGCCCTGATGTTGCGCCACACCAGGTCCACCGCCGCATCGCCGGTCCGCAACACCCCATTGCGGTACTCGAGATCCTCGGGGTTCACCACCTGCACCGCGAGACCGCTCTCGCGAAGCAGGGCGGCAAGCAGCGCTGATTCGTGAGATTCCGCCGTGTCGAACGGCAACCGAAGCTGCAGGATGGCGATCGACGGCTGCCGCTTCCCACCAAACTCCTTCCAGGCCTTCAGCACTGCCTGGATCATCGGCTTCGACCCGCCCGTCCGCGACAGCCTGTACTTGTACTTCTTCCTTAGCGCCTTCACCGGCGCCGCTTCCAGAAACAGGTCGGCAAGCGCCTCCCCGAACAGGACGCCCGAAGGTACATCCCCTACACTTCCCGTAAGGTGCACCCCGCTGTGGCTCACCCAGGCATCGAGCAGCGCCGCCACCGGCGGCGTCGCATAGCCCGGATCCACGGCCGCCAGCATCTTCTCAGCCGGCAGCAGATCCATGCGCGCCATTAACACCGGCGAACTCAGCGCCATGTCCCGCACCCGGCCGATCGCCGACATCAGCGTCTCTGACGCCTTCAGCAAGTTGCTATACTGACGGCGGCTGAGAAAGTGAGGCCGTAACACCGGCGAGACCGGTCTCGAGTTGACGACAAGCCCGCGAGCCGACATCTGCTCGCGCAGCTCCGCCATCCACTCTGAGGTTTCGCTCGGGACAGCTTCAAGAATTCGGTGGTAGCGGTGAACCGCTTCCCCTAACTGCGTCATAGGGTTAGCTTTGATACTGCCATTCCAGTATCGCACACACCCCCCGGAACTGTGAACACGGCCCGCCTCCTCAATCAGCGTATCTTATTGTCCAGTCTTAACTTAAAAGAGAATTTAATCATGAAACACCCCCTCTTCCTGCCCGCCATCGCCGCGCTTGCGAGCCTGCTCTCCCCCATCGCCCGCGCCGACGAAGGCATGTGGCTCCTCTCATCGTTCCCAAAGTCCGAAATCCAGAAACGCCACGGCATTCAGGTCACCGATGACTTCCTCAGCCACATGCAAATGAGCGCCGTGCGCTTCAACAGTGGCGGCACCGGTTCATTCGTCTCCCCTCAAGGTCTCCTGTTCACCAACCACCACGTCGGCGCCGACTGCATCCAAAAGGTCAGCTCCGCCGGACAGGACTTCATGAAAAACGGCTTTGTCGCCCGCACGCCATCGGAAGAACGGAGCTGCCCCGACCTCGAAGTCAACGTCCTGGCCTCCATCGAAGACGTCACCGCCAAGGTGAAATCAGCCGAATCCGCCTCTGCCGGCCCCATCGAGGCCAACCGCCTCCGCAAAGCCGGCATGTCCAGCATCGAAAAGGCCTGCACGGATTCAACCGGCATGCGCTGCGACGTCGTCACCCTCTTCAGCGGCGCCCAGTACCACCTCTATAAGTACAAGAAATACACCGACATACGGCTCGTCTTCGCGCCCGAGTTCGATATCGCCTTCTTTGGCGGAGATCCCGAAAACTTCACCTACCCCCGTTACAATCTCGACATCACCTTCTTCCGCGCCTATGAGAATGGCCAGCCCGCAAAGGTCGAGAACTACTTCAAGTGGTCCAGGACAGGCGCCAAGGACGGCGAACTCGTCTTCGTCCCCGGCAACCCCGGCTCCACCGGCCGCCTCCAGACCGTCGCCGAGCTCGAATTCCAGCGCGATGTCAGCTTCCCGCTCACTCTGCGCCGCCTCGAGTCCATCATCTCGACCCTCCAGGCTTACATGAAGGAAGGCGATGAACAGCAGCGCGTCGGCAACGAGAACCTCTTCGGCCACCAGAACAGCTTCAAGGCCATCAGCGGCTTCAACCGCGGCCTCAACGACCCCAAGCTCATGTCCAGGAAGCGCACCGCCGAACAAACCCTCCGCAAGCGCATTGCTGCCGACGCGGCACAGCGCGAGAAGTTCGGCAAACTCTGGGACGAACTCGCCACATCCTACGGCAATTACAGGAGTTACTACGCCCGCTATGCCCTCCTCGAAAGCGGCGCCACCCGCGGATCCTCCCTCCTCGCCCTGGCTCGCGGCATCGTCCGCTACTCTTCCCAGACGCGCAAAGCCAGCGCCGACCGTCTCCGTGAGTACGTCGAAACCGCCCTCCCGGCCCGCGAACAGGCAATGTATTCGCCCGCGCCCATCACCCCGTCCATGGAGGCCGCCGTCCTGGCCGACTACTTCGCCTTCCTCGCCAAGGAACTCGGCTCGAACGATCCGGTTGTCGTCCAAATCCTCGACGGCAAGCCGCCCCGCCAGGCCGCCGGGTTGTACGTCAACACGACCAAAATCATCGACGTCGCCGAACGCAAGCGCCTCGCCAGCGACCCCGCCGCCGTAGCCGCCTCCACCGACGGCATGATCCGCCTGGCCCGCATCCTCGACGCTCCGGCGCTCGAAGTCCGCAAAAAGTACGAGGACGGCGTCGAGAGCGTCGTCACCCGCGCCGCTTCTCAGATCGCCCAAGCCCGCTTCGATCTCTCCGGCGGCACGGAGTATCCCGACGCAACCTTCACCATGCGCGTCGCCTTTGGCCCCGTCAAGGGCTACAAGAACGAGCAGGGCAAGCATGTCCCCTGGGCAACCACCTTTGCCGGACTCTGGCCCAAGGCCACCGGCAAGGCCCCCTACGTCCTCCCGTCCACCTGGCTCGAAGCAAAGGCGAAACTGTACCCTTCAACCCCGTTCAACTTCGTTTCCACCGCCGACACCCATGGCGGTAATTCCGGCAGCGCCACCCTCAATCCCAAGGGCGAAGTCGTCGGAATCCTGTTCGACGGCAACATCGAGGGCCTGCCCAATCGATTTGTTTACACAGATGAACAGGCTCGCAGCGTGCATGTGGCCTCCCAAAGCGTCTCTGCAGCGTTAAAGTTCATATACTCTGCAGATAACTTACTGAAAGAATTGGGCTTGGACTAATCCCGGCGGCTGTAACCGATCCGTCATCGGCTGTATCTATATAAGCAGACGGCGAGGGAACACTCCTCCGATTCCTCGCCATCCAGGCGTGAGTGCAAACCCAAGCCTGAAATCCCCTCCCATCTCCTCCGAGGGAGGGGAGGAATTGACTCGCGGAGGGCGGTTTTGGTTCTGCCGCCCTCCGCGTTTCTGTTTCCAGCCGCCCCGCGCCACGGAACCGCGAACGCGGTCCTCGACGCGCCCGGGCGCGTCATGAGAACCACGAACCAGTTGCGGCGGCAGTCTGATTCGCGGCAACAATAGAGGCGGCGAAGGCGCCGCAAGCTATGGCCGAACTCTCATCCTAAATCCGGCAGTTGACGCGCCTGCCGCGCCTGTTTGACGTTTGTTTGCCGTGATTTCCAACTGCTCCGCGGATGACCGTCAGGGTGACAAACGATTTTCCTGCAAGTGTTTGCAGCGACAGGGCGCACTGGTCCTTGCACCCGGCCAACTGCCGGTTTTAGGATAACGGCGATGGCGGCCAGGCAGGCGCGATTGGTGTACCGAATGCTGAAGTACGGCGAGGAGTACGTAGACAAAGGCACGGCTCGATACGAAGAGAAGTACCAGCAACAACAGCTCGGACAGCTCGCCAAGCAGGCCGCCCGGCACGGTCTAGCGCTCGTTCCCAACGGAAATCCGCAATGAACCGCGTCCACGCTAAATCAATAGTTTGGGGGATGGTTTGTGGAGAGAGAGCGGGTTGCGGCCGCCATCCTCAGGGGCGCGTGGCCGCTGAATTCCAGCGTGGAGAAACGCGCTCGTAACTCAACCCGGTCGCGCGCCGTCGCTCCAGACGGGTCATGACAAGCCAAGCCATAGCCAGTCTCTTCCTCGCGATCGCCGCCTTGGCCGGCGGTAACGCGTTGCCGCGGGATGACGAACAGTCGCGCGCGACAAAGTGGGTGATTCAGAGCACACCGGCGAGTCGTGATGGCGATGCGCCTCCCATGGCTGCGGCAAACGCCGAAGCAATGGCCATGGCAACCGGCAGGCCCGGTGCGCCGGCGCGTTTGGCATACAAATCGGATCAGGCGGAGGCATGGGTCAAGCCGGTCGGGAAAGGCGCCTTGGCTGTGGCGGTGTTTAATCGTGGGGAGAGGGTGGCCCAGGTGGACGTCATTTGGAAGGAACTCGGCCTCACTGGCTCGCCCCGCGTCCGCGATGTTTGGAAACGGCTGGACCGGGGCAAGGTCCACGGGGGATTCGCCGAAAAACTGCCCGCCGGAGGCGCAGCGCTGTTTCGAGTGGTTCCGTAACCGCCTTACGGCTGCGGCGTGTCGATGGGCACTTCGACGTAAAACAGTTCCTTCGACCCCTCGCGGATGCCGGTGATATAGAGGATCGCGTTACGCCGGTGGCGGACGTTGAAGTAGAGGAATCCGTGGGCGGTTTCGCCGGGCAGGATCGTCTTGGCGGCCCAGGCGCGAGTTTCGAATTCAACCTTGGTCAACGGATTCTTCTTCCTCGGCAGCGGGATGGGCGAGGGGAAGGACACACCGCCGGGATTCTTCGGAGCGCGGACGCTGAGGATCTCGCGGGCGTCCATCGGCTCGATCTGCATGCGGTCCGGGGTCTGGTAGGACACATACATGCGGTCGGCCATCACGGTCTCGGTCCCCTGGTTTTCCATCAACAGCAGGATGGGCAGGATGCCGAATTCGTTGGGGTTCGTCTTGGCGAAAACCGGCTTGGTTTCGGCGTCGCTTTCGTACTTGACGGCGGCGATGCGGAGTTTGCCCGTGACTTGAACCGACGGGTAGCCGGTCGCCTTGCCGGGACGGAACGGGACCACCTTGTCCGCGGCCATGGTGGACGTCCCAGCCATCACGGCTATACTCAAGACAGCAATCCAGGCTTTGACTCCCACGCTCACTTACCTCCTGTACTGGCTGCTCCAGGCGCTCGCCTTCCCGCTCCTCTTACTCTATCTTGTCCGCCGCATCGCCAAGAACCGCGCCTATGCGCGCCGCTTGGGCGAACGCTTCGGACTGCTGCCGCCTGCGGTTCACCCGGCGCTGCCAGGCGCGGTCTGGTTGCATGTGGTGAGCGTCGGCGAGGTGATCGCGGCGATCCCGCTGATCCAGGCGCTTCGGGATGCGCTGCCTGATGCGCCCGTTTACGTCTCCACGTCGACGATTGCCGGCCGGGCGATGGCCGACAAGAAGCTCACCGGACTCGCCGCTGGCGTCTTCTACGCGCCGCTCGATTACCGCTTTGCCGTGCGGCGTGTCTTGAGGCGGCTAAAGCCCGCCCTGCTGGTCGTCATGGAGACCGAGATCTGGCCCAACATGCTGCGCGAGGCCAAACGCAGCGGCGCCGGCGTGCTGATCGTCAACGCGCGGATCTCGGACAAGGCGCTGCCGCGTTACCGGCGGTTTGCCTGGTTCTTTAGGCAGGCGTTGAAATGCACCGATGCGGTTCTGGCGCAGGACGAGACGGCGGCGGCGCGATACCGGATGCTGGGCGCGCCGATTATCGAAGTAGCGGGGAATCTGAAGTACGACTTCGACCCGGCGTCGGCCCATGTCGCGCCCGATCTCGAAGCCTGGATCCGGGCCGCCGCGCCGTCGCAGGTCCTGATCGCCGCATCGACGATGCCGCCGGCCCGCGATGGCGACGTGGACGAGGACGATCTGGTCATCGAGGCCTGGAAGCAACTGAGCGTCGAGCATCCGCGGCTGGTGCTGATCCTGGTGCCGAGGAGGCCTGAGCGGTTTGACACGGCAGCGAGGAAGTTGGAGGCGGCGGGGATCGGGTTCACGCGCAGGACCGCACTCGACGCCCCGAGCCGGGTCCTGCTGCTGGACACGATCGGCGAACTCAACGGGCTGTTTCGTCACGCCACCCTGGTTTTCATGGGCGGGACCGTGGCCGAACGGGGTGGCCATAACGTACTCGAACCGGCGGCCTTTGGGACTCCCGTCATCCGCGGCCCGCACATGGAGAACTTCGCCGAAATCGCCGCCGAGTTCGACCGCGCCGGGGCGCTGGCCCGTCTCGATCAATCAAACCTGAGCGGTGCGATCTCCTCGCTCTTGAATGACCCGGACCGGCTGGCTTCCATCGGCGCGGCGTCGCTGGCGCTGGCCGAGGCCAAGCGAGGCGCGACGGCGCGGTCGATCCGCTTCCTGACGGCCGCTTACGACGCGGCGTTGCCCAGACCGGTCCCGCCCGTCTTCCTGATTCCGTTGACATGGCTGTGGCGGGCTGGCATGGCCACGGACCGCGCCCTGAAGCGGCTTCGCGGATGCCGGCCCGAGGCCCGCGTCATCAGCGTGGGCAACCTGGCGCTGGGAGGGACGGGCAAAACGCCGATGGCGCTTTGGCTGTGCGAAAGGCTGGCGCGGGCCGGCGTCACAGCCGGTGTGTTGACGCGCGGGTATGGCCGCAAGGGCGGCGCGAAAATCGAGGTCTTCGAGGCGGGAGCGGCGGCCGATGTGTTGGCGGTGGGCGAAGAGGCGGCTCTCATCCTGAGGCAAGGCAAGGCGCAGGTGGGCGTCGGGCCGGACCGGTGCAAGGTTTGGCGCGTCATGCGCGATCATGGCGGGCCGGAGGTAATCATCCTGGATGACGGGTTCCAGCACTGGCGGATGAAGCGGGACGCCGATGTCGTCCTGATCGACGCGCTCGATCCATTCCGCGGCGGCCTGTTGCCGCTGGGCCGGTTGCGAGAGCCGTTCAGCGCGTTGAAGCGAGCGGCCGCGGTCGTCATTACCCGAACGCAATCCGGCCGTGAATACCAGGGACTGATAAAGGAGATCCGGAAATACAGCAATACGGCTCCCATCTTCCGGGCGCGGATTGCCGCCATTCGGCCTGACATTGGCGATGGCCCGGTCGGGGCGTTTTGTGGGCTTGGCCAACCGGCTGGGTTCGAGCAGACATTAAGAGAGATCGGGATTGTGCCGGAGTTCTTTCAAGTCTTCCCCGACCATCACCGCTATACGCAGGATGAGATCGCCGGTTTGCGGGCGCGGGCCGCGATCCTTGTCACCACCGAAAAGGACCTGATGAACGTGCCCGCCGCGCTGCGCGATTCGATTTACGCCGTGCCGATCACGCTGGAATTGGATGACCCCGATGGCTTCCTGGCGGTTGTCGCAAGGCTCTGAACCGGCCTTCCCTCAGCCCTCGATGGCCGCGGCCCCTGCTGTTTGAATCCTGAGGTCTAATAACGATGCGAATCACCCTGACCGGCGGGACCGGCTTCATCGGACGCGAACTCGTCCGCCAGTTGAAGGCTCGCGGCGACGAGGTGCGCCTGTTGAGCCGCGGCCGCCCGCCTTACCAATGGGACCCTCTTTCAGGCCCGCCTCCCCGCGAGGCGCTTGACGGAGCCGAAGCAGTGGTTCATCTTGCCGGCGAGACTGTCTCCCAATACTGGACTTCCTCGGCCAAAAAGCGCATCCGTGACAGCCGAACCAAAGGAACTCAAAACCTGGTCCTGGGGCTGAGCCGGATGGCCGCACCGCCCCGTGTTCTGGTCGCCGCCTCGGCGGTCGGCTTCTATGGCGGCCGGGGCGACGAGATCCTGGATGAATCTTCACTGCCTGGTACCGGCTTTCTCCCGGAAGTCTGTCAGGAATGGGAGGATGCCTCGAATTCGGCCGCGCGGCTGGGCATCCGGGTCGTGACCAAACGAACTGGGGTGGTCCTCCACCCGTCGGGGGGAGCACTCTCTAAGATGTTGCTGCCATTTAAGTTAGGCCTTGGCGGAGCGTTCGGATCGGGCCGCCAGTGGATGCCTTGGATCCACTTGGCAGACCAAATTGGAATTATCCTATATTCTATTGACAATGGGGCCTTGGTAGGTCCAGTCAACGCCGCTGCGCCCAACCCGGTCACCAACCGGGAGTTCGTTTGGTCGTTGGCCCGCGCCCTCCATCGCCCGGCGATCCTGCCCGTGCCGGCCTTTGCCTTAAGACTGGTTCTGGGCGAGATGTCGGAGATCGTGTTGGCCAGCCAGCGGGTCCTCCCCAGAGCCTTATTGCAATCGGGATACCAATTTCGGTTTCCGGATCTCGATTCCGCCCTGGCAGACCTACTCCAATCTTGATCCGGCGTGGTAGAATAAGGGAGTTATGTCGATTCCGAACACCCGTCGCTTCAAGATCACTGGCCCCGAGGGCCAGATCGCGACCCTGATTGCCGTCCTGCCCAAGGACACCGACGTCGATTCCTATCTGGTTGAAGCGTCGAAGCGTTATGACTGGAAGGGCTGGACTGAGCGCGAGCAGAAACAGTTCAAAGTCCGTGTCGGTCAGCAGAAACAGAAGAAGTCGAAGTAGTCCTTCGCCAATATTCTACGGCTTTCCAAGGGCGGCCTGCGGGTCGCCCTTGCTGTGTTTGCCTGGGGACAGGTTCGTTTGGTCAAGACCGCCGTAATCGCTTACCTCTTCAAACGAAGGGAGTTAGCGAACCGACGCCTTAAGAATCCGCAGCGCCCGCGTGGCGGCATTCGCCACTTCCGAGTCGGTATCGCGGACGTAGGGCTCAATCTGGGCCACGGCTTCGGCGGCGCCGCTGCCTGCCAGAGCCATCAGCAGCCCGGTCCGCTCGGCCACCGTTCCGCCGCCCAGTGACGGATAGAGCGCCTTCCGGACTTCTTCGACCCTGACCAATTCATTCAGGTACGGCTGCGCGACGCCTGCCCACGACCTCGAATTGAGGTTATTGACCAGGTAGCGCAGCGGCGACAATTCGCCCATGTCGACCCCGCCCAGGCGGGCGATGGCAAAGGACTGGCCGAGCCGGGCCACCGTGCGCTTTTCTCTGTCGAAGGCCGGCTGAATCGCCTGCAAGTCGGTCGGATTGCCGATCCGGCCCAGTCCTTCCGCCGCGGCGGCGCGCACCTCATCGTCTTTGTCCGCCAGCAGCGCGGAGAAGCTACTGCGTGAGCTAGGGTCCGCGATGCGGGCCAGCGCCAGCACGGCGGCGCGCCGGACCTTGCGTTCCGGTTCCGACTCGAGCACCCTGCGCAATTCACCGGCCGCATCGGGAGTCTTCAGCAGGCCCGCTGTCTCGATGGCTGCGATTTGGATCTTCTCGACCAGATCCCGCATGAGGAAGACCACGCGCGGGCCGGCTTCCCGGTCGCCGATCTTCTGCATGGCGATGAGGGATTCGAAGATGAGCCGGTCGTCCTTTGACCGCAGGGCTTCGATCAGAGTCGGGATGGCTTCGGGATCGCGCAGGACGCCGCAGGCGCGGGCGGCATTGGCGCGGACGACATTGTCGGCGCTGCCGGCGATCATCGCCCGGATGGCGGCGCGGATTTCGGGCCGGACAGTGGTGTCGGGGTCCATGATGTCGCGGTTTTCGTCCTGCCTGAAGGACACGCTCAGAGCCGCACCGGCTCTTTTGAGAGTCCCCGAAATCCCCGTGCTGATGTAGCCGGGATGGTAGAAGTTCACCAGGGCGTCGACGGCGCGGATCTGGATCTCGGCGTCGCCATCGCGCGTGGAGCGGACCAGCAGGTCCAGCCCATGCTGGGTTCCGATCTCCGCCAGCGCCTTGATGGCTTCGCGGCGGACCTCGACATCGGGATCCATCAAGAGCGGATCGAGTTGCGGAATGGCGCCGGGGCCTGTCTTCACCGTTGCGCGGGCGGCCTTGATCTTGTCTTTAGACCCTACGCTTGGAGCCTCCTGGGCGCAGAGGAACGGGACTAGGAGCAGGACGGCGCAAAGTCGCATAGAACCATTGTAGGCGAGGAGACTCGCCCGATATGATTTCAAGGGTTCGAATAGATTTTGTGGAGCAGCCGGACCGGGGGTCCGGCGCGGACGAGGGCGTCCGCCTTCCGATAGTTGTTGAGCGAACTTTGGGCCGGGACGCTCAGCCGATGAATTCGACTTGAACGCGGTTCGGGATGACACCGGCTTCGAAGCCGAGGTCGAGCAGCTTCTGGGCTGCCAGGCGGACGGGTTGGCCCGCATCGACGGTGTAGTGGTTGACATACATGCCGACGAACTTTTCGGCCAGCGCCGGATCGAGATCGCGGGCGAACTGCATGGCGTAGTTGAGCGCCTCTTCATGGTGATCGAGGGCGTACTGGATGCTCTCGCGCATCATGCGGCAGATCTCGACCTGAAGCTGATCGTCAACGCTCTTGAGCAGCGCGTTGGCGCCGAGGGGAAGAGGCAGGTCGTACTTCTGACGGAACCACTTGCCGAGATCGACGACCAGGTTGTGGCCGCCGCGGGTGTAGGTCAACTGGGCTTCGTGGATGACAAGCGCCGCGTCCACGCTCTTCTCGCGCAGGGCGTCGAGGACCTTGTCGAATGGGACAACGACCGCTTCGAAATCAGGCTCGAGGATGCGCAGCGTGAGGTAAGCGGTGGTCAGCTTGCCGGGGATGGCGACGCGCTTGCCTTTCAGGTTCGCGAGAGACATCGGCGCGGTGGAAACCACCATCGGGCCGTAGCCATCGCCGACGCTGCAGCCCGAATTCACCAGGCGGTACTTATCGGCGACGTAAGGATAGGCATGGAACGAGATGGCGGTGAACTCATACTCGCCGCGCATGGCGCGCTGGTTGAGCGATTCGATGTCTTCGAGCAGGTGCTTGAAGACGACGGAGTTCGACCGGACCTTCCGCGTGGCCATGGCGTAGAACATGAAGGCGTCGTCGGAATCGGGGCTGTGGGCGCAGACAAACTCCCGTGGGGATGTTGGGTGCATGGCAGGGAAATCACACTATAGCAGACCTTAGACAATTCGGGCCGCTAGACGATCTCCTCGCCTTGGCTAAGGCGGACAAAAGTGTCGTGGAGTTCATCCAAGTGGGTGGAAAGCTGATCGAGAGCAGCGCTGGCGTCAGCCGTACCGCCGGTTTTGGCCGCGGATTCCAAAGCGAGGGCGAGTTGGCGGCCCTGCTCGGAGCCGAACTGGGCGAGCAGGCCCTTGAGTTGGTGGGCGGCGGCGGCGGCGGCCGGAAGATCGGCGTTCTCGATACCCGCGTTGGAGGCGGAGAGCAGGCGCGGATATTCGTCGAGGAAAAGCCCCGCAAGTTCGGCCAGCAGCTCGCGGTCCCCGCCGACGCGATCCAGGGCTTGACTGTAATCGATCATGGGCATGGCGGGAGTCCCAAGATGGGGACTATCAGCTATTGTCGCAGAAGTGGCCAGAGGCGCAATAAGTCTCTGAATCTCGCTGATGAGGCTCTCCATGCGGACGGGCTTGCTGAGATAGCCGTCCATGCCGGCGGTAAAGCAAAGATCACGGTCGCCGGGCATGGCATGGGCGGTGATGGCGATGATGGGCAGGTGGCGGCCGGTGAGGAGTTCTCCGCTACGGATGGAGGCGGTGGCTTCGAGGCCGTCCATTTCAGGCATCTGAACATCCATGATGGCGATATCGAAGCTCTGCGTCGAGGCCATCCGGAGGGCTTCGCGGCCGGTCGAGGCGAGCGAGGCCTGGATGCCGGCGCGTTCGAGCATGGCGAGAAAGAGCCGCTGGTTGACTGGGTTGTCCTCGGCGAGAAGGCAGCGGACCGGCCGGTCGAGCCGGAGCCGAACGGGGCGGGCCGGGGCAGGCGGCGGCGCCAGGTCGTCGGCGGCGACGGGGAGTGAAAGAACGAAGCCGAAGGTGGTACCGGATCCCACTTCGCCGCTGGCAAGAATGCGTCCGCCCATGAGATCGACGAGTTTGGCGCAGATGGAGAGGCCAAGGCCGGTACCGCCGCGGCGGCGGGTATTCGATCCATCCAGTTGGGTGAAGGGAGCGAAGGCGTCGTGGATTTTGTGGGGGGGGATGCCGGGGCCGGAATCCCGAACCAGGAAGCGGACTCGCGCACGGCCCTTGTCATAGCCGAGGCAATCGACGGCAAGGTGGATCTCGCCGGAATCGGTGAACTTGACGGCATTGGCCAGCAGGTTAAGCAGGACTTGGCGCAGACGGCTCCAATCGCCGGTCAGCGCGCGCGGCAGGTTCGGCGAGAGCGAGAAATGGGCTAAGAGGTTTTTGGCGGCGGCGCGGTGGCCGATCGGCTTCATCAGGCCTTCGACTTCGGCGCTGAGGTCGAAGGGAGCGAGGCGGAATTCGATGCGGCCGGCTTCGGCTTTCGACAGGTCGAGGATGTCGTCGAGCAGGGATAGCAGAGATTCGGCCGAACTCTCGACCATTTTGAGGTACTCGCGCTGTTCCGCGGTGAGGTCGGTCATCAGCGCCAGCTCGGTCATGCCGAGAATGCCGTTCATGGGGGTGCGGATCTCGTGGCTGACGTTGGCCAGGAATTCGCTTTTCGCGGCGCTGGCTATTTCGGCGCTGGCGGCCATCTCCTTGGCCCACTGGGTGGCGGATTCGAGGAACTCGTTGGTCTCGCGGAGCTGCTGTTCGCGTTTGACGCGGCCGGTGATGTCGCGGGCGACCTGGAGCAGCCAGGCGGGCTGGCCAGGGCGTTCGACAAGCGAGCTGGTAATTTCAAGCCAGGCGGCGCGGCCGGAAGCGAGACGGTATTCGGCGACCTCGCATTGTGGGAAGGAACGGGTTTCGAAGCGGTCGCGGAACTGGGCGAGTTCGTCGTCCTCATGGCCGGGCCACTGCTGGAAGACTTCGAGAAACAGGCGGCCCTCGACGGCGCCGCGGTCCTGGCCGGCCAACCGGCAGAGCGCGCGGTTGGCGGCCACGATGACGCCGGAAACGTCCAGGAACATCATGAAATCGGCCACGGATTCCCAGACGGCCATGAACTCGAGAGCGGACTCTTCCTGCTGCCGTTCGGCCAGTATCATGGAGGTTTCGTCCACGCCAGTGAGAACGGCGAAGTCCGATTCACCGGAATCGGCTTTGAGGGAGGTGGCGGACCAGGAGACATGGATGAGCTTGCCGTCGCTGCCGGCCACCGGCAGGCGATCGCGCTGGGCCTGCCCGGTCAATGCCGTGCGGCGCAGCAGGGCCTCGCCCTGGGGCCGGGCGGCCGGGCTGAGCAGGGCTTCGGAGAAGTTCCGTCCGGCCACGGAAGAGATGTGATAGCCGGTCAGGCGTTCGCAGGCGCGGTTCCAGCGAACGATTCCGCCGTTGCCGTCGACGACGATGAGCAAGGCGTCCGTTGTGTCGAACAGGGCCTGGATGAAGTCGCGCTGGCGGGCGAGATCGAGTTCGACCTCTCTCTCGCGAGTCACATCGCGGGCGGCAACGGCGATGACCTCGCCCCATCCGGGGACGTTACAGGCGGTCATGGTCAGCAGGACAAGACGTTCTTCGTCCTCCCCCGGCGGGGTGTAGGGGAGTTCGAACGTGGCGGTTTGGCCAGCGAGGACTTCCGACACCCGTGCGTGGATTTGACCGGCGACATGAGGCGGGAACAGATCTCCCGCCCTGAGCCCGATCAGTTCCCCGACCGGTCTGCCGAGCCGCCGGCCAAGCAACTGATTGGCGTAAACGATCCCCCTGCCAGGAACGAAGGCGAAGATACTGACGGGCAGAGCGTCGAGTAGAACGGCGAGGTCCGGAGCTGGCGGCGCGGTTGCGGGCTGCCATCGTCCAAGCCATCCTGGGCCGCTCGAACGTTGTGTCAACGCGGGTGAAGCTCCTTACAGGGTCTTGACACGCAGATTGCGGAACTCGACGCGGGTGCCGTGTCCGAGCAGTCCGATGTGGCCGGCGGTGCGGACCAGGCCGGGGTGCTTGGCGAGGATGGCGGGATCGGTGACGGCGCTCAAGTCGGCGTCGGTGATGAGTTCGCCGTTCAGCGTGACCTTGATGCGGCGCTTGCCGGCGGCGATTTCGTAATTGTTCCAGACGCCATTGCGCTTGACGAAGCCGCGGCGCGCCGGGGCGATGTCATAGACCGAGCCGGTGTATTGGCCGGGGCGGAGATTTTTGTAGACCTCCGCGTCGTCGTCGAGGACCTGGATCTCCATGCCGGCATAGGCGGCGTCGCCGGTCAACGGAGCGCGGATGCCGATGCCGTTGTTGCCGCCTTCCCAAAGACGCCATTCGAGGCGGAGGATGAAGTCGGCATATTCGGCCTCGGTGAAGAGATTGCCGCCGCCGTCCTTGGGACAGACGATGACGCCGTCCTCGACGATGTAGCCGCGGCCGCGGCCGCGAACGAGTTTCCATCCGTTGAGGGTCTTGCCGTCAAAAAGCGATGTGAAGCCGGGTTCGGGCTGGGCGAGGGCGGGCAAAGCCAGGCTGGCGGCGACGAACTGGCGGCGGGTAGTCGTGATGTTCATTTCGTTGCTCCCAAGGATTCGATGATGCTGATAGCTTCAATCATGGCACGGCCATTATGGTAACCGGCCTTCCAGTCGTGGGCCTTGTTTCCCGATGGACGAAGATTCGCGTCAACCGTCTCCCACCATTCGCCCGACTTGCGGTCGATCTGGCGCTTATCGATGAACTGCCAGGTCTTCTCGAAGACTTCCAGGTACTCGGGATCGCGGGTGAGCTTGTACATGGTCAGGGCGCTGACGAGCGCCTCGGACTGCACCCACCAACTCTTGGTGCGGCCGCTGGCGGGCTGGCGGAACCAGCCGAAGTACCAGAAGCCGCCGTTGGTTTCGTCCCAGCCGTATTTCATCGAGTAGTCGAAGTTCACGCGGAACAGGTCAAGATAGGGCGAGACGGGCAGGCCGGCGGCATCGGCGGCGTCGGCGAGGAGCCAGATGTTTTCGAGGTCGTGGCCATAGCTGACGCGGGCGGCCTGGCCGTCGAGAACCGGGCGCCAGTCGCGGGTGTATTGGTCGGTGCAGGCGGTGATGGACTTGCGGACGACGGCGTTGCTTTCGATCGACATCAACTCGATGAGGCGGGTGCGGGCGAGAGGGAGTTTCGATGCGCGGTAGAACGTGGTGACGGCCTCCATGAGGTGGAGGTGGGTGTTCATGAGCTTGTAGGACGATGGCGCCGACATGTAGTTTGGGCCGTCTCCGGGCGTCCAGTCTTCATTGAAGAACTCGATGTAGCCGCCATGCTGGTTGTCGTGCGCCTTCTGTTCGAGGAGGTCGAAGAACTTGATGGCAAAGGCGAGAACGTCCTTGCGGCCGGAAGCCATGGCGTATTCGGAGATGGCATAGAGGGCGAAGGACTGGGCGTACATGTGGATCTTCGGCTGAATCCTGGTGTTGCCCGTGGCGTCGACCGCCCAGGCGAAGCCGCCGTGTTTGGCGTTCCACATTTTGGAGGTGAGGAACTTGTAGCCATGACCGGCGGCGGCGAGCAGTTGCTTGCGGTCGCCGTAGCCGGCGCGGGCGGCGCGGGAGAACAGCCAGACGGTGCGGGCCTGGGTGATGAGGGCTTTGGGTCCGTCGCCCTGGTCCTCGCCGTGGGGGCCGAAGCGGATCTTGTAGCCGCCGTGGACCTTGTCGATCGAGCGGGTGAGCCAGAAGTTCAGAATGTTGTCGTTGAGGGTCGACTTCAACGCCGGGACGTAGCTCTCCGGCGGAGCGGCACACACCGGAAGGAGCAGAAGGAGAACGATCCAGAGCTTGTCCATGCGTGCGATTCTATAACGGATGAGACCCGGAAAGCTCTTTCTCGCGGCCGGCCTGCTGGCGCTGCTGCCGTGCGCGGCGGAGACGCTGCGCGTGATGACGTTCAACGTGCGGATGCCGTCGCCGCAGGATGGCGACAACCTGTGGGAGAAGCGGCGCGAACTGTTTACCGACACAGTGAAGAAGTACGCGCCTGATGTCATGGGCACGCAGGAACTGTTCAAGCATCAGGGCGACTACATCGTGGCGAGGTTGCCTGAGTACGCGTGGTTCGGCGTGAGCCGGCGCGGCAACGAGCAGGACGAGTATATGGGCGTGTTCTACAAAAAGGACGCGCTGACGCTTGAGGAGTCGGGCAATTTCTGGCTGAGCGAAACGCCGTCCGTGCCGGGGTCGATCGCCTGGAACATGAGCCTGCCGAGGATGGCGACATGGGGCGTGTTCAGGACAAAGGCGGGGCTGCGGTTTCTGCTGGTGAACACGCATTATGCGCACAGGGGTGAAGACGGCGAGGCGCGGCTGAACAGCTCGAAGTTGATCAGGAAGTGGATCGAGTCGCGGACAAAGAAGTTGCCGGTGGTGCTGACGGGCGATTTCAATACGGGCGAGGGGACGCCGCCGTATGTGGAGTTGACCGGGGCGCTGACCGATGCCTGGAAGGTGGCGGCGGAGAAGAGCGGTCCCGAAGGGACTTTCCATGGATTCAAGGGGACGCCCGGAGCGGCGAGGATCGACTGGATTCTGTTCAGCGCGCCGTGGACGGTGAGCGTGGCGCGGACGGTGGACGACCAGCGCGCGCCGATTTATCCTTCGGACCACTTCGGGGTGCTAGCGGTGTTTGAAACGCGCTAGTCGATGTGGGGGATGTTCCCGTTCCGCCAGGCTCGGAATTGGATGGTGGTGGCGATGAGGTGGATTCCGGGACCGGTGGGGGAGGCGCGGTATTCGTAGCTGATACCGTAGGTCACCTGGCTTTTAGTGCGGAACTGGACTCCCACGGCGTGGCGTTCGTACCAGTCGCCATTCTGGACCAGCGCCTCGAAACTTGCGAAGGGCTGGAGCGCGCCATTCTTGTAGATCAGCATGGCGCGGTTGCGCACACGCGTGTAGTCGTCCTTGCCGGAGACAACGAAGCGCTCGGCGAGATGGCGTGTGTCGACGGCCCAGCGGCGGGCGTCGAGGAGGCGAAACTGCGGCCCGGCCCAAAGGCGGTGGATGCGCGTGTTGGCCGGAGTCGACGAGTTGTCCTGGTTGATGTAGTAGTAGCCGGCAAGACCGCCGACACGGGGAGTGAACTGGTGGATGAGGATGGGGCCGGTACGGAATTGATAGAAGTTCCGGGAATCGTGATGGGTGCGAACGCGGGTGTGGATTTGAAGGGTGGACTTGCCGTTCATTTCCAGATTGGCGTTGGTGATTTGCAAGAGGCCGAAGTCATCCTCGGCGGCGGCAGGGGAGACACAGATGGCGAGAGCGAGGGCGAGAGACCTGAAGCGCATATGTTACAGATCCATGACAACACAATTGCAGGCAGGGTTTTGCGCAGGTGAAACGGCCGGTGGGATGCTATAAGGAACATGCAACTGAACTCCGTCGAAATCCGTGTCCTGGGCGCGCTGATCGAGAAAGACATGACGACGCCGGACTACTATCCGATGTCGCTCAACGCGTTGTTGAACGCCTGCAATCAGAAGACGAACCGCGAGCCGGTGGCGGCCTATGACGAGGCGACGGTGATGGAGGGTCTGGAGGGGCTGAGGTCGAAGTCGCTGGCCGTGTTTGTGCATGAGCTTGGCAGCCGGGTGGAGAAGTACAGGCACAGGTTGGGCGAGTCGTTCAACTTCACGCGTGGGGAACTGGCCGTGATGGCCGCGTTGATGCTGAGAGGCCCGCAGACGGTGGCGGAGTTGCGCGAGAGGGCGGCGAGGCTGCATGTGTTCGAGGACCATTCGGCGGTGGAGCACACGTTGCACAGGCTGGAAGGGCGCGAGGGCCAGCCGCTGGCGAAGTTGATGCCCCGGCTGCAAGGGATGAAAGAGGCGCGGTGGGTTCAACTGCTGGGGGGCGAGCCGGAATGGACCGAAGAGGCGGTGGCGGCGAAGGGAGCGGCTCCGGCGGCAGCGGGTCTGGCTGAAAGGGTGGAGAACCTGGAAGCTGAGTTGCGGGGGCTGCGGGCGGAGTTCGAGCGGTTCAAGGAGCAGTTTCAATAGGATTGATTGGCCGGACCTGGGGTCCGGCGCGGACGCGGGCGTCCGCCTTCCGGCTAGCCCAGTTTGGCTTCGAGTTCGGCCCAGCGGGCGTACAGGGCTTCGACTTCGGACTGGGCTTGCTGGAGGGCGTTGTAGCAGATCTCGATGCGAACGGGGTCCGAGACCGTGTCGGGCGCGTGGAGGGCGGCGTCGCATTCACTGACACGCTGCTCGGCGGCCAGTATGCGCTCCTCGAAGGTGTCGAATTCGCGCTGGTCGATGTAGGAGAGGCGCTTCTTTGGGCCGGACGGGGGGGCGGACGGCTTGGCCGGTTCCGGCGCGGGCCTGGCGCTGGCACGGTCGGATTCGGCGCGCGCGGCGCGGCGTTCGGCGAGCCAGGACTCCCACTGGTTCAGGTCGGCGAACAGACCAGCGCCGCCGTTGCCGTCGAGACCGAGAATGGCGGAGGTGACGCGTTCGAGCAGGTAGCGGTCGTGGGTGACCAGGACGAGCGAACCGGGGAATTCCAGCAGGCTGTCTTCGAGAACCTCGAGCGTGGCGAGATCCAGGTCGTTTGTGGGTTCGTCGAGGAGGAGCAGGTCGGCCTGTTCGAGCATGAGGCGGGCGATATGGATGCGGGCGTGTTCGCCGCCGGAAAGCGAACCGACGGGTTGATTGAGCTGTTCCTCGCGGAAGAGGAAGCGGCGAGCCCAGGCGTTCACGTGGATGGGGCGGCCCTGATAGAGGACGGAATCGCCTTCGGGGGCGAGAGCGCGTTGAAGGGTGGTTGACGGATCGAAGCGTTCGCGGTTCTGGTCGAAGTAGACGATTTTGAGGTGGTCGGCGCGCCGGATGGAGCCTTCGGAGGGTTCGATCGATCCACAGAGAAGATGGAGAAACGTCGTCTTGCCGCTGCCGTTGGCGCCGGCCAGACCGAGGCGGCGGCCGGGGGCGAGGACGAGATTGACGCCGGAGAACAGGCGGGCGCCGCCGAGGTCGCAGGCGGCGTTGTCGAGTTCGACGAGACGTTTGGTCTTGCGGTCGCTGGCGGTGAAGTCGATCGAGGCGGTGTCGACGCGGGCGCGCTGCTGCATGTCGTCGAGCTGGCGGATCATGGCGGCGGCGGAGTCGAGGCGGGCTTTCGACTTACGGGTACGGGCCTTTGCGCCGCGGCGGAGCCAGGCGACTTCGCGGCGGACGCGGGCGGCGAGGCCTTCGCGCATCTTGGCTTGGGCCTCCTCCCAGGCTTCGCGCTTTTCGAGGAAATCGCTATAGTTGCCGTCAACCTTGAACAACCCTTCGGGGTAGACGCGGCTGAGTTCCATCATCTGGGTGGCGACGTTTTCGAGGAAGTAACGGTCGTGGCTGATGGTAATGGTGGCGAAAGGGGCGGCGGCTAGAGTGCGCTCGAGCCACTGGATGCCCTGGAGGTCGAGGTGGTTGGTGGGCTCGTCGAGCAGGAGAAGGTCGGGACGGGAGGCCAGACCGCGCACCAGGGCGAGGCGTTTGCGCCAACCGCCGGAGAGTGTGCCTGAGACGACTCCAGGATCGTCAAAACCGGCCTGTCCAAGCAGCGCGGGGATGACGGCTTCTTCGTGAGCGATGGACGAGGCGACCTGGGCGACGGTGAGGGCGGGGTCGAATTCGGGGTCCTGTTCGACGTAAGTGAGGCGGGCGCCCTTGCGGAGGGAGACTTCGCCGGAGTCGGCGTGGTCGAGTCCGGCGAGGATTTTGAGCAGCGTGGACTTGCCCGCGCCATTGGGTCCGATGAGTCCGTGGCGCTCGCCCTCGTTGACGGCGAGCGAGATGGATGTGAACAGCGGCTTAACGCCGAACTGTTTCGAGATGCCGGAGGAACTGAGCAGGAGGGCCATCGTCTACTTCACTTCCAGTTCAGCACGAAAGGGGGGGCAATTGTTTCGGAGCGGCTGATGTATACTGTGGCTTGGAGGTGGGTCTTCTCGAGTAGAAGCCTCGCTAACGACCGATCGGCCCTCGCCTCCTGGCTCAGCCAGGTTCCATCCCGTCTGTTTTCGCTTATTTTCCCTGACAACTGCCGTATTTGCGACGAGCCATTGACCGGGTATGGCCGTGCGCCGGTGTGCCGGAAGTGTCTGGAGTCGCCGCGGCCGCTGGCGCCGGAGATCTTCTGCGCGAAGTGCCGGACGCCGTTCCTGCGCGAAAGGGCGCTGGACGAGAGCGGGCTTTGCCGGCTTTGCGCGGCGGGCGCGCCGGCGTTCGACGCGGCCTATGCATGGGGCGGCTACGACGGCGTATTGAAGGACCTGATCCACTGCTTCAAGTTCCACGGGATGCGTACGTTGGGCAAACAGCTCGGGGCGTATCTGGCCGAGGCGATGCCGCGCAGCGAGCGGATCGACGCTATCGTTCCCATGCCGATCCACTGGACGCGGCGGATGGTGCGCGGCTTCAACCAGTGCGAATCGCTGGCGGCGGAGTTGTCCCGCCATACGGGTCTGCCGGTGCTGAAGGCGTTGAAGAAGACGCGGCGGACCGGGAAGCAGTCCGTGCTGTCGGGGGCCAAGCGGCGGCGCAATGTGCGGGGCAGTTTTGGCGCCACCGATTCGGATGCGATCAAGGGGAAACGGCTGTTGCTGCTGGACGACGTGCTGACGACGGGTTCGACGGTGAATGCGGCGGCGGCGGAGTTGAAGAAGCATGGGGCGTTGCGTGTGGCTGTGTTGACGGTGGCGAGGGTGGACCGGCGAGGCCGGCTGGCCTTGCAGGAGAGTTATGAACTGAGGCAGAAAGCAGAGGAGACGCCGTTCCAATGACCGCCCTGGCCGAACCGCTTCATCGACCGGTTCTCGTACTTAACGCGAGTTACGAGCCGATCAACATCTGCGCCGCAAGACGCGCGGTGGTCCTGATACTCAAAGGCGTGGCTTCAGCCGAAGCGCACGCCGACGTCTTCCTCCATGCGAGCCGGCGCGCCTTCGCGCTGCCGAGCGTGATCCGGTTGCTCGAATACCGCAGGATCCCGCACCAGACGCGGGCGTTGTCGCGGAAGAACATTCTGGTCCGGGACCGCTACACGTGCCAGTATTGCCACAAGACCTTCTCGGGCGGCGATCTCACGCTGGATCACGTCATCCCGCGTTCACGCGCGGGCGAGACGAGTTGGGAGAACATGGTGGCCTGCTGTCACACGTGCAACAACCGCAAGGGCAGCCGAACACCCGAAGAGGCCGGGATGCGGCTATTGAGGCAACCGCGGCCGTTCAGTCTGCACACGTCACGGCACCTGATGCGGCTGGTGGGCCGGGCAGACGAGCAGTGGCGGAAATACCTGTTCTACTGAACGGGCGTGGGTGGCGGCGCGGGCGGTGAAGGCGGCTTTTCCTTCTTCTTTTCCTTGACGGCGTCCTTCTTGATGGGGCTGATGATGACGTGGGCGCTACGGCCTTCGAGCCTGGGCGTGCCTTCGACGGCGCCGAATTCGGCGAGGTCGGCGACAAGCCGCAAGAGGAGCTTTCTGCCCAGGTCGGCGTGAGCGATCTCACGTCCGCGGAACTGGACGATCGCCTTGACGCGATTGCCTTCGGTGAGGAAGCGGACGGCGTGCTTGAACTTGAAGTCGTAGTCGTGGTCGTCGGTGTTGGGGCGAAATTTGACCTCCTTCACCAGGATCACGTGCTGCTTCTTGCGCGCGTCGTGCTGCTTCTTTTTGACCTCGTATTGCCACTGGCCGTAGTCCATCGCCTTGGCGACCGGCGGCTCGGCGGTGGGAGAGACGACGATGAGGTCGAGACCCATGTCCAGCGCCTTGCGGACGGCGGCCTGAGTAGGCATCACCTCGACGGTGCCGTCAGGGAAGATGGCGCGTACTTCACGGGCCCGGATGGCGTCATTGACGTTTTCTCTGATTCTGACTCGGGGGCGTACAAATCTGGGTGGATACATGCGGGAAAAAGGCTAGCTGCGGACTTTCCTTGGACGGGGTTGTTCGGGCGTACCGGTTCGCGGACGGAGCTGTCCCATCGTGGGCGATGGCGTTTCCCGGCTGGTCCGGAAGGTATGAATGAGAAGCCTCAGTCTTGACCCTCTCCATCACACTATACACGGAAAATCAACAGGATGGGTAACGTTTTACGAGAGCGCCATGGTGATAGAGTGTTAGCTTCGCCGAGATGCCTTCAGAACTTCCCCGCCCGCCGCGCGGCATCATTGCGCCGCTTGTCACGCCGCTGACACCTGATGGAGCGCTCGACGCGCCCGGATTGGAGCGGCTGATCGAACTGCTGCTGAAGACTGGAGTGCATGGCGTTTTCCCGATGGGAACCACCGGCGAGGCGCGGGAGAGGATTCGCGCCGCGCTGGCCGGCGCCGGGCTACCGTGGCCGGCGATGCCGGAAACGGATGGAATCGCCGGGCATCAATGATAAAGTGGAGATTAGGTCCAACTGTCAGCGAACGAAGCTCGACCGGCGCGGTATTACGACCCTTCCGGTACAGATTGGGTCTATACTGAGGACACAGGACTCATATGAAGACATACGTCAAGTTCGGGATGGTGATGGCCGTTATCGTCGGCACGCTGGTGTGGCTTGCGGCCAGCGGGATCAACGAGTCAAAGACGTATTACAAGACGATCTCGGAGTTGAAGTCGGACTCGGTCGAGGTTGGCAAGCGTGTGCGGGTGACGGGCGACGTAGTGCCCGGTTCGATCCGCAGGGATGGCACGAAGGTCCATTTCAAGATCGTCGAGAAGGACCACAACCAATTCCTCAGCGTGACCTACACGGGCAAGGATCCGCTGCCGGATACTTTCCGCGACAACGCTCAGGCGATGGCCGACGGCCAATTGACGGCCGAGGGGACGTTCCATGCGTCGTCGATCGCCGCGAAGTGCCCGTCGAAGTATGAGGCGGATCCGAACAAGCACCCGGCGGATGTTCCGCTGAACGGCAAGCCGGCTGCGATCTAGCCTCACGAAATGCCTGCGATCCCGATCCCCCACGAAGGAGACACAACCGCACCATGGAGACCTTAGGCGCTCTCGCCATTCTGGTCGCATTCTGTCTGGCGATCTATTCAGTCGTCGCGTCGGTGGTTGGGGCGCTGACGAAACGGCCGTATTTGACGGTCAGCGGTCAGCGGGCGGTGTATGGGATTTTCGCCCTGCTGACGGTGGCCAGCGGGATTCTGATCTACGCGTTGATGACATCGGACTTCCGCTTCGCTTATGTCGCCGCACGGTCGAACAAGGCGATGCCGGCGGTGTATAAGTTCGCCGCGTGGTGGGGCGGGCAGGAAGGGTCGCTACTGTTGTGGTCGTGGCTGCTGAGCTTCTATGCGGCGGTCGTACTGCTGACCAACCGGCGCAAGTTCAGGGACATGATGCCGTGGGTGACGGCCATCCTGATGTTCACCCAGATTTTCTTCCTGACGTTGAATGCCTTTGTCGAACCGCCGTTCCAGATGCTTGCGGTGGGACGGGGCATCACGGCCGTGCAGGACGGACAGGGCCTGAACCCGCTGCTCCAGTATTGGACGATGGCGATCCACCCGCCGACGCTGTATCTGGGCTATGTCGGATTCATCGTGCCGTTTGCGTTCGCGATGGGTTCGCTGATCACGAAACAGCCGGGCGAAGCGTGGATTGCGACGACGCGGCGCTGGTCGTTGATCACCTGGGGCTTCCAGAGCGCGGGCGTGCTGCTGGGCGCGGGTTGGGCGTACGCGGTGCTGGGTTGGGGCGGCTACTGGGGATGGGACCCGGTGGAGAACGCCAGCCTGTTGCCGTGGCTCACTGCAACGGCGTTCCTGCACTCGGTGATGATGCAGGAGAAGAAGGGCATGATGAAGGTGTGGAACATGGTGCTGGTGAGTTCCACCTTCTTCCTTTGCATCTTCGGCACATTCCTGACGCGGTCGGGGATTGTGTCGAGCGTTCATGCGTTCGCGCAGTCGTCGCTCGGCAGTTGGTTCCTGGGATTCCTGGCGATCACGATCACGCTGACCGTGATTCTGATCGTGAGGCGGTTGGACTATCTGAAGAGCGAAACGCATCTGGAAAGCGTGTTGTCGAGGGAGTCGAGCTTCCTGTTTAATAACCTGATTCTGTTGGCGTCCACCTTCGCTGTGTTGTGGGGGACGATGTTCCCGGTGCTGACCGAATGGGTGATGGGCGAAAAAATTACAGTCGGCGCGCCGTTCTTCAACAAGGTAAACATCCCGATCGGCCTGTTCCTGCTGTTTCTGACTGGCGTCGGTCCGCTGATCGCCTGGCGGCGGAGTTCGTGGGAGAGCCTGAGGCGGGCGTTCTATTGGCCGGCGATCATGTTTGCCGTGGCCGTGGCAATCTCGCTGGCGATGGGTTCGCGGCATTTCTATGCGTCGATGAGTTTTGGGCTTTGCGCATTCGTGTCGGCGACGATCGCGATGGAGTTCTACAAGGGCTCGCGGGCCATCGCCGGCAAGAGCGAGATGAACATGCTCAGGGCGGCGATCGAACTGACCCACCGCAATACGCGTCGCTATGGCGGGTACCTGGTGCACATGGGCGTGGTGATCATGTTCATCGGCTTCAGCGGCTCGGCCTTCAATAAGGACACGACGCGCGAAGTGACCATTGGCGACCGCTTCACGATGGGCGGCTACGAATTCCACGTCGACAAGATCTCCGATGGCGACAACCCGAACTACACCTGGCAGCGGGCCGAAGTGGGCGTCTATAAGAATGGATCGCTGCTGCAAGTCCTGACGCCCGAACGGCGGGTCTACCTGGTGACAGAGCAGCCGACCTCTGAAGTGTCGATTCGGCGGCGGCTGAACGAAGACGTTTATCTGAACTTCGCGGGGATGTCGACAGACACAGAGAACAAGGCGATTATCCAGGCCTACATTTTCCCGCTGGTGACATGGATCTGGCTGGGGTTCGTCGTTTTGATGTTCGGGACGTTCGTTTGCCTGGTTCCGAGTAAGGCGCGGCTGTCGTATCCGCGGACCGAAGTGGTGGGAGTCTATGCCGAACAGAAGACAGTGGCAAAGTAAGATCCTCATCGCATTTGTGGCCGCCTTGTTCATGGCCCATGGCGCGACGCCGCTATCGAACGACCGCGTGCGGCAGCTCGGCGCGATGCTGCACTGCAAGTGCGGCTGCAACGCCAGCGTGACCGAGTGCAACATGTTGCAGTGCCACTTCTCGGACCCGGTCAGGCAGGAGTTGCTGACGATGGTGGACGCGGGCCGGGGCGACGACGATATCCTGGAGGCCATGGTGGGCAAGTACGGCAAGGACATCCTGCGCAAGCCGCCTGCCGAGGGGTTTTACTTATTGAGCTATGTGATGCCCTATGTGGGGCTGGCAGCCGGGTTGGGGATGATCGGGCTGTTGATCCGCTTCTATTTGCGGCGGCGTCCGGCGGCTGCGTTAGCCGCTGGGGAAGCGTCGCCTGAACTCAACCGTTACCAGGCCCAGATCGACAAGGATCTGTCCGACCTCGACTCATGACCCTAGCAGTATCCATCCTTCTCATCAGCGCCGTACTGGCGTTTGTCCTCTTCATCCGGCCCGGCGCGATTCCGCCGTCCGAGACGCTTTCGCCCACGGCGCATCTCGAAGAACGCAAGGCCGCCATTTACGAGAACCTTCGCGATCTGAACTTCGAATACCGGCTGGGGAAGCTCTCCGAGTCCGACTACGAGAAGACCAAGACCGGCCTGCAAAACGAGTTGGCCAAGGTGATGGCCGGGATCGACAAGGTGGTTGGGAAAGCGGGCAGGCCTGCCGCGCCTGCACCGGCCGGGGAGCCCGCCGGGAAAGTGGCCGGGCAGACGCCGGTCCATAAGTGCCCGGCGTGTGGCGCGGAGTTCGACAGGGCGATGAAGTTTTGCGGCGAGTGCGCCGCGCCGATGGAGGGTGTCCGGTCATGAGAGTTCTATTCCTGGTTCTGGCCGCATCGGCGATGCTCTCCGCGGCCGTTACCGGCGTGGTGGTGAATAAGACGACCGGCAAGCCGCAAGCCGGCGTGACGGTGACGATGACGAAGTTCGGGGCGGGCGGGATGGAGCCTGGCGGTTCAACCAAGACGGATGCGGAGGGACGGTTCACGTTCGAATCCGACAGCGGGTCGGCCCACCTGTTGCAGGCCGAATACCAGGGTGTGCGTTACAGCGCGCCGATGGGGCAAGCCGCGGGAGGGCGGATCGAGTTGGCGGTCTACAACTCGTCGGCCCGCGTGGCCGAGGCCAAGGCCGGGCAGCACATGATCATGGTCGAGTCCAATGGCGAGGAACTGGTTGTGAACGAGACCATTGTCTTCTCGAACCCGAGCCAGTCGACGTGGCTGGACCCGAGGGCCGGGACGGTAAAGATCTACGTTCCGCCCGCGGCCGGCGCCAACGTCATGGCTCGCGTGATTGCGCCGGGCAGCATGCCGATCGACCGGCAGCCCGTGAAGACCGCTACGGCGAACGTCTGGACGGTGGACTATCCGGTGAAGCCGGGGGAAACTCGATTCGACTTCAGCTACAAGCTGCCGGCCGCTGCCGGCGGGGTGTTGCAGACAAAGCTGCTCAACGCTGCCGCGTCGCCGAAGTTGGTGCTGCCCAAAGGCATCGAAGCGGCCGGCGAGGGCATCGTCAGCCTGGGCACGGAACCTTCGTCGCAGGCTTCCATTTTCGACATCACGGCAAAAGAAGTGAAGCTGACGATATCGGGTTCGGGTTCGCTCGCTGTCGTGCAGGGCAACGAGCAGGAATCGGAGGGTCCGCGGATCAAGGCGATTGCGCCTCCTGGCTACGAGCGCAACTGGAAGTGGACGCTGGGCCTGACGCTGTCTTTCCTCGCGCTCGGCTTCACGGCGCACTACCTGAAGGGAACGGCCTCGGCCATCAATAACCGCAAGGTATGAGCGCGCTCGCCATTGAAGGCGTCTGGAAATTCTACGGCGACTTCCCCGCCCTGCGCGACATCACCTTCAACGTCGAGCCGGGCTCCTGCGTCGCGCTGCTGGGCCGCAACGGCGCCGGCAAGACGACGCTGCTGAAGATCCTGGCCGGGCTGTCGAGACCCGCGAAGGGCCAGGTGAAATTGTTTGGACAGGACGCGTCGGAGCGCTCTTCGCGTTCGTCGATCGGCGTGCTCGGCCACGGCATAGGCATCTATGACGAGTTGTCGGCGATCGAAAACCTGAAGCTGTTCGCCAACCTCTATGCGCTTCCCGACCCGGAGCGGAAGGCGAGGGAGTGGCTCGAACGGACGGGCCTAGAACGGGTGAAGGACGGGCTCGTCAGGGAGTTTTCGCGGGGCATGAGGCAGCGGTTGGCGGTGGCGCGTGCATTCCTGCACGACCCGCGCGTTCTGCTTCTCGACGAACCGTTCACGGCGCTTGACGACCGGGCCATCGCCGTCCTCCAAACGGTTCTGCGAGAGGCCCTTGCCGAGGGCCGCACGGTCTTGATGTCCACCCATCAACTGCGTGAAGCGCTGGAACTCGCCACCCACGTCGCGCTGATCAATCGCGGCAAACTTGCTTTCACGGGCGAGCGGACGCGCGAGATGGTGGAAGATCCCGGCTGGATCTACCGCCACTACGGGGAGGCGTAATGCGGTTCCTTCGCCAGACCCTCACAGTCGCCGCCAAGGACCTGCGCAGCGAACTGCGCACCAAGGAAGCCGTCAACGCGTCGCTCAGCTTCGCCCTCGTTATCCTGATCCTGTTCAGCTTCGCCTTCGACCCCACGTCAGAGACGACCCGCGAGATGGCCGGCGGCCTGCTCTGGCTGGTCTTCGCCTTCGCCGGCGTGCTGGTGCTCAACCGTTCGTTTGCCCGTGAATTGCCGAACGATTGCCTGGAAGCGCTGGTCAGTTCGCCCGTGCCTGGAGCGGCGCTTTTTCTGGGCAAAGCCCTGGCTAACTACGTTTTGCTGCTGGCGATTGAATTCGTCTGCCTGCCCGTCTTCGGCGTGTTCTACAACGTCACCTGGTATTCGCAGCCGACGCAACTTGTCGGCGTATTGATGCTGACGACGTGGGGCATGACCGTGGTTGGAACTGTTTTTTCGGCGCTGACTGTAAATCTGCGGCTGCGCGAGGTCATGCTGCCGATGCTGGTCTATCCGGTGCTGATCCCGTGCCTCATGGCGGCAATGCAGTTGACCACGACGCTGGTTGCGGGCGAACCGATCGTGGGCGACCAGTTGGCCTGGGTGCGGCTGCTGATCGGCTTCGATATCATCTTTACTTCGCTGGCCGTGCTGCTGATCGACACTGTTTTGATTGGATAGCGCGGCGACAGGAGCTTATTCGGATGCGTAAACATCTTCTGCTGGCCGGTGGCATCCTGGCCGCTTTGTTGCTGACGCGCAACATCTGGGTCATCCTGACCCAACTGCCCGACGAAGCATTTCAGGGCGCTATCTTCCGCATCATCTTCTTCCATGTGCCGGCGGCATTCACCGCCTTCCTGTGCTTCCTCGCATCGCTCATAGCCGGGCTGACCTACCTGAAAACCAGAAACCTGAACTACGACGCCTTTGGAGTAGCGGTGACCGAAGTCGGACTGGCCTTTGGCGCGGTGAATCTTCTCACCGGCATGATCTGGGCGCGCATCATCTGGGGCATCTGGTGGACGTGGGATTGGCGGCTTACCTCGATGCTGATCTGCTGGCTGCTCTATGCCGGCTACCTTGTCTTGCGCCGGGCGATCGAAGAGCCGACCGAGCGGGCGCGCATGTCCGCTGTGATGTCCATTCTGAACTTCTCGGTTGTCCCGTTCGTGTTCTTCTCGATCAAGTGGTTCCGGACGCAACACCCGCAGCCCGTGCTCTTCGGCGATGGCAAGATGGATCCAGGCTACCGCGCGATGCTTTACGGCAACTGGGTTCCACTGCTGATCGTCGCGGCCATCTTCATCACGGTCAGATACGTCCAGGAGAAGCAGCAGAGAGAGATCGACGCGTTGCGCAGGGAAGCGCACACACTGTAACTCAGGAGCTCAAGATGAACGACGCGGTTCAACGCAATTTTACTTACCTCGCCTACGGGCTGATCACCGCCTGGGCGATCCTGCTGGTTTACGTCCTGACCCTGGCCGCCAGGGGAAGAGGCCTCGCCCGGCAGCTTGATAACGTGAAGCGGATGATGGAAGACCGGGAAAAGAAGTAGTCAAGGAGCATCCATGAAACGCCGGACCCTGTTGTCCTTGGCCGCGGCCACCGCCGCCGTCTCGCCGCGGGAGCTTGCCGCGCAGGAGCGCGTGGCGAAAGCGACTCGCGCCATGCCGTCGCCGAAGATCAAGGACGTGCAGGTGATCCAGACCGCGCCCGCGGGTCTGCGTCTGCCGGTGGTGAAGATTCTGACTGACCAGGATGGCCTCTATGGCTACGGCTGCGCATGTTACACGCAGCGAGCCGACCTCGTGGTCCCGGCCGTCGAACGCTACATCCGCCCGTTCCTGATCGGCAAGCCGGCCGACCGCATCGACGACACCTGGCAGATGCTCTACAACTCGTCGTACTGGCGCAACGGCCCGGTGCTCAACAACGCCATCTCGGGCGTCGACCAGGCGCTGTGGGACATCAAGGGCCGCCAGGCCAACATGCCCGTCTACCAACTGCTGGGCGGCAAGTGCCGCGAGGCGGTGGACTGCTACGCCCACTCGTCGGGCGCCGATTTCGCGCAGGCCATCGAATCCGCCAAGGGCTTCATGGCAAAGGGCTACCGCCACATCCGCATCCAGGTGGGCGTGCCCGGCATGGCGGGCTATGGCGCGGGACGCAGCGAAGTCAAGGTTCCCGCGCTGCATTCCGCTCCGGTCTTTGAACCCGAAGCCTACTTGAGCCGAGCTCTGAAACTCTTCGAAATCGCCAGAAAAGAGTTGGGCGACGAAGTTGAACTTCTGCACGACGTCCACGAACGCATCTCGCCGATTCAGGCCGTGCGCTTCTGCAAGGATGTCGAGAAGTACCGGCCATTCTTCATCGAGGATCCGGTGAGTCCCGAGGACATCGCCTGGTTCCGCCAGATCCGCGCCCAGTGTTCGACTCCTCTGGCCATGGGCGAGTTGTTCAATTCGCCGCACGAATGGACGCCGCTCATCCAGGAACGGCTGATCGACTACATCCGCATCCACGTCTCGCAGGCCGGCGGCCTGACGCCCTGCCGCAAGATCGCCGCCATGGGCGAACTGATGGGCGTCAAGACCGCATGGCACGGCCCCGGCGACGTCTCGCCAGTCGGCCATGCCGCCAACATCGCGCTGGATCTGGCCTGCTACAACTTCGGCATCCAGGAAGGCCGCATCTTCACCGAACGCGAACAGGAAGTCTTCCAGGGCTGCCCGAGGACCGAGAACGGCTACTTCTACGCCAACGAAGCTCCGGGCTGGGGCATCGAGATCGACGAGAAGGCCGCGGCGAAATACCCCTTCGGTTCGTTTGAGCAGGGCGAACGCAAACGGCTCAATGGCGGCTGGGGCGAAGTGCGCCGCCGCGACGGCACGATCATCAAGCAGTAGCTTCAGCTACCGCCTCGTACATCGCGATAACATTCTCAGGCGGCACGCCGGCCAGGATGTTGTGGACTTGTTGAAAGACGAATCCGCCGCCGGGCGCCAGCGCCGCGCACTGAGCCCGCACATGCGCGCGAACCTCGTCCGGCGTTCCGAGCGGCAGGACACGCTGCGTGTCGCAGCCGCCACCCCAAAACGTGAGTTGCGCACCGAAGTCGCGCTTTAGCCCTTCGGCTTCCATGCCGCGCCCGCTGATCTGAACCGGGTTGATTGCGTCCAGCCCGGCATCGATCAGGTCGGGCAGCAGTTGCCGGACCGCGCCGCAACAGTGCAGCATCACCTTCACCGGCGCCAGACGTTTGGCCTCCGCCCACATCGCTGCATGGCGGGGTCTGAAGAACTCCCGGTACATACGTGGCGAAATCTGAGGGCAGTTCTGCGCGCCAAGATCGTCGCCGAAACAGATGATGTCGATCGAATCGCCGACGGCTGCCAGGAATCGTTTCAAATTGGCGAGATGGATCTCAACCAGCGCATCGAGGAAGCGGTGGACCCGCTCAGGCTCCGAACCCAGCATGGCGAGGAAATTGTCCATGCGGTAGTAGAACTGACCCATCTCGAGGAGGTTGCCGCCGAACAATCCGAGGATGGCGCGATTTGTCGATGTCCGGAGCGAGCACGCACCAGCAGCGAGTTCTTCCACGGAACCGATCGACGGACCAGGCGGCGACGCCACGCCCGTCCACATGTGCTCCGGATAGAGTTCGGCGATCCGCGACAGCTCCTCGGGACCATCGAGAAACGGCCAGTAGACCTGATCAAAATGCAGCGATCCTTCGGGCATCCGGGCCATGACACGTCCCGAAGGCGCACGCAGCACCCAATCCTCGCCCATCCGCTCCGGCAGCGCCCAGACGGGCATCAGGCACGGAGTCCCATCGGGCAGCGTCCACTCCGTCCACCACTTGTCTTCGTGACAGAAGCCGCGGCCGAGTTCGATCGTGTCCACGCCAAACAGATCGAGAACATCCTCATCGACGATGGCCAACTGCTGAACGGGGTCATAAACGCGCACCGGCTTGGGCGTCAGGCCCAGATGCGCCCGCAGCTTCGGGTAAGCAACGGCAGAGATGCCGGACGACCTGTGGCCGGAAAGATCGATCGGGATGCGGTCGGGTTGGATGTGGTCGAGCGCGGCAACAACACGTTCGCGAGAGGTCATACTCGCGCCCTTTGTATCACGACGGTGCGCCTGGGCGCACTGCGGCTAGAATTTCCTGATACGGTAGTCGCCGACCTTCGGCATCCTGAGGATCTTGCACATCTCGAACAGGCGGGAGCGGGCCCTCATGCCGATCTTCTCGGTGAGCGTCGTCTTGATGTCGAAGCGCGCCGTCGAGCCTTCAGGGTTGCGCTCGATAATCTGCGCGCCCATGTCGGGATCGGGCAGGTTTGTCGTGACAATCGTGGGCTTCCGCTCGTTGGCACGGTAGGTGATGATCGACGTGACTGTGTCTTCAACCCAATCCGTGACGCGGTGCGCGCCGAGATCGTCAAGCAGCAGGATCTCGCACTCCATGGCCTCTTTGAACGCGTCGCGGTCCGCGCCCGTTGTCGGGTCGTAACTGGCCCGGATGCGGGAGAGCAGATGCGAATAGTCGGTGAACAGGACGCTGAATCCGTGTTCGATCAGCCGCTTGGCGGTGGCCACGGCCAAGTGGGTCTTGCCCGTGCCGGGTTCTCCCACCAGCAGGACCCCAGGAGGTTCGACGACCGGATAGCTGTCGGCGTACTTCTTTAGATACAGCATCACCTCGCCGAGTTCCTTAGATCCGCGCATCTGGAAGTTCTCGAACGTGTCGCCGGCGAAATTGGCGGGGATGCGCGCGGCGTCAAGCTGGCGTTCGGCGCGTCCCTGGTTCTGGCACGGGCAGCGGCTGGCGCCGGAGAGACCGTCTTTCTCGACGATCACCCAGCCCGAGCCGCCGCAATGGATACAGACTTCCGCCATGCCAACTATTGTGCGACAGAGAACCGGTAAACGGTTGTCGACTTGTGGACCTCGCCGGGTTTGAGAGTCGTCGTGGGAAACTCCGGCTTGTTCGGCGAATCCGGGTAATGCTGCGTTTCGAGGCAGAACCCGTAGCGCTTCTGGTAGACCTTACCACCCTTGCCCGTCAGCGTTCCATCGAGGAAATTGCCCGTATAGAACTGGACGCCCGGCTGGGTCGTGTGGACTTCCAGGACGCGCCCCGTCGTTGGTTCAGTGACCCGCGCCGCCGGCCGTAGCGTGCCCATGGGGCCATCGACGGCGAAGTTGTGGTCGTAACCGCCGCCGAACTTGATCTGCTCGTCCTTCGCGTCGTTGATGCGCTCGCCGATGGTGTGCGGCGACGTGAAATCGAACGGCGTGCCGGCAACGTCCTTCAATTCGCCGGTCGGGATGAGCGTCGCATCGACGGGAGTGGTCTTCTCGGACATGATCTGAATTGAATGGTTCAGGATGTCGCCGTTGCCCTGCCCGGCCAGGTTGAAGTAGCTGTGATTGGTCAGATTGAGGACCGTCTCTTTGTCGGTGGTTGCCTTGTAGTCGATCTTGAGTTCGTTGTTTTCGGTGAGGGTGTAGGTAACTTGGACATCGAGTTTGCCGGGGTAGCCCTCTTCCATGCCGGCGCTCGAGTACTTCAGGATCAGCGAATTCGTGTTGTCGTCGGCACTCGCCTCCCAGACCTTCTTGTCGAAGCCCTCCAGTCCGCCGTGGAGGGAGTTCGGCCCATTGTTCACGGCCAGCTTGTACTGCTTGCCGCCCAGGGTGAACTTGGCGCCGCCGATGCGATTGCCGTAGCGGCCGATCAACGCCCCAAAGTAAGGCTGCTTCGCCAGATAGCCTTCGAGCGAATCGAAGCCCAGGACGATGTCGGCGAGCTGGCCGGCCTTGTCGGGCGTCTTCAGGCTGACGAGGATACCGCCATAGTTCGTGATGGCGGCTTCCATGCCGTTCGCATTCTTCAGCGTGTAGAGGGACACTTCAGTCCCGCTGGCAGTCTTGCCAAAACTGGTTTTGGTCACTTTCGGTCTTTCCTTTTTCGCTACCGGAGCGGGCGAGCAACCAATGAGGCCCGCCGCGATGATCATGGGGATGAATGCCGTTTGCCGCATGAGACTCCACTTGAGCATATGCCATCGGCGCCGCCGCCGCGGGTAGCTTCATTGACACATATAGGACCATTTTAGTCGCCGATCATGTTATACTGGCTTCGTGGCGAAAGTGACGTTTCTTCCCTCCGGGGACACCTTTGAATTCGACCTCGATGCCCTGCCCTACGGCGAGCATGGCAAGCCCAAGTCGTTCCTCGACATGGCAAAGCATTTAGGCTTCCACATCGAACACGCCTGTGGCGGCAGTTGCGCCTGCACGACCTGCCATGTCGTGATTAAGAACGGCGAACGCTTCGTCTCCGAGATGGCGGACGACGAAGCCGATCGCGTCGAGATGGCGGCCGACCTGCAACTCGGATCGCGTCTGGGCTGCCAGGCGGTGATCCTGTCGAACGATGCCGACATTACGGTCGAGATCCCGTCCTGGAATCGCAACTACGTCAGCGAGGGCGGGGGGTCGATGAATCTTGGCGACGCAATCCCTGCGCCAAGGAAATAACGCGGTCCATCAGTTCGAATGGTTCCTGGACCTCGACCTCCAGCCGTTTATCCTTTAGCACTGGCCTGACGCCATCGAACAGGCGCAGCATGTCGGCTTCCGTATCCGGCGTTCGCAGGCGCGCCAACCCGATCATGCCCTTCACGAAATCGTGCGACATCCTGGCTGACTGCGCGTCGGCGTAGTCGGCTGAGATATGCGCCTTCATCCCGTCCTTCAGATCCGCCCAAACGGTCAGCCGCCCCATCGCGGAGGCCATGCGCGCGAAGTTCGCCAAGTTGCCTTCCAATGGCATATCCGGCAGCAACGCCGCGCCGGACTCGGCCGCCATCCAAAAGTGCGCCGAACCGGGCAGCGTCCCGACCAGGTCGAGCAGCGACTGCGGAGGCGTCGCATTCCTGTCGTCGCGGGCGTCGATGACGGTCTTCAGATCGTCTATGCGGCCGGCCACCGCGGCGCCGGTATTCATGAACAACACACCGGCCCCCTCGCCGGGCGTCACGATGTAGTACCCCTTGTGGCTCAGGCTCTGAAACTTCGTCCGGTCGAAGTTCGGTTCGCGTCCGAACTCGCCGCCGAACTTGCCGCGGATAAAGGCCAGCGGCGCCATCTTCGGACCGCGCCAGGCAAAGACGATCTCCCAGATGTCCTTGCGGGGATCGAGGCCGGTCTGGCTCTCGATCTTCTCCAACACGGCGATTTGCCTACCCTCGACGTACTTCCGGTAGAACGGAGTGTCGTGCAGTTTGTCGATCCTCAGGCCGGCCAGCGCCAGCGTCAAGGATGGAATGAGCGGCGCCAGCGCCGCATCGACGCGCGCGAACTTCGCTTCACGCTTGCAGGCTGATGATGCGGCCACCCCGGCGGCCGAGGCAATGAAGGTACGGCGATTCATGGTCTCCTGAAAGGTCTCAGTTGCATGACGCCCGCCAGGCGGCAAGTGTTCTCACAAAAAACAGTTCGTCCCTATTTCCCCAACGGCCGGACCGAGACTTCCTTGAAGTAGACGATCGAACGGGCGTCGTGATTCTGCAATCCGATATAGCCGGAATCCGGGCGCGGGCCGCGCACCGGCTCGTACCACATCTTGCGCTCCGGCACCGGTTGCCCTTCCTTGAACTCGTTCACCTTCTTGCCGTTCACCGAGATCACCGTCACCGGGCCGCGCAGCTCAATCTCCATCGTGTTCCACTCGCCCGAGGGCTTCTGCTCCTGCGACGTAACCTTCGACAGGGAATAGATCGAGCCCGTCGAGTGCCATTCGTCGCCAGCCGCTTCGATCTGAACCTCGAAGCCGTTGTGGACTCCATACCAGGGGTCGGGCGGCGGCTCGGGCAGGCGGATGACGACACCAGAATTGCCGCGCGGCCCAACCGTCTTGAATACCACCTTCACGACGGCGTTACCGAACTTCTCCTTCTCATGGAACATCAGCCCCATGCCGCCTTCGGTCTTCATCAGGCCGTCTTCGACGACAAAGCGGCCTGGTCCGGTCATCTTCCAGCCGGCGAGGTCCTTGCCGTTGAACAGTTGCTTGTCGGCCGCGCCGGCGAGAGAGGCGGACATCAGTAGGAACAGAGCGAATCTCATTCGAAAAGGTCTCCTATCAGAGCACACTGCCGTTCGCGGTCAGCACGACCGCGATGTTCACCTTGCGGCCATTGCGGAACAGCGTCAATTCAACCTTGTCGCCCGGCTTCTTGTTCTTCAGACCAGTACGCAGCGAGTCCAGTGCGTTGGCCGGCTTGCCGTCGATCGCCATGATCAGATCGCCGCCGATACCCAGTTCATACATGCCGCCGATGATCGCCACCCGTTTGGGTCCGCGCAATCCAGCCACGTCGGCGGGCGAACCGGGTTCGATGCGCTGGATCAACAACCCGCCCTCCGCCGGCAGGCCCAGCTCCACGGCCAGGTCGCCTTCCACCTGCGCCACGGAAACGCCTAACCTCGGCGGCGGCCCGATCTGCTTGCCCGTGGCGTAGGATTCCAGCATCGCCTTGGCGCGGTTGATGGGCATGGCGAAACCGATGCCGATGTTGCCGCCGGGACCAAGAATCGCCGTGTTGATGCCGATCACGTTGCCGTTGCTGTCCAGCAGCGGCCCGCCCGAATTGCCGGGGTTGATCGCCGCGTCGGTCTGGACCAGTCCTTCAAGGATATTGCTGTTCTCATCCCGGATGTCGCGATTCAACGAACTGATAATGCCCGTGGTCAGGGTGCCTTCCAGACCAAACGGATTGCCAATGGCCAGCACCTTCTGCCCGACCTGCAGCCGCTCGGAATCGCCCAGCAGCAGATGCTTCAGATTGCCCTTTGGCGTAATCTTGATCAGCGCCAGATCGTTGCGCGGATCGCGGTAGACGATGGTCGCCTTGTACTTGCTGCGGTCGGAGAGCGTCACCTGCACCTCGGGCGCGCGGCCCGAAACGACATGGTTGTTGGTCAGGATCGAACCATTCCTGTCGATAAGGAAGCCCGACCCCGATTCATTCTGCGGGACCACCTCCAGAAACCAGTTCTGGCGGTAGATGGTCGACGTGATGTTTACTGTCGCGTCATGCGCCCGGCCGTAGATCTCGATGTTGTTCTGCTCGTCGGCCGACAGGCCCGCGCCCTGCACCGTCGACGGGCCGGACCAATTCGTCCCGCCGCCCTCTGACGACACGGGCAGCCAGCCGCCCCGCTTCACATAGGTTGTCCCCAACACAAAGCCCGCCACCAGCAAAAGGCTCAGCACCAGAATCCGGGATTTCATCGGTTGTCCCTCCTCAACTGCTCATACACGCGCCGCGCCTCGATCAGTGTCGCCGTCTTGTCGCCACTGGTATCAACGACGAAATCGGCGAACTTCCGTTTCTCTTCCAGGGGCATTTGCCGGCTCAGGCGAAGCTCCACTTCCTTGCGGCTCAATCGGTCGCGCTTCATCGCCCGGGCAATCTGCTGTTCGCGTTCGCAAACCGTCAGGATGATCTTGTCGAACCTCTTGTAGCTGCCCGTTTCTATCAGGATAGCCGCTTCGACAACGCCGATGCCGCCCGGATACCTTTGGGCCACGCCCGCATACCATAACTCTTCGGCCCGGATCACCACCGGATGAACGAGCGAGTTCAACAAAGCCAGTTTCTCCGGATCCTCGAAAACGACCGCCCCCAGCGTCCGCCTGTCGATCATGCCGGACTCATCCAGGATCCCCGGTCCAAACGCCCTCACCACGCCGTCGAACGCGCCGCCGCCCGGCTCTATCGCCTTGTGGCCCAATTCGTCGGCTTTGAGCACATGGCATCCCATCTGCTCCAGATATGCGCCGACATGACTTTTTCCGGTCGCAAGGCCCCCGGTCAGGCCCACTCGCAGCATCGTGACTTATCCCAGCCGCCGCTCCGCGCTTTCGAGCGTGTTCGACATCAGCATCGCGATGGTCAACGGACCCACCCCGCCCGGCACCGGCGTGTAGGCCGACGAGCGTTCGGCCATCGCCACCGGATTCACGTCGCCCACCACGATCGACCCGCGCTTGTCGAATCCCGCCATCCGCGCCGCATTGCCGCCGGTCAGACGGTAAGCCTCGTCGCGATCGGTCACGCGGTTGATGCCAACATCGATCACCACCGCGCCTTCCGCGATATGCTCCTCTCCGATCATCGCGGTCCGGCCGATCGCAGCCACCAGGATCTCCGCCCGCCGGCACTCTCCTGCCAAGTCCGCTGTCCGCGAATGGCAGATCGTCACCGTGGCGTGCTCGTGCATCAACAGCATCGCCATCGGCTTGCCCACAATATCGCTACGACCGACAACAACAGCCCGCTTGCCCTTCAACGCGATCCCGTACCGCTTCAACAGTTCCATCACGCCCGCCGGCGTACAGGGCCTCGGACCCGGCACGTTCGCCACAAGGTTGCCAACATTGAACGGATGGAATCCGTCAACATCTTTCGATGGATCGATCGCCAACAGCACAGCCCGCGAATCCACCTGTTTCGGCAACGGCATCTGAACGAGAATGCCGTCGATGCCCGGATCGCGGTTCAACTCATCGACCTTGGCCAGGATCCCGGACGTTGTCGAACTCTCAGGCATCCGGATCTCTTCGCTCCTCATGCCGAGTTCGAGGCAGGTCTTCACCTTCGATGAGACGTATATCTCGCTCGCCGGGTCGTTGCCAACCAGAATCACCGCCAGCCCCGGCGCCCTGCGCGCCGCGCTCAATTCGGCGATGCGCGGCTTCAGTTCGTCGATGATCTGCTGGTTGACCGCCTTGCCGTCGAGAATCGTCGCCATGTCAACATCACGATACCAAACCATCGTGCTTGGGCCGTATCTTGAAATGATAGACGGCCGCACCGGCGGCAAGCGTCAACGCCGCCGAGATCGAAATAGCCGGCGCCATCATCGCCCCGTAGAGCGTCATCCAGATACCCGGAATGACGAATAGCATCGGCATCAGCGGCCAGCCGAAACTCACCACGCCCAGTTTCTGCCAGCCTTCGCGCCGCCGGAATTTCAGCAGGCTGACCACCGCCAGCACGGCAAAGAAATTCAGCAGGAACCCGATGTAGACCATCAGCAGTCCGAAGCTGAAAACCGTCATCGCCATGGCCAGCGCGCCCTGGCACAGAATCGCCGGCACCGGCGTCCGCCACTTCTCATGCACCTTCGCCGCCACCGGCAGGAAAGCGCCGTTCTTCGCCATGGCGTAATAGAGGCGCGGCCCGATGGTCACCATCGCGTTCACCGTCGACATCAGCGACACCGCCAGCAATCCGGCGAAGATGCCCGCCACCTCGGGACCGAACAGCGCCTTGGCCGCCAGACTGCCAATGGCGATCACGCCCTTCATCTCGCCCAGCGGGACGGCATAGATAAACACGACGTTCAGCAGCAGGTACAGCACCGCCACCACCGCGGTTCCCATCATCAACGCCCACGGCAGCGTCCGCTCCGGTTTGCGCAACTCCTCGGCCACATAGGTTGCCGCGTTCCACCCCGAATAGCCGACGTAGATCCAGAACAGGCTGATGGCGAACTGCGCTGGGATCGACGTCGTCACGGTTCGTTCGGTCACTTGCGTCAGATGGCCCCAGTCGCCTTGCCCGATGGTGAACCCCAAACCGATGAATGCCAACAGAACCAGAACTTTGATCGACGTCAGCGCGTTCTGGATCCTGGCGATGAACTCCACGCCAAACAGGTTCAGCACGGTGAACACCAGAATCAACCCCGCCGCGCCGAACTGAGCCCAGCCGAACTGCAATCCGAACTCGCCGTTCGACCAGGTCCACCACGCCCGGTTCTGCGCCAGTCCAGGGACGAAGTAACTGAGATAGTCGGAAAACGCCAAGGCCGCCGCGGCGATCGGCGCTGAAAATCCCGCGAAGAAACTCACCCAACCCGACATGAACCCCCACGTCGGTCCGAACGCCCGCGTCAGGTAGACATACTCGCCGCCCGATGCCGGGAAGTTAATCCCCAGCTCCGAATAGCAGAACGCCCCGGCCAAAGCGAATACCGCGCCCACCAGCCAGATGATCAGCACCAGCTTCGGACTCCCCAATTGCCCGGCCAGGAAGCCCGTCGTCGTGAAGATCCCCGTCCCGATCATGTTCGAGATAACGAGGGCGACAGCCGAGTACAGGCCCAACTGCCGCAGTAGCCCAGGATTCGCGTTCATTCTGTCGCATTCTACTAGACGCGAACCCTTGCGCGGGGTTTATGCTCGTCATCGGAAAAGTAGAGGCGAAACTGTTCGGCCAGTTCGGAGTGCCCCATCCGCGGGCCGCCAAGCCCGGTGGGGCAGGCTTCACAGGTTGCTGAAAAACTCGCAGATGATCAGGCCTGAA
>CAZLDN010000035.1:0-42147 GCA_964558355.1 uncultured Candidatus Solibacter sp.
ATGCGGAAGATGTCGATGCGCTCGACGCAGGCGCGAATGTCGGGGTGGGCGCGCTCGAGGTCGGCGAAGATGCGCTCACACCAGTAGCGCCAGTCGCCGCCGAGCAGGATGCGGCGCTGATCCACGGCGTTGCCCTGGCTCAAGGCCCAGTAGAACGTCCAGACCGTCTTGGGGACATGCGTCCGCAGGGACTGGTGTGTGGCGACGACATAGCCGAGCGCGGGCGAGCCGTAGATGACGTTGTCCCAGGCGGGTTCAAGCCCCTTCTCGGCGGGCCAGCGGCTCATCGTCAGGTTGGCGACCAGCCAGGGCGCCGAATCCATGGGCAGGGCGGGCGGCGGCGGGTTCACGATCCAGCGCGCAAGCCAGGTGGGGGCGGCCCAGATGAGGTAATCGGCTTCGTAGATCGTCTCGCCGGCAACGACGCGCCAGCGGGAGCCTGCGCGCTCGACGCGCGAGACCATGGCGTTGGTCGTGATGTGGCTTGCGACGGTCCTGGCAAGCCGCCGGGCGAGGAAGGCGTTGCCCTCGGGCCAGGTGAGGGGGCCGTGCTCCTCGGACTCGCGGGCGGCAAAATAATGCAGGCCGGCCCAGGCGCTGAGGGCGTCGATGCCGGTGGCGTAGTCGTCGCGAGTGGAATAGTCGGCCAGCCAGCGGAGATAGGGGGAGTAGAAACCTTCGCGGCGCATCCAATTGGAGAGGGTGAGGCGGTCGAGGGCGAGCTCGTCGCGGCTTGCTTTGCGGAGGCCCAGTTCCATGGGGATGGTGAAGCCGCCAGCGGCGCGGAGTTCGGCGATGCGCTTGAAGAAGCGGTCGAACTGGCGGGCGTCATCCGGGGTGAGGCCGATGTGGGGTTCGAGACCCTCCTGCCAGCGTCCGTGGATGAAGAGCCGTTCCTGAGGGGAATGGCAGAGCCATCTCTCGTCCCAAACGCCGTCCTGGAGCAGGCCGAATTCCTCACAGAGCATCCTGACGTAGTGGGAGTTGGGGGAGGGAAGGGGCAGGTAATGGGCGGCCCATGGGTAGGGCGCAATGTCGTTCTCGCCGGCGCGGGAGTTGCCGCCGGTTTCCGGCTCCATTTCCAGCAGGACAAAGTCCTTGAAGCCTGAGCGCTGCATCCACCATGCGGCCGAGAGGCCGGAGATGCCGCCTCCGACGATGACGACGGGCGTCCTGACGGTTCGTTTGGTCGAGGGGAAGCGGGCGCGATCGCGGATCTGATGGCCGCGATCCTGGGCTTCGAGGGCGAAACCGCCTTTCAGGGGCGGACCGGCCTTGACGGTCAACCCGATCAATGCGGGCGCCACCTGGCGGCGGGTGAGCTTCAACGGACGATCTCCCTCCACTCGCGGTCGTAATAGCGAACGAGAACCTGGTCGTTCAGGCGGTTGACCTCGGCCTTGACGGGGGCGAGGTCGGGTGGGAATTCGAACAGGGCGTGCATCTGCGGGACGGTGAGAAAACGCAGGCCCCGCGGCAGTTCGCCGCCGGGCGACCAATTCTCCCGCGAGGCGAGGACAAAACCCCATTCGCCGAACGAAGGGACGTAGGCGTGATAGGGATAGGTCTTCAGACCGGCCGCCTTGAGCGTTTCGACGATGCACCAGAAGCTTTGGCGGGCAAACATCGGCGATGTGGATTGGACAACTGCAAGGCCGCCTTCGGAAAGCGAACGGCTGAGGAGGCGGTAGAAGGCGGTGGAGTAGAGTTTGCCGAGCGAGTAGTTGTTGGGATCGGGAAAGTCGATGATGGCGATGTCGAAGAGTTCGCGAGACTGCTGAAGCCAGGGGAAGGCGTCGGCGTTGATGACTCGCACCTTGGGTGAACTGAGCGAATCGTTGTTCAGAGTTTTCAGGATCGAATGGGTCTTGAAGAGGCGGGTCACCTCGGGATCGAGATCGACGAGGGTGATCGATTCGAGGCCGGGGTACTTCAGCAGTTCACGGACGGCGAGGCCGTCGCCGCCGCCGAGGACAAGCGCGCGGCGCGCGCCGGGACGCGATGCCATGGCGGGATGGACGAGAGCTTCGTGGTAGCGGTATTCGTCACGGGAGCTGAACTGGAGGTGGCCGTTCAGATAGAGCCGGTAGTCCTCTTTCCAGCGCGTGAGAGCGATGCGCTGATAGGGTGTCGTGCGGGTAAGGACAACATCGTCGGCGTAGAGCGCGGCGTCGGCCGTGTCGGTGATGGCCTGGCCGAAGAACATGCCGGCGATGAGCAGGGCGATGACGATGAAGCAGGCGATACGTTGCGAGACGGCACGTGGCAACTGGTTGCGAAAGAGGAATGTCGACCAGAGCGCAACGGTGGCGTTGAGCAAGCCGAACAGCATGGCGCTGCGGACGAGGCCCATGTGGGGGACGAGCAGCAGGGGGAAGAGGAGCGATGCGCCGAGAGCGCCGAGGTAGTCGAAGGTGAGGACGTTGGCGACGAGTTCCTTGAACTGGAAACGCTCCTTGAGGATGCGCATGAGCAGCGGGATTTCGAGGCCGACGAGGATGCCAATGGCGAGGACCATGGCGTAGAGGAGGAAACGGAAGCCGGTGGTCCAGGTGAAGGCGAGGAACAGGATGGACGACGAAAAACCGCCGAGCAGGCCTACCATCAGTTCGATGGTGATGAAGCGCGAAACCAGTGCTCGGTCGATGAACCGGGACAGCCAACTGCCGATGCCCATGGCAAAGAGGTAGCTGCCGATGATGGTGGAAAACTGGAGGACGGAGTCGCCCAGCAGATAACTGGCGAGCGTGCCGGCAATCAGCTCATAGATCAGCCCGCAGGCGGCGATCAGGAAGACGGAGAGAAAGAGAACGAAGACCATGGCAAAATTCCGGGCGCGGCAAGAGCGGTCAAGCGGAGGCACCGATTCCGCGGGGCAAGCTTAGCGCCGGGTCCTTCCTTTCCGCGGACTGGTCCGTCAAGAGTCGCGTCATATCTCTTGGACCAGGGCGGGCTGAAGCCCTTCGCAGGCTGAAGCCTGCCCCACATCGGCACTAGTGGACAGCCGAGGCGATGATGATGGCGATGCCGAGGGCCATCAGGCCGGCGAAGATCGCCAGGGCCGTATTGTTCTTTTCAATGATCTCCTTCCAGAGGTCATAGGGCGTGATCTTGTCCCAGAGGGCGAAGGAAACGACGAGGATCACCACACCCAGGACGGCGTAGATGATCGCGTTGATGAAGGCGCTCAGGTGGAATTCAAGGTTCATGGCAGTTCACTTTCCTCCGAACCAACGCGGCAGGAAACCGTAGTGGGAACGGTAGACGCCGGGGTTCTCGCGGACGGATTTTGGGACGCTTTTCACCTCGGTGTAGGAGGTGGGGGAAAGGCCATACCACTGTCCGGCGGCGAGGCCGCCGAGCATCAGCAGGCCATAGACGGGGTACGTAAAGAGTTTCATTCGTCGTCATCACCTCCCGAGGGGGCGTAGTCGGATTCCGCCCATCGCCTTCCTTCGAAAGCGGCGGCACGAATGGAAACGATGATTGGGGGAATCAGCAGGAAGGGCAGCACAAGCCAGAAGAGCCATGTGGTTGGGACGTCGCGCTTGACCGCGACGGTATAACTGAAGCCGCGAGGCGACTGGCTGTAGCCCGAGGTAGGCGTTTCCATCTCCGGTTCGATGCGGAGGTAATAACGGCCGGCGGGCACGCGCGGGATGGTGGTGGAGTCGCTGCGCGATCCTTCAGACCAGGAGCCGTCTGAATCGACGCCGTGGTAGTAGCTCACTTCGCGGCCGAAATCGAAGCCCTGGCCGGTGGACTCGTTGATGAGGGCGAGATTGAAGTATGCCCAGTTGTTATCGAGATCGGTCTTGAGTTCGACCTCGACGTTTTTCGCGCCGCCATCGAGCGAGAAGACGGGGGTGACGAAACTCTGCTCGCCCGGCGCTGGGCTGAAGTTGTGCCGCGCCGCGAAGACCTCGCTGTTCGACGCACTGATCACGAAGAAGAAGAGCAGAGCGGCCCATCCACAGAGCAACAGCAGCGCCATGCGCCAGGAGGACGACGGCCTGCCGGCAAAGGGCGATGGCTGGTTCGAATAGACGCCGACGGCCCGCGGGGGCTCGCTTTTCAGATTGAAAGCCTGCCAGATTTCCGCGCCGCTGACGTAGACGCCCTTGGACCAGTTGATCTCGCCGTCGGACATCTCGGCCGACAGGGAGTACGGCGGCGAGACGTAATCGTCGCCGATGTTCTTTTCTCCGACGCGGACGGCCCATGGGAATTCGCCCATGACGAACCTGGTGCTGGCCTCGGCGTTCTGGAAATGCATGTAGGTCAGGCCGCCGAATTCGACCGCCTTACGGCCCTTCACGCGGGTGAACGATGGGAGGCCGCGGATGGTTTCGATATCGTTCCAGTGACCGTCGTATTGGGTGAGGTAGCGGAAACCCTTGTAGGGGTTGAAAAGCAGGTATTCGTGCCAGCAATACTCGACGCCATCGACGTTGATGCAGCGGACCTGGAAGCCGATCGCCTCAAAGACGGCGCCGCGCCAGTTGCCGCGCGTGCCGAGCGGGATCCAGGGGCGGACGCGGAGCTTTTCGTCGAACCTCTGAAGGATCTTCAGTTCGGGCGTCGAGGGATCGATGATGGTGCAACATTGCACGCAAACGGCCGAGCGCGAGTGCTCGAAACCGCGCAGTTGGATGATGCCGCCGCAGTTGGGGCAGGATAGCGATTTGGACTTGACGGGTTGCGGGGCCGATGCCATGGCTACCATCCCTCGAACAGGCGCAGGTTGCGCAGTTTCAACTCGTCGAAGTCCATCTGGCGGCCCATGTAGAGCAGGGGCGGATTCTCGGAGTAGTCGATGGTGCCGAAGCGCGCATCGGGGGTGCGCAGATCGGCAAAGATCATGCGGGATCGGTCCGTGGTGCGGAACGGCAACTCGCCCTCGAAGCCGACGTAGGCAGCCTCGGTGCGATGGGTGACGATGTAGTTCTGGCCCTGCCACTGAATTGCGAGTCCGCGACGGACTTCATCCACTGAAGGCAATGGGCCTTGAGGGGCAACCTGGAACGAGACGGCGTATTCGGCCTGGGCGTCGGACAACCAGCCGGAGCGGCCGTCGTCGAAAGCGAGATGCCATTCGTTCCAGCCGCCCTGCTCCCATTCATAGACGAGCCGTCCGATGACCATGAAACGGCGGTTCTCGAAGGCGCCTTCAGTGAGGATTTGAATGGGCGAGGCGTCGCGCGGCAGGTCGGCGACCTCCCCCACCTTTTCGAGATCGACATCGTGGCGGACGAGGATCGCGTTGCAGTACTGGCAGGCGGTCTGGACGGCCGACGACCACATGAAGGTCACGGGGGCGCCGCAGGTGGGGCAGTTGGCGGCGACGCTCATGAGGTGGACCGCTCAAATACGCGGATTTCGACATCTGAAGCGGCGAAGCGGTGTTTCAGTTGCAGTGTGAAGTCCCACTCGGGACGCGGGCTGCAACAGAACAGGTTGAGGCACAGGGTGCCGTATTCGGGGAACGTATGGACTGTCAGGTGAGACTCGGCGAGCAGGACCATGCCAGTGACGCCGCCGGGTCCGGGGAACTGATGGACGACGGCGGGTACGACTGGATGCAGGCCAAGCGAGTGCACGATGTCGTCGAGAAGACTGTTTACTTTGGCGGTGGACGCCAGAGCCGCTGCGTCGCAGCCGGCGGCATCCACCACCCACTCAGATCCTCGGATCATGGTCTTGTCTGACCTATTGTAAGCCCGGTCTTAGGCTTGTGGCTTGCCGCATTCGGGGCAAAATTTGGCGTTTCGCGCGATCTTTTGACCGCACTCGCTGCAAAACTTCGTGTCGGCGACCGTGGCAGCGGCTCCAGCCGCCAGGCCAGCGGCAGCAGCCGGGGCGATGGGCGATTGCGGCGGTACGGGTGCGCCGGGTTGCGGGGCGGGAGGCGGGGCCTGGCCGCCGCCGGTGAGGGCCTGCGCCATCACCTGGCCGAGACCCACTCCAGCACCGAGTCCGACGCCGAGTCCGGCCATGCCGCCGCCGCCTTCGTTGGCGGCGGCGATGGGCAGCGATTGGGCCGCCTGGAACTGAGTGTACTGCTGCATGTTACCGATCATGTTCATGCCGATGCGCTCGTCGAGCCGCTTCTGCAACTCTTCGGGCAGCGAGAGGTTTTCGACAACCAGAGTGTCGAGGGCGATGCCCCATTCGGCGAAGACCGGGTCAAGCGACGACTTGATGCGCGTGCCGACCTCAAGGTAGTTGGCCGCCATGTCGAGGAACGGTACGCCGGATTCGGCGAAGGCATCCGAGATGTGGCTGATGATGGTCTGGCGAAGCTGCGGTTCGAGATCCGCCACCATGTACTTTTCGCGCGTGCCGCTGATCTTGGTGTGGAACGAGCGGGGATCGACGATGTGCCATGAGTAGACGCCATAGCCGCGGACGCGGACTGCGCCGAAGTCGCGGTCGCGGATGGTGATCGGCTGAGCCGTGCCCCAGCGCTGAGCGACCTGCTGACGGGTGCCGAAGAAGTACACATCGCTCTTGAAGGGCGACTGGAACAGTTTGTCCCAGTTCATGATGTTGGTCAGAAGGGGCAGAGTCTGCGTATTCAACGTGTACAGGCCGGGGACGAAAGCGTCCGCGCAGCGGCCCTCGTTGACGAACAGCGCCATCTGCGATTCACGAACGGTCAGTTTGGCGCCGTTCTGAATCTCCATGTCCTGCATCGGGTATCGCCATGCCAGGATGCCGTCTTCGGGCTCCGTGTAATGGATAACGTCGATGAATTGTTTCTTGAGAAAACCTTTGAGTTGATCGCCGAGTGCCATTTGATCTCCGTGTTACCGAAGTATACGGCAGACCGGGGCCGGATGTTCCCGAAATCGGACGGCGCGGTTACTGCTTTGGGATCTGAATGCAGCGGAAGCCGATGTTCGGGGCGGTGAAGCGTGCCGGGACGGTAGTCCACTCGTATAGGACACCGTTGGCCAGTGGGGCGTCATAGCTCCCGCCTTTGATCAGGTACCACGGTTCGGTTGAGGTCGGTGGCGGGTTGAGGAGTTTGGCGAAAGCCCCGACGGCTCCGGCGCTTGGGGCGCGGGCCTCGTCCACCCATTCGAGGGCGTTGCCGGTCATGTTGAGCGCGCCATAGGGCGACGCCGATTCCGGCATCGAATCGGCCGCCACCAGGGCCTTGCCGCCGAGCGCGGGATTGTCGGAGACGTTAGCTTTGGATGGATCGGCGGCGGTTCCCCAAGGGTAAAGCCGCAGATCGGTTCCACGCGCAGCCTTTTCCCATTCGAGCGGGAGCGGAAGGCGCTTTTCGGCCCAGGCGCAGTAGTCCTTGGCATCGAGCGCCGCGACGCGGACGACGGGCAGGCGCGGATCGGCATCAGCCAAGCCTTCGGGCAGAGGACGACTCTTGGCTTCGCGGAAATTACGGTAGCTGGTGTTGGTCACTTCGGTCTTGTCAACGTAGTAGGCCGGCAGCACATTCTGGAATCCTTCATTGCCCCACTTGAACGGTCCGCCGGGGACGAGCACCATCTCGCCGGTCGAAGTCGCGATGGTCGTCTCCAATTGCGTCCCATCCGGCTTGCGGCCTTCCATGCCGGTCCGGCTCTTCTGAACCATATAGACCGTCACCGCGGTCAAGACGACGATCAATGACACCAGGCCCACCATCATTCTCTTGCCCGAGAAGCCCTTGCCGGCGGCCGGCGCTATCGACGCGGCCACACCCGGCGCCTGCGCGGGCGCGGCGATTCGTTTGAGTTCGGCAATGACTTCGAGAAACGACGCCGGACGGATCGCTGGATCCCTGGCGCTCATGCGCTCGACGAGCGAGATGAGTTCAGGCGGCGCATCGGTCTGGCGCATGCGGCTGCAGTCGACCTGTTGATGGAGAATCGCCGAGAATATCTGCGCGATGGTGGTTCCCTCGATCGCCCTTACGCCGGTGAACATCTCGAAGATGACCAGCCCGAAGGAGTACACGTCGCTGCGCTCGGTAGCCTTCTCCCCGTTCACTTGCTCGGGCGACATGTAGAACGGCGTGCCCACCTGAAAGCCGGTCTTGGTGAGCGACATATCCTCGCTCTTGGCGATGCCGAAGTCCATCAGGCGGACGCGGCCTTGAGTGTCGATGTGGATGTTATCGGGCTTGATGTCGCGGTGGATGAGCTTCTGCTCGTGAACATGCTGGAGCGCTTCGGACGACTCGATGGCGACGCGGATCTTGTTCCGCACATCGCCGAGGCGGCTTTCGCGGATTGCCCCCTTCAGGTCGCACCCGGTCAGAAACTCCATGACAATGAACGGGTAGCCCTGTTCCTCGCCGTAGTCGAAGATGCGAATGATGTGGTCGTGGACCAGCGCCGCCGACATCTTGGCTTCGGCCAGAAAACGCGCGCGCGTGTCGGCGTCGGCGGTTCCTTCGGGCGTGAGGATCTTCACCGCGACAACGCGGTTCAGGACCGTGTCGCGGGCCTTGAAGACGCGGGACATACCGCCGCCGAGGAAGTCGGTCAGTTCGTACTTGCCAAAAAGGACGGGCAGTTGCATGACGCTAAATCCGGAACCTCATTTGAAATGGTAGAGCATGATGCCGTAGCCGACGCCGGCTTCGTCGGCGCTGCGGGCGACCTGGAACGACATCATCCTGCCGTCGCGGCTGACCACGGGGTTCGATGCTTTCCAGCCCACGTAGTCGTTGAATACGGTCAATCGCTCGAAGCTCTTGCCCGTGCCGTCGAGCCGCAGCTTCCAGATGTCGATCTGCCGGAACTTGCCCTCGCGGCCCTGCAGGATCGCCTGGCGGTCGCTCTCGACGCAGGTGTGCAAACCGTCAGGGAAGATGCCTTCCACTTCGTTATAGTCGCCGATAGGCAGGGTCTCGTTGCGGCGCTCGCCAGTCTGGAGATCGATGGTCCAGACCGAGGACTTGCCCTCTGGTTCGTAGCAGCTATAGGTCAGGCGGCGGTCGCGATCATAGAAATCCTGCGCCTCGATCGTGCAGGCGTTCGACGGGCTTTCCCAGACGACGCGCTTGTCTTTCAAGGCCGGCTTCGGACCGCTGAGATCAAGTTCGGCCACGATCAGTTGCGATGAGCCCGGCTTGAGCTCAGGGTTCTGGCCGCGGGTCTGAGAGAAGGCGATTTTCAGGCTCGACTTCGAGAGCGCGGCGCCTTCGCTCAACTTCTGATCGAGCTTGACGGGTTTAGAGCCAGGGGACTTTCCGAGGAACCAGAGTTCGTTGTCGCGGCTGCGGCTGGTGCGGATGTCGGCAAACTTCTCGGGCCCGATCAGCAGGTAGTCGCCGTTTGAGAAGTGCATGACGCGGAGAAACGCCGCGCCGGGGACGCTGCAGGTCAGACAGCGTATTGCGCGCGACTTGAGGTCGATCACAAAGGCGTCGCCGAAGCTCTTGGCCATGAAAGCGACGCGGGTGTTGTCGGGCGAGAAGTCCGCGCGCTCGCCGAAGTGGGTCAATGTCCGGATGTTGGCGGGCAGGGCCGCCAGCGGGTTGCCGCTCTTTTGCGGCTGCTGCGCGGCGAGGGGCAGCACCATGAATGACAAAAGCAATCCGCGCATCGACAACTCCTCTCGTTACTCTCCCGTCCGAGAAGTTCTTGGAGCCGGACCAGGGGTCCGGCGCGGACGAAGGCGTCCGCCCCCCGGGCGTTTTCTGATCGAACTTCGGAGATGGGACATTATGGATTCACCTGATACAGCGGACGGAACGGACCCATCTCAGGATGGTAGCGCCTCGCCCTCACGATTTCGGCGATCTGGCGGATGTGGCCCAGATCGTGGAAGGCCCACTCGTTCAGCAGTTCAGCCAGCGTGATCCTGCCGAGTTCCCTGTGCAGGCCCGTGCTCTCGCCGGCCGTTGCGGGCTGGACTTCAAGCAGATCGAGGATGCCTCGCCGAAGGTCACGCAGATGGGCCAGAGCGGCCAGGCCGTCACCGTTGAAGCCCAAGTCTGCTGAAGTGAAGTCCTGTACATTGTAGGGAGCAAGAGGCGGGTTCTCCTCGTTGAGCATGGCTCTTGTGCGGAGGATGAAGCAGATCTCCTCGACGTGCGCCAAGTGCATCAGGACTTCGTCGATCGACCAGCGGCCGGGGGCGGGCTGCCAGGCGAGATCATCGCGGCTCATGCCTTCGATCAGGCCGTCGATGACGCGCACGGTGGATGACAGCGTGTCCAGGCCAGGCAACATAGTGTCAAAGCCGACGTATTGGATCTCTTCTTCGAGGTCGATTCCGAAGCGCTCCCTGACTCGACGTTTCAACTCGCCGATGACCTGCCGCAGCTCTTGCGCCGTGCCGCCGCCGGCGTTGAAGATCAGGTTGGCGTGGTAGTCGGCCACATGGATTCCGCCGGATCGCATTCCTTTTACGCCGGTCACGTCCAGGAACCAGGCCGATGGCGCCTTTCCGCCCTTGACGGCCTCCAGCGGGACCATGGCCTGAACGCGTTCGGGTAGCTCGCTGAAGATCAGGTTCTTGAAGATGCTGCCGGCGCAGCGCATCTCCGGCGGGTACTTCCTGTTCCTCATTGTGATGATCTCTTTGGCTCGTGCAGCCAGCGTGGCCGCGCCGCCGGGTTCAAATTCAAGCACCGCCGAAAGGATCAACCAGTCCTTGCGCCGTTTGAAGATGCTGCCGCGGTAACGGAACTCGCAGCCGTCGCGATCGAGCGATTTCACGCTTTCGCCGTCGAAGTAACGGACCTCGCACAGAAAGTCCGACATCGAACTACCATAAGCGCCGGCGTTGCCGTAGATCGCGGCGCCAACCTGGCCGGGGATGCCGGTCATATTCTCCAGGCCTTTCAAGCCACGCCCGACGGCGAAATCGACAAGCGCCTGGAGGCTCGATCCCGCCTGGACAGTGACCTGTGTCCCGGCGCCGGAGATCGCACTCCCGCTGAAGGTCAGGACGACGCCGGGAAAGCCAGCATCGGCCACAACCAGATTCGTTCCCGCGCCAACAACGAGGTGGCGCACATCGGAATGCTCCAACACCTTCAGCGCTTCGATGAACGCTACTTCGGTCCGCGCCTCGGCGAAGATGCTTGCCGGGCCGCCGATTTCGAAGCGGGTGTGCCGCGAGAGCGGTTCGTTCCGGGTAAGCTGAAGATCGGGAATTTCCGCGAGACGCACTGAAGCCTCGTCGATCAAAGACATTCCACTCAATCATAGGAGAGCGCCTTCAATGAAATCCACCTTCGCCGGCATGCCCGCAGAGGCGCTGGCCTTCCTGGCGGACCTTGAACAGAACAACAACCGGGAGTGGTTCGACGCCAACAAACAGACCTATTTGGACAAGCTCCGTGCGCCGATGGAGGAGTTTTGCGCTGCGGTAGGCGCCCGAATGTCAGCATTCGCTCCGGAGTATCTCACCGAGCCCAAGAGCGCCATCTACCGCATCTACCGCGACACGCGGTTCTCGTCCGACAAGACGCCATACAAGACCGCACTGGGCGCGCTCTTTTACCGCTCCGACCTTGGAAAGAACGAAGCCGCCGCCTATTACTTCGAGGTCTCCCCGAAGCATCTCGGCATCGCCGGAGGGCTTTACATGCCGAACGCCGACCATCTGCGCGCCGTGCGTTCCCATCTAGTCGACAATTTGGCCCGGTTCGAGAAGTTGCTGGCATCGAAGCCTCTGATCCAGACCGGCGGGACGCTGCAAGGCGAAAAGTTAATCCGTCCCCCCAAGGGTTACCCGGCCGATCACCCGGCCATCGAATGGATCAAACACAAACAGTGGTACTTCTGGGTGGAACTTGATCCGGCGCTGGCCACCAAGCCGGCCGCCGTGAATGAGGTGGTCTCGCGATTCAAGGTGATGGCTCCGGTGGTGGAGTTTCTCAACGAACCGCTGATTGGCTTGAAGCGGAAGAAGAGCCCGATGTTGTTTGACCTGTAGACGTCCTGATCTTCAGGGGTGCGAAAACTCGTGGGCCTTCGGCACGAATTCCCGGTAGATTCCATCGGCGACCGCAGTGTCCCAGTGGCCCGTTAGCTTCGCCAATCCGACCAGTCCGAAGAAGACCACGGCGCAGCCTGTGGCGATCATCCAGGGTTTCACGCGGAACCCCGCCCGGACGACCTTCATATCCAACGCGCCCTCTGCCGGGCATGCGGCTACACACTCCATGCACCCGAGACATTCGGCCGACCTGATCTGAACCAGCACGTCCACGGGTAACTGCGACGGGCAGGCTTTGGCGCACTTGGCGCAGTCGATGCATTTGGCGGGTTCACGCTTGATACGCAGCGGACTGAGCAGCGAGCCCAGACCCATCAGCGCGCCGTAGGGGCAGAGATAGCGGCACCAGAAGTTCTTCACGAACATCGAGGCGACGGCCAGAACGCCCAATACGATGGCCGTGGTGGTGGTCATGTAACGGAAGAAGTTCAGCATCTTCACGTCGGCAACGATGCCGTAAGGCGACTCCAGGAACTCGGCCACGGCGCGCGCCGGCATTGCCAACACAACCCAACCAAACAAACCTAGGAGGACGTACTTGAGGCTCCTGAGGCCGATGTCGAGCCAGCGGGGCAGCACAAAGTTGCGTTTGAACGTCTCGCGCCCGAGCCGCCAAAACCATTCCGAAATCGTGCCGACGGGGCAGAGCCAACTGCAGAACGCCTTGCGCATGAGCAAAGAGATGGCGAAGAAAGTCGCGATCAGGACGGCGGCCGCCGGGTGGGCGAACGGCGCCATGCCGGTGGTGATCCAGTACTTGACGTTCATCAGCCCGGCGATTGGCAGCCAGCCTTCAATGCCCGCGGGCCTGGGATAGGCCGGCGCGCCAGAGACTTCGAAGTGCCGCACGAAGAGCAGGAACTCGTAGCCGAGCCAGAGGTTGAGCGCAAGGAATGCGAACTGGATGGAACGGCGCAGCAGTTGGGAACGGTCTTTGCCGGTCCTGCGGATGTAGCTCGCCTTGTCTTCGCCCTTGGTCTGCGGCGCGGACCGTGGTTCGAGTCCTTCTGGAATCACGGCGTGCATGATCCAAGGGTAGAGGGGAGGGGCCATTCAGAGCAGTGACCGGCGTCACATCTCGGTTTCTGCTTCGGCGGCCAGCCCCGGCTTGTTCACGATCTCGACGTCCTTGCGGGCGACTCGGATGAAGCCTTCATTCTGGAACCGCCCGAGATTGCGTGACACCACTTCGCGCACGGTCCCGAGGCGCGTCGCGATCTGTTCGTGCGTTTCGGGCAACTGGAAGCGCCGGGCGCCGCTCGAGTCGGAGAACTCGACCAGCATGGCGGCGAGCCGCTGCCGGACATTGCCAAAGGTGATCCGCTCGACCAGGGTGACAAGGGTTCTCAGCCGCGCTCCAAATACCTCCAGGAAGCGCAAGGCGAGCGCGGGGTTGCGGCGGCAGAGCGCATACAGGTCCCGACGGAGCAGGACCAGAGACTCGACGCGGGTCATCGCCGTTACTGTCGCCGGGTTCGGCCCGCCATCGAACACGGGCACCTCGGCCACGGTCGCGGGAGCCTGTTGGACGGTCAGGACGAGTTGACGTCCGGAAGGCGTGGTCTTGATGACCTTGACGGCGCCCTTGATGAGGATGTGCAATCCCCCGCAGGGTTCGCCCTCGAAGAACAGGTCCTCGCCAGGGGCGTAGGTTCTCGGGATGGTGCAGGCCGACAGCTCTTCGAGTTCGTCGTGGCTGAGACCTTCAAAGACATCGATCTTCGAGAGCGAGCTGATTCTTTCCTCAGACACGACCGAATTGTCGCACACTGGTAGAATCCAAAACGCTCGAAGGAGAATCAGCATGTCCCCGCAAGAACGCCAGCCCCTCATTGACAAGATCGCGGCATTGCCGGCGCAACTCCGCGCTGTCATCGCCGGCGCGACCGATGATCAGCTCGCCCGGCCGTACCGCGAGGGCGGATGGAACTCGCGGCAGGTGGTCCACCATCTGGCCGACTCGCACATGATGGCCTTCATTCGCGCCAAGAAAGTGGTGGCCGAGGACAATCCGGCGCTTCAGGCATACGGCCAGGACGTCTGGGCCAGCCACGCCGATGGATCGACTGGTCCGCTTGAAGCTTCGCTGGCCATCCTCGATGGAGTCCATGCAAGGTGGGCGGCATTTCTGCGATCGTTGCCGGAGACCGCCTGGACGCGCACGGCCGTCCACCAGGAGCGCGGACCGATGACGCTGGAGGACCTGTTGCGCATCTACTCGGGCCACGGCGAGAAACACATCGGCCATATCCGGGCCGGCATCGGCGGCTGATGGAATGGTCCCGTCTGAATGTGAAGGCGGAATCGGCCGGAAATTGCCGGCGTGACCGGGAAACGCTGAAACCGGAACTCAGCCCCTGGCTATCCCAACAATCGCGTTAAGCAGAATCGCCGCCAGCCCGAGCGGGATCATCCGTTTCCAGCCGATGTCCATGAGTTGGTCGTAGCGGTAACGCGGGAAGGTTCCGCGCATCCAGATCAGGATATACATCACCGCGCCGAGTTTGAGGAAGAACCAGAACGGCGCGGTGAGCGCGGCGTTGGCCGCGGGGATCGCGAACAGAGCCGCGACGGCCATCATGCACAAACCGACGAAGACCAGGCCGCCCTTGTGGATGGGGCTGGGCAGTTTGCGCGATGCGGGCAGGCACCACAGGCCCGTGCCGCCTAACAGCAGAATGGGCACGCCGTAGTTGAACGGGATCTCAAGCCAGGCCACGCCTGGGAACGGCCGCAGCCAACCTCCCCAGAACAGAGTGATGGCCACGCCGCCGACGACGAACATGTTGAGGTATTCCGACAGCATGTAAATGCCCCAGCGGAAGCCGCTGTACTCGGTGTGGTAACCGGCGACCAGTTCGCTTTCGGCTTCCGGCAGATCGAACGGAGCGCGGTTGGTCTCGGCCACGGCCGAGATGAAGTAAATCATGAAGGGCAGGATCATCAGCCCATAGTTGTCGAAGACAAACCAGATGCCGCGCGCCTGTTGCGCTTTGACGATCTCGACCATCGACAGCGTGCCGGCCGCCATCACGCCCGAGATCAGCGCCAGTCCCAACGCCACTTCATAGCTCACCAACTGAGCCGCCGAGCGAAGTGATCCGAGCAGCGAATAGTGGCTGTTCGACGACCACCCGCCAAGAATGATGCCGAGGATGCCGACGGCCGACATCGCGGAGATGATCAGCAACCCGACGTTGGTATCCACCACGCGCAACCGTTCACTGAACGGAACCACCGCCAAGCAAACCGCGGCGGTAAAGAAGCTGATCACGGGGGCGAACTTGAAAAGCCCGGTGTTGGAATCCGTCGGGACGATGTCCTCCTTGAGCAGCATCTTGACGGCGTCGGCGATGGTTTGGAGCAGTCCATGCGGACCCACCCGCATCGGTCCAAGCCGCACCTGAATGTCGGCCAGCACCTTGCGCTCAAGCAGCACCGTCCCGGCCACGGCGAGCGGCGCCAGGCAGATGATGCACAGCGCCACCAGCAGGGGAACGAACATCGGGTGGGAGATTACGCTTTCCATTCCATGCCTCTCACCGCGCCAGCGTCTGCTGGGCGAATTTCACAAACGGTTCCGGATAGATGCCGATCGCCAGCGTCATTACGCCCGTGGCCACCAGCGCGACGCGGGTGCCCATGCTGAGCGACAGCGCCGGGGCTTCGGTCTCTTCCTGTTCGACGAACATGGACTTCACCATGCGGAAGTAGTAGTAGATCGCCACCGCGACATAGACGGCGGCGGCGGCGGCCAGGTAGTAGTGGCCCGTTTCGATCAGCGAAAGGAAGATGAAGTACTTTCCGATGAAGCCTGCCGTGGGCGGGATGCCGGCCAGCGACAGCAGGAAGATGAGCATCCAGATGGCGTGCGCCGGATTCCTCTTCATCAGGCCGCGCAGGTCGTTCATGTCCTCGCCCGTGGTCGATTCGCGGCAAAGCACGGTTAGCACCAGGAACGCGCCCAGCGTCATAAACACGTAAACCAGCATGTAAATCAACACGCCCTGAATGCCGGTCTGGTTGCCGGCCACGACGCCGAGCAGAATGTAGCCGGCGTGGTTGATCGAGCTGTAAGCCAACAGCCGCTTCGTATTGGTTTGCGTCACGGCGGCGATGTTGCCGATGGTCATGCTGAGCAACGCGGCGCCGGCCAGAATCGGTTCCCAAACCTCGCGCGCCATGCCCAGAGGTCCGAGCAGGATCCGAAGCATCAGGGCCAGTGACGCCGCCTTCGAGGCGACCGCCAGATAGGCCGTGACGACGGTCGGCGCACCTTCGTATGTATCGGGCGCCCACATGTGGAACGGCGCGGCGGCAATCTTGAACAGCAACCCGGCGAGGATTGTCGCCACGGCAAGGAACAGGACCGTGTCGCCTTCGCCGCGGTTGGCCACGGCCACGCCGATCTCCCTCAGTTTGGTCGAACCCGACATGCCATAGAGCAGGGAGAATCCGTAGACGAGCAACCCGCCAGACAGCCCGCCGAGGAGGAAGTATTTGAGCGCCGCCTCGTTCGATCGCTGGTCGCGCTTGAGTATGCCGACCAGCACATAGAACGTGATGGCCATGGTCTCGAGGCCGACGAAGAGCACCACCAGTTCCTGCCCGCTGGCCAGGAAGTACATGCCGCATTGCGCCAAAAGGATCAGTCCGTAATATTCGCCATGGTGCTCGTCCCGCACCTCGAAGTAGCGATAGGACATGATCACCACGATCACCGTGGCGATGACGAAGATCCAGTGGAAGTAGAGCGAGAACTGATCGACGACAATGGACCCGCCAAAGGCCTGCAATTCTCCGCCATGCTGGCCGAGGAACATCTGCTGCCGGAAGTAAGCCACCGAGGCGAAGGCCTCGCCCATCAGGACAAACCAAGCCAGGTGCTTGCGCCGCTTGGATTCGGGGAAGACCCAGAAGTCAAACAGCAGCGTCGCGCAGGCAAACAGGCCCAGCAGCAGCGCCGGCAGCAGCACGAAGTGGTCCGTGGCTGTGTAGTAACTGCTCATCGCGCCTCCGATTTCATCGCTTCCACCCGGACCGCCGCGTTCACCGGCGCCTTGGGACTATTCACCCGTTGAACGATCGCCGCCACGGGCTTCTCAAGAATGTCGAAGTATGGCTTTGGGTAAACCCCGATGGCCACAGCCCACGCCATCAGCGGGAGGAACACCGCCCACTCTCGCCAGCTCAGGTCCTTCAAGCCTTTGTTCTTTTCGTTCGTCACTTCGCCCAGCATGGTCCGCTGGTAGAGCCACAGCAGGTATGCCGCGCCGAAGATGACGCCGGTCACCGCGAACGCGCCCCACGCCATGTTGGCCTGGAAGGCGGCTTGCAGGATGGTGAATTCGCCGATGAAGCCGTTCAACAACGGCAGCCCGGCGGAACTCAGCATGGCGAAGGCGAAGACGATGGCGTAGTTCGGCATGACGTGCGCCAGCCCGCCATACTCCTTGATCTCGCGCGTATGACGCCGTTCGTAGATCACGCCGACGATGAGGAACAACATGCCGGTCGAGATGCCATGGTTGATCTGCTGGATCACCGATCCGGCGATGCCCTGCTGGTTGAGAGCAAAGATGCCAAGGGTGCAGAAGCCAAGGTGGCTGACCGATGAGTACGCCACCAGTTTCTTCCAGTCCTGTTGCATCAGACTGACCAGCGCGCCATAGATGATTCCGATGAGGGACAGGACCGCGAGCACGTTGACGATCACGCGGTCGGACGACGCCTGCGGCAACAGCGGCAGCGAGAAGCGGATGAAACCGTAGGTGCCCATCTTCAGCAGGACGGCCGCCAGGATCACCGACCCGGCCGTGGGCGCTTCCGTATGCGCGTCCGGCAGCCAGGTGTGGAACGGGAACATCGGCACCTTGATGGCGAAGCCGAGGAAGAACGACCAGAAGACCAGTTGCTCCATCCACAGCGGCATCTGGGTGTTCATCAACTGCGCGACTTCGAAGGTCGCAACGCCCGTCTGGCCCATGTGTTGCAGATAGAGCGTGATGATGCCGAGCAGCATCAGCACGCCGCCGGCCAGCGTGTAGAGGAAGAACTTAATGGCCGCATAGAGCTTCCGCGGACCGCCCCAGACGCCGATGATGAAGTACATCGGCACCAGGACGAGTTCCCAGAAGACGTAGAACAGCATGAAGTCCAGCGAGATAAACACGCCGACCATGCCGACCTGCTGGAGAAGGAACATGGCGTAGTATTCCTTCACCTTGTCGTCGATGGACTCCCACGACGAGAAGATCGCCAACATGCCCATCGACGTGGTCAGCATCACCATCAGCACGCTGATGCCGTCAACGCCGATCAGGTACTGAACGCCGAGGGCGGGGATCCAGTTGATGCGCTCGACGAACTGATAACCGTCCAGGGACTTGTTGAAGTTCAGGATCAACGGCAGCGAGATGAGGAAGCCGGCCACGGCCGAGATGTTCGCCCACCATCGGATGGCGTTCTTCATCCGGCCAGGGATGAAGAGCAGGACCAGGACGCCCAGAAGCGGCGTGAAGAGAACCGCGGATAAGAGGTGTTCGCTCATCGCTCAGCGCCCCCACCAGTAGAAACCGAAGATGGCCAGTACGCCGGCCACGAATATGAGCACGTAGCTCTGCACCCAACCGGTGTGCAGGAAACGCATCGGGAAACTCGCCGCCCGGACAAAGAACGCCGAGAGGTTCACCAGACCGTCAACGATCCAGGTGTCGTACCAGATCGTTATCCTCGATACCAGGCGCGTCATCCAGGCCGTGCCGTCGACGGCGCCGTCGACGGTCGAGCGGTCGAAGGCCGCCATCACGGTTCCGCCGCCCTTGGACAGGCCGTTCACGAAGAGGATGTCGTAGAGTTCGTCCACGTACCACTTGTTCAGCAGCACCGGGTAGAGCGCGCCTCCCACCGGTCTCTGCTCGGGCTTGAGCGCCAGGTAGATGTGCCGGGCGAGAAGTATGCCGCAGATGGCGATAGTGACCGACAGCGCCATCAACCCGATTTCGACGGCGTGGCTCGCATGGTGTTCGCCATGCATCGCGGCCACCTTCGCCGCCGGTTCAAAGACCGGTTCGAGCCAGTGTTCGAAGGCCTGGAAGAACCCGTTCTCGCCGAGCACTTTGGGGATGCCTACCCAGCCGGCGACCACGCTGCCCAAGGCCAGGATCGACAGCGGCACTGTCATCACGGCGGGCGACTCGTGGATGTGATGTTTCGTCTTTTCGTCCATGCGCGGCTCTCCGTAGAAGGTCATGAACATCAGCCGCCACATATAGAACGCCGTCATCGCGGCGGTGAGCAAACCGACGCCGTAGAGCATCTTCGACCCAAGCGGCGAACTCCAGGTCTGCCACAGAATTTCGTCCTTCGAGAAGAAGCCGGCGAGCCCAGGGATGCCCGCAATCGCCAGCGACCCGATGAACATGACCCGGAACGTCACCGGGATCTTGTCCTTCAGCCCGCCCATATTTCGCATGTCCTGCTCGCCGCTCATGGCGTGGATCACCGAGCCGGAGCCAAGGAACAACAGGGCCTTGAAGAAGGCGTGCGTGTACAAGTGAAAGATCGCGACCCAGTAGGCGCCGGTGCCCAGGGCCAGGAACATGTAGCCGAGTTGAGACACTGTCGAATAGGCCAGCACGCGCTTGATATCGTTCTGGACCAGGCCGATCGACGCGGCGAAGATCGCCGTCGCCGCGCCCACCGCGGCAATTACCATGCTGGTGTCGGGAGTCAACGCGAACAGCGCGTTCGCACGGGCGACCATGTATACGCCGGCGGTGACCATCGTCGCGGCATGGATGAGGGCGGAGACCGGAGTCGGGCCTTCCATCGCGTCCGGCAACCAAACGTAAAGCGGGATCTGTGCGCTCTTGCCCGTCGCGCCGACGAACAGCAGCAGCGCCGTTGTGCTAAGGATGCCCCAACCGGCGGCCTCGACGGCGAAGTTGCCGGAGGTCAGCGCGGCGTTGACGTCGGAGAACTTCAGCGATCCGGTCAGCTTGAACAGCAGGAACATGCCGATGATGAAGCCGGCGTCGCCGATGCGGTTGACGATGAACGCCTTGTTGCCCGCGTCGCCGGCGCTCTTCTTGTTGAAGTAGAAGCCGATCAGCAGGTAGCTGCAAAGGCCGACGCCCTCCCACCCGACGAACAGCAGCGCGTAGTTGTTGGCCATGACCAGCATGAGCATGAAGAACACGAAGAGGTTGAGATATCCGAAAAACCGGTAGTATCCGCCGTGGTTTGGGCCATGCTCGTGACCCATGTAGCCGATCGAATAAATGTGGATCAGAGAGCTGATGCCTGTGACCACCATGATCATGACGCCGCTCAGCGGGTCCAGCAGGAAGCCCCAATCCGCCTTCAGAAATTCGATCCAGGGGCCGAGAACCACTTCGTGGCGGCGTTCCGGCAACCCCATCAACTGCACAAACGCGCCCAGCGAGAGCAGGAACGAGATCAACACCGCTCCAGGCGAAATCGCGCTCACCATCGCCTTCGACATCTTGCGGCCGAACAGCAGCATCACGCCCGCCCCGATGAGCGGCACGAACGGGATCAGCCAAATCAGTTCCAGAAAATTCATCGCTTCTCCGGCCTTCCTACCACTTCAGGAGGTCGATCTCGTCCACCTGAACCGTCTCCTTGTTCCTGAACAACGCAATCAGAATGCCCAGTCCGACGGCCGCCTCGGCCACCGCCACGACGATGACAAAGATGGCGAAGATCTGGCCGTTCAGATCTTTCATGTGATTACTGAAGGCGACCAGGTTGACGTTCACCGCGTTCAGGATCAGTTCGATGGACATCATCATGACGACAACGTTCCGCCTGACCAGCATGCCGATCACGCCGATCGTCAGAAGGATCACGCTCAGCACCAGGTAGTGTGTAACTGTAATTGGGTGCAACATGGCTCAGCTAGTCCTCTTCTTGGCCATCAGCACGCTGCCGACGATCGCCACCAGCAGTAGCAGGGATGCCAGCTCAAATGGCACGAGGTAATCGCGAAACAGCAGGTCGGCAATCTGCTCGATATTTCCGGTTGTGGCCGGCTCGGCCTGCGGCGCGCCGGCTTTGAGCGTTGGCGCGCCCTTCGACAGCAGCCAGAGCGCCATCGCCCCAGCCAGCATCGCCGCCGCCCCGCCTCCCACCCATCGCTTGTGGAACTGCCTTTCCTTGGCCGCCGAATCCAGGTTCACCAGCATGATGACGAACAGGAACAGCACCATGATGCCGCCGATGTAGAGCACCAGTTGCACGGCGAATAGAAACTCCGCGTGCTGCAACAGGTACAGGCCGGCCACGCCGGCCAGCGACGCGATTAACGAGATCGCGCAGTACACGGCGCTTCTCATCGTGATAGTCAGAATCGCGCCAGCCACGGCCAGCAGCGCGAACATGTAGAAGAACATCGTATCCAGCATCGGCGTTCCAGTCCCGGGCCTCGGCGGCCAGCCCGGATTACCACTTGAATCTTGTCGGCTTCGTGCCTTCCTCCAACGCCTCGCGGTCGAAGATCTGCCCATCGCGGGTGAAGCTCGCCATTTCGTAGTCCTGCGTCAACTCAAGCGCATCCACCGGACAGGCATCCTCGCACAAGCCGCAGAACATGCAGCGCGACGTGTCATAGACAAATGTCACCAGATCTTTTCTTTTCGTTTCGGGATTGCGCTCCCAGCCCACGACAATCAGGCGTTCGGGACAGGCCAGCGCGCACAGGTCGCAACTGATACAGAGCGTTTCGCCGGTTTCGGGGTTGGTATTGAGCCGGGGCAATCCGCGGTATCGCTCGCCCACCTTCGGCATCACCGCCGGATACTGCTCGGTCGTGATGTTCTTTGGATGTTGCAGTCTGAGGGTGAGCCACAAGCCTTCAAAGAGGTCCGCCAGCAGGATCATGCGCAGGAATTTCTTCATATGCTTCTCGTCGATGGCGCGTTCCGTATCACTACCGGTCCACTTCCCCAAGAACGATATCGATCGTCCCGATCACGGCGACCAGGTCGGCCACCAGGCTTCCCCTGGCCATCTTGTCCAGCGACTGCAAATTCACAAACGACGGCGGCCGCACACGCACCCGGTAAGGCTGCGTCGATGCATCGCTCACGATGTAGTAACCCAATTCGCCCTTGGGCGCTTCGATCGACACATAGGCTTCGCCCATCGGCGGTTTCAGCACCTTCGGCACCTTCGCCATGATCGGCCCGGCCGCCAGCATTTCGACGCCCTGGCGGACGATGCGCGCGCTTTGCCGCATCTCCTGAATGCGCACGATGTAACGGTCGTAGCAGTCGCCATTGGTGCGGGTGGGAATCTCGAAGTCGTACTTCTCGTAGCCCGAATACGGCTGCGCCCGCCTCAAGTCCCACTTGACCCCGGCCGAGCGAAGCATCGGTCCCGTCACGCCATAGGCCTTGCACTCCTCGGCGTTCAGGATGCCAACGTCAATCAGCCGTTCGCGCCAGATCCGGTTTTCGGTCAGCAGTTCCTCATACTCGTCCACGCGCGGCAAGAGCTTATCGCAGCATTCCAGGCACTCTTTTTCGAAGCCTTCATAGGTCTCATACTGCAAACCGCCGATGCGGAAGGCGTGCGTCGTCAACCGCGCGCCGCAGTACTTCTCAAAGATATTGAGAACGTCCTCCCGCTCCCTCATGCAATAGAACAGCGGCGTCAGAGCGCCGATATCGAGCGCATGGGTGCCGAGCCAGATCAGGTGGCTTGCAATGCGGTTCAGTTCGGTGAGGATGACGCGAACCACCTGTGCCCGCTCCGGCGCTTCGACGTTGATCAGTTTTTCCACCGCCAGGCAGTATCCAAGGCCGTTCGACACCGAGGCCACGTAATCCATGCGGTCCACGTAGGGCGCGAACATCGCGTAGGTGCGATTCTCCGCGATCTTCTCGACGCCGCGGTGCAGGTAGCCGATCACGCATTCGGTGCCGGTCACCTTCTCGCCGTCCAACTTGACGATCACCCGCAGCACGCCGTGGGTGGACGGGTGCTGCGGCCCCATGTTGAGCACAAGTTCAGTTGAATCGAGGAATGTCTCAGACATGGTTCATTGCCCGCTTTCGATTCCCAGGTTTTCGCGCACCCAGCGATTGTCCATGTCGACGATGCTCTTGTCCTTGCGCAGCGGGTAGCCTGACCAGCCATCCGGCATCAGGATGCGCGTCATGTTCGGGTGGCCCTCGAACTCGATCCCGAACATGTCATAGACCTCGCGCTCGAGCCAGTCCGCCGTCAGGTGGACGCCGGTGCACGTCACGGCCTTCTCGCCGTCCTTGATCCGGGTCTTGATGCGGATGCGCTCGTTGCGCTCGAAGCTGTACAGTATCCACACCACTTCAAACCGCTCGGGCTTGTCGGGCCAGTCGACAGCGGTGATGTCGACAAGGTAGTCGAAGCCCTGCTCCAGCTTGAGGTACTCAATGATGGGAATCACCGCGGCGGGTTCGGCCGTGAGGAAGCTCTGCCCAACATATGTACTGAACTCTTTGATGCGCTCGCCGAACTCCTCTTTTAGATCCTCGACCAGTTCGCCTTCCCAGGCGACGGTCTGCATTACCGGCGGGGCTTTCGGAGCGGCTGGAGCAGCAGGCTTCGCAGCGGCTGGCGGTGCCGGAAGTTCCGGCGCCGCGGCCGGCGCTTCAGCCGGTGGCGCGGCGGCTTGCGGAGGCGGCGTGGCAGGAGGCGGCGACGCTCCTCCGCCGCTGGTTACGGCAGACGTTTCTTCCGGCTTCTGCGGCTCCGGTGTGCCGCCGGGGTTGGCTTCCTCTGGCATGGCTGAATCCGAACTGAAGTTTCAGGGTTATCACACCCCGAAAATCAGTGTCAATTGTCCGAAGTTCCCTACAGTGGCGCCTCAGTCCGTTTACCGTTGAAAACAAACGCCACGGACACCCAAGTTCGAATCTCGATTCCTGCCCGGAATCGGCCGGACCCCTCAGCGGCCCACTCATAGTAAAATCAGGGGGTTGTTCCAAGGAGCCTTCGGATGCATCGCTTTTTCTTCATTATACTCGCCCTCTCTACTACCTTCGCCCTGCCCGCCCTCGCTCAGAAAAAGGGCGACGCGGCCAAAGGCAAGGAGGTTTACGAGCAGTGCGGCGTCTGCCACTCGGCCACGACCGACGAGAAAAAGATGGGCCCCAGCCTCAAAGGCATCTATAAGAGAGCCGCGCTGAAGAACGGCAAGAAAGTGACCGACGCTTCGCTCACCGAGTCGATCAACAAGGGCGGCAACGGCATGCCTCCATTTGCGGATATCCTGACCGCGGCCGAGAAGACCAACCTTCTCGCTTATCTCAGGACTCTCTAACCGGAGAGTTTCCGCTCGACGATCTCTTTCGCCACGGCCGGATCCGCCTGGCCGCGCGTGGCCTTCATCACCTGTCCGACTAAGAACTGCAGGACCGTCGTCTTGCCGCTGCGGTACTGTTCGACCTGCTTCGGATTGTCTTCGATCACCTCGGCGATGATGGCGTCCAACGCGCCGGTATCCGAGATCGCCTTCAATCCTTCGCGCTCCACGATCGTTCGCGCATCGTCGCCGGCCGATGCCATCTTCGCCAGAACGTCCTTGGCCATCTTGCCGGTCAGTTCGCCCTTCGAGACCATGCCGACGAGTTCACCCAACCTGGCCGCGGTGACAGGCGTATCTGCGATCGTCCGGACTTCGGCTTTCAGCAGGGCCTGCAAGTCGCCGGTCACCCAGTTCGCCGCCGCCTTCGGATCACCCGATGCCGCCGCCGTCTGCTCGTAGTAGTCCGCCAGCGCGCGTTCCTGCGTGAGAACCGCCGCGTCATATTCCCGCAGGCCGAACTCCTCGACAAAGCGTTTCCTGCGCACGGCCGGCATCTCCGGCATCGACGCTTCGACCCGGGCGAGCCATTCCCCGCTGATCGTCAGGGGAACCAGGTCGGGCTCGGGGAAGTAGCGGTAGTCGTGCGCCTCTTCCTTGCTGCGCATGGTGAACGTCTCGTCCAGATCGGAGTTGTAGAGCCGTGTCTCCTGCATCACCCGGCCACCCGATTCGATCAGCGCCACCTGCCGCGAGATCTCATGCTCGACGGCCATTTTCAGGTGACGGAACGAGTTGAGGTTCTTGATCTCGGCCTTCGTGCCGAACTTCTCCGCGCCCTTCAACCGCACGCTCACGTTGGCGTCGCACCTCAGGTTGCCCTTCTCCATGTCGCAGTTCGAAACCCCGGCATACTGCACCGCCAATTTTAGTTCGGTCAGATATTCGTAGGCTTCGCCGGCGCTGCGCATATCCGGTTCGCTGACGATTTCAATCAGCGGCGACCCGCAGCGGTTCAGATCCACATAGGAATACCTGTCGCTGTCGCGATAGCCGTCGTGCGTGTTCTTTCCGGCGTCGTCCTCCATGTGGACGCGCGTGACTCCGATGCGTTTGTGTTCGCCGTTGACGACGATTTCAACCGAGCCATGTTCGGCCACCGGACGGTCGTATTGCGATATCTGGTAGCCCTTCGGCAGGTCCGGATAGAAGTAATTCTTGCGCGCGAAGATCGACTTCGATCTCACCTGGCAGTTCAGCGCCAGCGACGCCGCGATGGCAAACTCCACCGCCTGACGGTTCAATACCGGCAAGGCGCCGGGCATCCCAAGACAGACCGGGCACACATTCGTGTTCGGTTCCGAACCGAACTCGTTCGGGCACGAACAGAAAATCTTCGTGTTCGTGCCCATCTGCACGTGCACTTCCAGCCCGATCACGGGCTCGTACTTGGCTAACTGTTCTGGCGTTGCAAGCGCGGGGGCGGCCGTCGGCATCTTTCCATTGTAGGACGATGCGTCCGGCCGCCTTCCTTGCTGCTAGCGCTTGACGGCGACGCCCTTCTTGACGATCTTGAAGGCGACGTCGTTGCCCATGTTCTGGACGCGGCTGGCCACGGGCTTCAACTCGGGTATCTTCACCATCAACTCCCCACCCTTCGACACCGCCGTGATCACAGGCGCATAGATGCCGCGCCAGGTCCGGTATAGGTGAACGTCGTATTCGCCATCGGGCAGACCCGGTACGGTCATCGTCTCGCTGGCGACTCCGTTGACCGGGTTGACAACCCATCCAAACGTCAACGCGTCGCTCTGCATCGCCCATCCGTCGCCTTCGCTCATCTTCACCACAATGGGCTTGTACTCGGCGCCGGAGAAGTTGATGCCGCGCACAAAACGGGCGAAGAAGGGCAGCGTGCGGGTGAAGACGGAATCGTTGATGTAGTCGCCGTTGGCCCACCAGAAAGGCGTCATGCTCAGCCCGTTGGACAAACCAGCCCAAAGCGAGTTGTGGTACATCTCCACATACCCTGGCGTGCCCACCTCGTAGTAGGTGTGGTCGTAGCCGCATTCGCCGATGATGGCCGGCTTGTTGAAGCCGCTCCAGAGGTCCTGGGTCTGTTTGACATAGTTCAGGTAGCTGAACTTCGTTGGGTTTTCGCTCACCACGTTGGGCTTGTTGCCTGGCGCCATCGGGTGGCCCTGAAGTTCGTAGATCTCACGCGCGGCGATGTCGAAGATCTGGTAGCCTGCCGCCCACCATTGCTTTATGCCGCCGCTTTGGGTGCCGGTGGTCGGACGGCGGTACGGATCGTTGGCTTTCAGCCAATCGTGGATCTTCCGGCTCCACTGCTCGGCGCCCTCGCTGCCGCCCTTAAGCCAACCCTCGGTGCCATTGATCTCATCGACGACGAACCATAGCATCAGCGCCCGGCTGTAACCCCATCGCGCCACCATGTAGCGGTGCAACTTCTCCATATACTTCCAGGCCTCGGGGCTGGTGTAGAAGTTCTCCGCGCTCGCAACGAGGCGGTACGGATTGTTTCGATAACGTGCATTGCCCCCGCCCCAAACCGCTTCCGAGAAATAGGAGTGGAACCAGATGTTCCAACTGATCTGGATATCCCGCTCTTCGCACCACTCGAAGACCTCGTCCAGACGGCCGGCGCGATTCTCGTCGTAGCGGCCCAGCCCCGTCCCCATGGTCTCCAACGGCGAATGGAAGAAACTGATGAAGTTGCCCCCGTGGCTTTTTAACTCATCCAGGCCCTGCTCGGTGATCTGGCCCTTGTTGAAGCGTTCGTAGCCGTCGTTGTACCACATGCCGACGCCATAGAACGGGCTGCCGTCCCCGAACTGCAGATAGCGCTTGTTCGGCGCGATCTTCACGAAGCCGTGATGGCTGCTTTCGACGACCGGCACCTCGCGCACCTTGCTCTCCGCGGTTCCCTCGCGGTCTTTGACTTTGACGATGCAGCTCCAGGTCCCTACTTCGTCCGGCGTGAACCTCACCATCCACAGCGACGACCACGACGACGGATTGTAGAATCCCCATATCTTCCACACCTTGCCCGAGGGCGCGGTAAATTCGGCCCGGAGATCAACTTCATCCGGATCGTATGGATTCTGGAAGGTCGCTTTCAGGTCGATTCGCAGTTCGAGCTTCTCGTACTTCTTCACCTCGACCACGCCGTCTCCCGCCGTCTCCGGCAGGATCTGCATCCGCATCTGTTGCACGATCTCCGGCGGCTGCGGTTGGCGAACATGCAGGATCTGGGGCGGCGCCGCTGTCAGCGCCGCGCATCCGGACGCAACCAGCAGTCCGGCAAGAAGTAGCGGATGGCCGGTTCTCGCGATGATGCTCATTCTCGGCTCCAAACGAAAGTCTTCGGTCACGCGGCGGGACCGGGCTATGGGCTCGGAATGCCGGCTCAGCCTCAGGCCCCCTGCGCGAGCGGTCCAAGCATATCAGAGCTTCCGGTCCGGAGAGATGGCTAACACTCAACGTGCGGTTCAAGCAGAATTGCTGCCAGCGGACGCTCAATTTCCGGGTTCCACGTCGCGGGATCGTCCGCCGTATAGGGCGTGATCTCTCTCCCAAGGTAGCCGAGGGCGACACTGATCAGCAACAACAGCCAGCCTAGACCGAACATCAGGCCCGCATAGGAAGCCGGCATTGTTTCCACCAGGCCGAATGGTTCGAACTTCGGCGCCGGCCTGTTCTGGAACTTCGCCTGCGTGCGCAGAACATGGCGCGCCGAAATGCTGTCCCCTGCGATCGACCGTATGCTCCCCTCACCGGACTCCCGCAACTCCGCCGCAACCGCTTCGCACATCTTTACCGGCCGCGCCACCGGCGCAGGCGGTTCCATGAACACCGCCGGTGTTCGCATCAGGTGATCGCTCAGCACCGGATGCACTTCCGGCATCAACGTACCGAAGAACTTCACCCCCAGCAGAACTTGCGGCTCCCCACATGCACGGCCTGTAAACAACGATATCGCTATCAATATGAAAAACCCGGCTCGAATGGCTCTCATCAGAAGCCCGGAACCACCGCGCCGCGCAATGACTGGCGGCAGGAGTCCGGCCGGGCAGAAGAGTTTCATCGCTTAACTGCCCCCAACCAGGGTCCTGGATTTGGATTCAGTCTCCTAGTGCCTGCCCGTGCGCCAAATTCTCACAAGTCCTTTGGAATTTTGCACATAGGTAGTCCTTGTACTCCCGATAGGGTATCCGGGGAATATTCCTCTGGCCTAATCATGAAGAGGTACTGGCCCCCTCCATGGCCGCCGATGGCGATGAAAGCCACGCCTCAGCGCCCCCAAGCATGAGGCCGCGAACGAAGTGAGCGGGTTTCCCGGCGCGACTTTCAACCGAGCGTTGATCAAACCCCTGAGTCGTGGACCCAGGCGTCAGAAAAACTCGCCGGCCAGCACGACAGTAATGTTGTCCGGCCCTCCCGCTGCATTGGCTGCATCGATCAGCGCGGTCAGTGCTGCCGCCGGTGGCAGGCCCCGCCTGAGGATTTCGGCAATGCCCTCATCGCCGACAGGGCCATACAGGCCGTCCGAGCAGAGCAGGACGAGATCGCCCGGCAACAGGCCTACCGACGTCTCGCGCACGGGGATCTCAGGCGCAGACCCGATCGCCGCCGTCAGGACGCTCCGCTGCGGGAAGTGGTCGACATGCTCATCGGTCCAGCCCATTTCGTCGCGCATCTCGTTGCCCAGGTTCTGGTCGTAGCTCAGTTGGATCAGGGAGCGTTTGCGGAAGAGATAGCAGCGGCTGTCCCCGACATTGGCCACATGGAGAGTGGGCTTCCTCCACAAGACGGCCACCAGGGTTGACCCCATGCCGGCGCAATCGGGGCGGAAGGCGGTCTCAGACCGGACGCTGGCATTGGCCATGCGGGCGCCTTCGACCAGGACGTTCGGCGGCGAATCCGGCCCAGCCTCGGCGACGTGGGAGTAAAGCACCTGCAGGGTGACAGCCGAAGCGACCTCGCCACAGGCTTCACCGCCCATGCCATCGGCCACGGCGGCAAAGCCAAGGCCGGCGTCGGCTACCCAGGCGTCTTCATTGTTCTTGCGCCTGCGTCCCTGATCCGTGATTCCCCACGAGTTTCCGCTATGCATCTGACACCCCGCGCACGACAAGTGCGCATTGAGCAATGATAATGCTCCTTCATCCGCGAGGCAAACCTCAGTTGCATCTTGCCGGCGACTTTTTTCCAAACGAACCCTTCGCTGCCGGCGCCGGCAGCCTGCTACGCGTTCTCCTCCACCCTCATCCTCGCTTCCGCAATGCAGGCGCCGGCGCCCAACGCAGCCATCAGTTTGATTCTCGCCTTGTGGCCGGGCAGGCGCCCGCAAAACCACGCCCCGAGCTTCCGCAGGTCGCGTCCGCTGCCTTCATAGGCATAGGTGTCCAGAACCCGGCCATGGTGGCAGCGCGTCGATATGACTACCGGAATCCCGGTCTCCACCGCTCGCCGCACACCCGGCAGGGCCTCCGGCGGAACGTTGCCCCTCCCCGTACCCTCGACCACCATCCCCTTAACGCCCGAGTCGATGAGAGCGTCGAACATCATCCTGCCGAAACCGGCATACATCCTGAGCAGTTCCACCCGCGTCTCGATCCTCGGACCCACGATCACGGTGCGCCGTTCGAGCGCCCGTGTCCAAACGATCCGGTCGGCATCCACATAACCCAACGGCCCAAATACAGGACTTTGGAACGTCTCCACCTGTTGCGTATCCGTCTTGGTCGCCTCCGACGCCGCGTGCACCAGTTGATTCATGACGACAAAGACCCCTCTGCCCCTGGCACCCTCGTCGATCGCCGTCCGCACGCCGGCGCGCAAGTTCGCAGGCCCGTCGAAACTCAGTTCCGAACTGTTGCGCATCGCCCCGACAAAGGCGACCGGCTTGTCCAGATCGTGCCGCAAGTCGGCCAGATACGCCGTCTCCTCCAACGTGTCGGTGCCATGGGTGACCACGGCGCCCGTGATCTCAGGCCGGGCCAACTCCGCGCGCAATAGTTCGCTCAATTCGAACATCCGCTCCGGATTCATGTGAGGACCGGGATAGCGCCCGAAATCAATCACTTCCAGGTCCGCCAGCGACCGCAACCCGGGATCGTAAGCCAGAATCTCCTCGCCGCTCAGCGCGGGAACTGCGCCGCCCGTCCCTGGGTCGATGCGCATCGAAATCGTGCCGCCTGTGAAAACCACCAACACTCGAGCCATACTTCCAATATCCTGCACTGCGCTCTCGATTACGACCGCAACAGGCTATCTTTCGGCCACCCTGGGCGATTCCCGTGCAATAAAACCGCTCGCCGCCAGACTACTTCAACGAACCGCCATGCTGAATACAATGACCGTGGGAGACCGCTGGGCCGTCCTGACCCGCCGGGCTTGTCCCCGTTGCGGGAGCATGAAGACGTCGCGCGGCCACCGCCGGAGCATGATCGACGACGCCCTGGCCGCGGTTCGAGTCTTCCCTTACCGCTGTGGCCGCTGCACGGCCCGGTTTCATGCCTTGTCGATCATTCGCTCGCTTGGGGAAAAGCCCTGGTCGGCCGGCTCGCAAGCCGCATCCACACGTCAACGCTGCTCGTCGGATCCGTCGGTAATCCCGGTGGCGGTATTGAGTGCTCTGGTGATCCTCCTGATATCCGGCCTTGCCACGATCTTGCTTCTAACGATCAATGGATTGGCCGTGCTGTCCCTGCTGTACTGAGCGGGCTCCTAGGGCTGCACCTGCCGCATCGTCACCCCGGCCTCGCGGAACAACTCATCCACGAGTGCGAAGTGCGGATTGTACTGATCCGAACTGTATTGCTTCACCCTCTCCTCGTTCAGCACGACCTCGACAATGCCGGCCTGCACGATCGCCCTGGCGCAGTCCATGCAGGGTGTCAATCCCGCATAGAGGGTGCAGCCCTCCAGTGCGGTCCCGGCGCGCGCGGCGTTGTAGATCGCGTTGCGCTCGGCGTGTTCGATCCACAGATACTTCGCCGGCCGTTCCAGACGTTCAGGCACGTCGTCGCGGACATGGCGCGGCAGGCTGTTGTAGCCCGTTGACCGGATCTCGTGCGCCGGCCCGACGATTACACAGCCGATCTGCGTCGACGGATCCTTGCTGCGAGTAGCCACCACGCGGCAGATCTCAAGGAAGTAGCGGTCCCAGTCGGGCACTTGAGCCATGAAGTTGAAGATACAGAATCGCCGGGCTCATGACAACCCTGCCCCGGCCGCGTTTGACCCATACTGGAGTTTTCGATACGCTTGTCGCTGATAATCCATGAGCACTTGCCGGCAACGCGTCGCCGATGCGATCAGTCACCGCCGTCCGGACCGCGTCCCGGTCGATTTCGGCGCGACGGCTGTCAGCGGCATCCATGTCTCCGTCGTCGCCGCTCTGCGCGACCACTTCGGTCTGGAGCGCTGTCCCGTCAAGGTGCATGAGCCCTACCAGATGCTCGGCCGGGTCGACGACGACCTGAAAGACGCCATGGGCATCGACACTGAAGGCGTCTTCCGCCGCAACACGATGTTCGGATTCCCCAATCAGGACTGGAAACCGTGGGTCTTCAACGGACTCGAAGTTCTTGTCGCGGGCGGTTTCAACGTCACCCGGGACGACGCCGGCGACATCCTCATCCACCCCGAAGGCGACCTCTCCGCGCCCCCGTCCGGGCGCATGCCGAAAGACGGCTTTTTCTTCGACAGCATCATCCGCCAGCGCCATTTCGACGACAACAATCTCAACCCGGAAGACAACCTGGAAGAGTTCAAGCCGCTCACAACCGCGGAGATCGGCGAAATCGCCGGTGACGTCCGCGCAGCCCATGCCACGGGCCGCTATGTCGTCGCCGGGTTTGGCGGCACCGCCTTCGGCGACATCGCACTCGTGCCCGCACCCTTCGCGAAAGACCCCAGGGGGATCCGGGACGTCACCGAATGGTATGTCTCCACGCGCGCCCGCCGCGACTACGTCCATGCCATCTTCAGCCGCCAGTGCGAAATTGCGCTCGCCAATCTCGCCGCCATCCATCAGGCGGTGGGCGACATGCCTGGGGCGGTCTTCCTTTGCGGCACCGATTTCGGTACACAGACTTCCACCTTCTGCTCCGTCTCGACTTTCCGCGAACTCTGGGTGCCGTACTACAAAGAGATCTGTTCCTGGATCCATTTGAATACCGGATGGAAGTGCTTCAAACACTCCTGCGGTTCGGTGGAGCGGTTTATCGAACCGTTGATTGAGGCCGGTTTCGATATCCTCAACCCCGTCCAGTGCTCGGCCGCGGGCATGGATCCGCGTCACCTCAAGGATGCTTTCGGCGGCCGTATCACATTCTGGGGCGGTGGCGTCGACACGCAGAAGACCCTGCCTTTCGGCACGCCCGCCGAAGTCCGCGAACAGGTGCTCCAGCGGTGTGAGGTCTTCTCGGAAAACGGCGGTTTTGTATTCAACACGGTTCACAATGTTCAGGCCCGGACTCCAGTGGCGAATGTCGTGGCGATGCTGGACGCGCTGCGGGAGTTCAATGGCCGCGGTTGACAGTTTTGCTTACGGGGAGTGAATATGGCAGACCTTCAGAAACTCTATGATGCGATCCTCGATGGCGACGCCAAGACGTCGGCCGCGGTAACCAACGAAGCGCTTGCCGAAGGCGTGGATCCGGTCTCGCTAATCTCCGGCTACATGGTGCCGGCCATGGACGAAGTAGGCCGGCGGTATGAGGCCGAAGAGTACTTCGTTCCCGAACTGCTGCTGGCGGCGCGCGCCATGAAGGCCGCGCTCAACCCGCTTCGGCCGTTACTGGCCGCCAGTGGCGCCCAGCCGGCGGGCCGGGTCGTCATCGGCACGGTGAAGGGCGATTTGCATGACATAGGCAAGAACCTTGTCGCCTCGATGCTCGAGGGCGGCGGCTTCGAGGTGCTCGACCTCGGCGCCGATGTTTCACCCGAGAAGTTCATCGAAGGCGTGCGCGCGTCGGGAGCCAACATCGTCTGCCTCTCGGCGCTACTCACCGTGACCATGCCCTCGATGAAGAAGACCATCGAAGCGTTGGAAGCCGCCGGTGTCCGCTCGCAGGTGAAAGTGTTCGTCGGCGGTGCGCCGGTTACGGCGCAGTACGCCAAGGAGATCGGCGCGGACGGCTTCAGCGAAACCGCCAACGGAGCTGTCGCGCTGGCTCGCGGCATTGCGAACTGAGCCTGAATGGCACGGGAGTTCTTCCTTGGCCTCGCGGCTTCTCGCCACCGGGCCATCGTCGGCGCCGATCTGGTCCTCCACCAGAAGTGTGACCCCGAAACCGTACGGCGCGACGCCGCCTCGCTCGGCCAGGTCGTCGCCGAGTCCGCCGCCCGTTGGAACACTCCTCTCGCCATCCCGCTGATGGACCTTCGCCTCGAAAAGGCCGATCTGCTTGCCGCTTACGGCATGGATGAAGACGCCGCGGACCGCTTCCACTTCGAGACTTGTCCCGCGGAGGAACTCTTCCCGCAAGGCGATTTCCCGGAGCGCCAGCGCGCGCAGATCGGCGCAATCTCCTGGATCGCCGCCAACACCCATCTGTTTCCCGTGGGCATGGTCATTGGGCCGTTCTCGTTGATGACGAAGCTGTTGGCCGATCCCATCACGCCGGTTGCTCTGGCTCTGTCCGGACTCACCGCCGCCGACGATGCCGGCGTCGCCGCGGTCGAGCGCTGCCGCCGCCTCGCCGATGCCGCCGTGATGCGCTCGGTCCGCGCTCAGATCGCCGCCGGAGCCCGAGCAATCATCGTCTGTGAACCCGCCGCCAACATCGTCTTCCTCTCGCCGCGCCAACTCAAACAACGGCCCGAAGCCTTCGCCGAATTCGTCCTTGAGCCGAATCTACGAATCCGAAATGTCATGGAGGAGGCCGGCGTCGACCTCATCTTCCACGACTGCGGTGAACTCAATGCCGGCATGGTCCGCGCCTTCGGCCACGTGCTCCACCCCGCCATGCTGAGCCTCGGTTCCTCGCGGACGCTTTGGGATGACGCCGCGCTTTTGCCGCCAGGCGTCGTTCTCTTCGGCAATCTGCCCACCCGGATGTTCTACTCCGACTCAGTCATGCCCGAGCACGAGGTTCGCGAACGCACTCTCTCCCTCGCAGCCCGCATGGCCGCCACCGGCCATCCGCACATCCTCGGCTCCGAGTGCGATGTCCTCCATGTCGATGGCGCAGCCGAAACGATCCTCGCCAAGGTCCAAATCCTGCTCAACGAAGGACTCGCATGATCTACGTCTGGATCGTCTCTCTCGTCGCCGCCACTTCGGGGCTGCTGTTCGGCTTCGACATCGCCGTCATCAACGGCGCGATCGTCTTCCTCAAGAAGCAGTGGGCGCTGACGGAGTTTCAAACTGAACTTGCGGCGTCGGCGCTGTTGGCCGGCTGCATCGCCGGCGCTGCTGTTGGCGGCTGGTTCAGCGACCGCTACGGCCGCCGCAAGATCCTGATGGTCTCGGCCGTGCTGTTCGCCGTGTCGGCCCTCGGCGCGGCCTTGCCACGCAACCTGACCGAGTTCGCCGTCGCGCGAATTCTCGGCGGCGTCGCCATCGGCGTCGCCTCCGTCCTGGCCCCGATGTACATCGCCGAAGTCGCCCCTGCGCGCCTTCGCGGACGGCTCGTCTCGCTGAACCAGATGGCCATCGTTACCGGCATCCTGCTCGCTTATTTCACGAATTGGATACTGAGTTTCCACGGCGACCAAAGTTGGCGCTGGATGTTCGCCGTGGCGGCGGTCCCCGCGCTGTTCTTCCTCATCGCGCTGTTCTTCGTGCCCGAAAGCCCGCGCTGGCTCGTCGAAATGGGTCACGACAAGGAAGCTCTGCGGATCCTGGCGCGCGTCAACGGCCAGCAATTGGCCGAGGCTGAACTGATACAGATCCGGGCGGCTGTCGCCGAAGAGTCCGGGACATGGGCCGAACTTATCCAGCCCGGCGTCAGGCGGGCGCTGTTCATCGCAATCGTGCTGGCCGTGACGCAGCAGTGGACCGGCGTGAACTCCGTGCTCTTCTATGGGTCGATCATCCTCCAGGAAAAGGTCGGCGGCCACTCCGCCTCTTCCGCCATCGGCGCGAACGTCTTGATCGGAGCGATCAACTTCCTGTTCACCATCGTCGCCATCGCGCTCATCGACCGCGTCGGCCGCAAGGTCCTCCTGATCTTCTCATCCACCGTCATGGGCCTCAGCCTCGCCGGTCTGGCGCTCGTCTTCCGCATGACCCCGCCGCCGCCGGCCCTCGTCATCGCGCTAATGCTGATGTGCGTGGCGTCGTTCGCCGTCGGCCTTGGACCCGGCGTCTGGGTCGTGCTGTCCGAGATCTTCCCCAATAAGATCCGCGGACGCGCCATGTCCATCGCAACACTTTCCCTCTGGGTGGCCTGCACGGTGTTGACGATGACGTTCCTCTCCATCGCCACCGCGCTCGGACCGGCGGGCGCGTTTCTGATCTACGCCGGCGTCTGCGCCTTCACCGCCTGGTTTGTCTGGAGGCTGACTCCGGAGACAAAGAATCGTACATTGGAGGAGATCGAAGGATTCTGGAAGGTGAGGAAGTCATGAACCCCCTCTTCGACTGGCTCCATCACGGGCCGCTCATCACCGACGGCGCCTGGGGCACCGAGATGCAGCGCCGCGGCCTGGAACCCGGTCTCTGCCCAGATTATTGGAACCTCGACCACGCCGATCTGGTCGAAGACGTTGCGCGCCTCTACGTCGAGGCCGGCAGCGAGATTATTCTCACCAACACATTCCGCGCCAACCCGGTCAGCCTCGAAGGCGCATCGGACGACAAGGTGCGCGAGATCAACGTGGCCGGCGTGGAAATCTCGCGCCGCGCGGCCGCCGGTAAATCCAAAGTGGTTGCCTCGATGGGCCCGACCGGCAAGATGCTGGTGACCGGCGAGATCGACGAAGCCGGCGTCGAGCGCGCCTTCACCCTGCAAAGCGCCGCTCTGGCCGAAGCCAAGCCCGACGCCCTGCTTCTCGAAACCTTCAGCGACCTCGACGAAGCCTCCATCGCTCTACGATCCGCCCTCAAAATGGGGCTGCCCGTCCTGGTCAGCTTCGCCTTCGACACTGGCCGGAACAAGGATCGCACCATGATGGGCGTCACGCCTGAACAGGCCGCCAAACGAATGGAAGCCGAAGGCGCATCGGCTATCGGCGCCAACTGCGGCGCTGGACCGGACTCGTTCGCCTCCATCGGCGTGCGCTTCCGCGACGTCTGCGAACTGCCCATCTGGCTCAAACCCAATGCCGGTTTGCCGGTCGTTGAAGCCGGCAAGGTGAGCTACTCGATGACCGCCGAACCGTTCGCCGCTCATCTCTCCTCGCTGCTCGACGCAGGCGCCTGCTTCATCGGCTGCTGCTGCGGCACCGCGCCTGACTTCATCCGCGCCCTTGTGGCCGAGCGGCGGAGATGCGCTTCAAGCTAATCAGTTGCGAAGTCCTGTTCCGCGAGATGTGCGATGCGCTCGCCCGTTCGCCGCACCAGGTCGATGTCGAATTCCTGTCCAAGGGACTGCACGACCTCGGCGGCGCGGCCATGGCGAAGGAACTTCAGCGGCGCATCGATGCGATCTCCGGCTACGACGCCATCCTGCTCGGCTACGCGCTCTGCGGCAACGGCCTGCATGGCCTGATTGCGCGCGACATCCCCGTCGTGGCGATGCGCGCCCATGACTGCATCGCCCTGCTGCTCGGCAGCCGCGAGCGTTACGTCGAACTGGTCACCGAAGAGCCTGGCACCTACTTCCATTCGACCGGCTGGCTCGAACGCGGCGCTGGCCTCGATCAGCTTGTCATGAACCGCACTGGCCTCGGAATCTCCCTCGACCACTTCATCGAAAAGTACGGCGAGGACAACGGACGATACCTCTACGACGAAATGACCCGCTATCAGGCCAACTACAGCCGCCTGGTCTTCATCGAGACCGGACTCGAACCGGATAGCCGTTTCCACGACCACGCCCAACGCGAAGCCGCAAGCCGCGGCTGGAAATTCGAATCCGTTAAGGGGAGCCTCGACATCTTCCGTCGCCTCGTCTGGGGCGATTGGGAGTCGGACGACTTCGTCGTCGCCCAACCCGGCCACCGCTTCGCCGCCCGCTACGACGACCAGATCATGACCACGGAGAGGAGCTGATCCGTGACCGGTAAACAGCGCATCCTCAACATGATCGCCGGCAGCCCCGTCGATTCGCTGCCATTCATGCCCATCACCATGATGTTCGCCGGCGACCTCGCCGGCATTCCCTATGGCGAGTATGCGAGAGACCACCGCAAACTGGTCGAGGCGCAGCTTCGGGTGGCGGAAACATTTGACGCCGACCATGTCTCGGTGATCTCCGACCCGGCGCGCGAAGCGTCGGACCTCGGAGCCGCGGTCGAGTGGTTCGACAACCAGCCGCCGGCAATCAACGAGTCGCGTGCACTGCTCGAGGACAAGGCGAAGCTGGCCGCGTTGAATGTGCCCGATCCGCTCGCCGGACCTCGCATGAGCGACCGCGTTGCTGCCGCGGGACTGCTTGCCGAGCGCGCCGGCTCCACCCACATCGTCGAGGGCTGGATTGAAGGCCCCTGTGCCATGGCCGCCGACCTGCGCGGCGTCAACGCGCTCATGCTCGACTTCTATGACGACCCGGAGTTCGTGGGCGACCTCTTCCGCTTCGTCGTCGAAATGGAGTTCAGCTTCGCCAAGGCACAGGTGGAAGCAGGGGCGACACTGATGGGCATCGGCGACGCGGCGGCATCGTTGATCGGGCCGAAGCTCTACGAACAGTTCGTCTTCGCCGAGGAGTGCCGTCTCATTGAACGGGTGCGCGCGCTGGGCGTGCCGGTTCGATTGCATATCTGCGGCAACACCCGGCGCATCGCGGCTCTGATGGCGAAGACGGGCGCGGAGATCGTCGACCTCGATTTCCTCACGCCGATGGCCGGGGCCCGCGCCGCATCGGGACCGGATCAGTTGCTGCTCGGCAACATCGATCCGGTGCGAGCCCTGCGCGATGGCGCGCCGGAGTCGATCACCGCCGCCCTCGAACAATGCTGGCAGGCGGCTGGGCCTCGCTGGATCACCGGCGCGGGATGCGAAGTGCCGCGCGGCACGCCACATGAAAACCTCATGGCCATGACGCGTTTTGCCCGGTCCCGGAGTTAGCTTTGGCGCGCCACGTTTCGATCGAACCGGTATCAGGAAAGTCTCTCTCCGACCAGATCTTTGAACTGGGGGTCGAGTTCCCCTGCGGCGGCGGATCGGGTTGCGGATCGTGTAAAGTGCGCGTGATCAGCGGCGACGTGCCGGTGACCGCAACCATGCGCGCTGCGCTCTCCGAAGTAGAGATCGCGCAGGGCTGGCGGTTGGCCTGCGAGGCGGCCTCCGGCGCGGCGGTCACCATCGAGGTGGCCCAGTGGACGCCGCGCATCCTCACCGACGATGCGGCGGTTGAAGCCGATCCGCGTCCCGGTCTGGGGATCGCCGTCGATCTCGGCACGACGACCGTGGTTGCCCAATTGGTCGATTTGACCAGCGGTGAGATCCTTGGCATCCAGGCCGAATTGAATGCCCAGGCGCGTCACGGCGCGGACCTGATGAGCCGCGTTGAAACGGCTTTGCGCCAGCCTGGTCTGTTGACCGATCTGATTCGCGCTCAGATTGCCCGCATGGCGGCGGCTCTCGCGCAAGGCCGCCATGTCGAAGAAGTGCTCATCTGCGGCAACACCGTCATGCACCATCTCTACGGCGGGCTCGACGTTGAGCCACTCGCCGCGGTCCCGTTCCGGACACCCCATCCGCAGGGGTTCATGCTGAGCGGGGATGAAGCGGGCATCGACACGTCGAACGTCGCGTTTCTCCCTTCGATCGGCGGGTTTGCCGGCAGCGACCTGCTCTGCGGCATCATTTCGACGGGGCTTGCCAACTTGAATGAGCCAGCGGCAATCATGGACCTTGGCACCAACGGCGAGGTCGCGGTCTGTTCGCCGAAGGGTATCCTATGCGCCTCGACGGCTGCGGGACCCGCGTTCGAAGCGGGCGGCATCCGGCGCGGAATGAGGGCCGGGGATGGCGCGATCGACCATGCCTCGGTTGACGGTGCATCGATTCACTGCCATGTGCTCGGAGGCGGGGCGGCGCATGGGATCTGCGGCAGCGGCTTGGTTGACACGGCCGCCGCGGCGCTCGATCTTGGTTTGATCCGGCCAAACGGCAGGTTCGTCAGCGGCAGCGAGATCCCGCTGCGCGACGGGGTCTCGCTTTTCCAGTCCGATGTGCGGCAGCTTCAACTGGCTAAGGGCGCGGCCGCGGCCGCCCTGGCATTGCTCGGCGGCGGCGGGACGCGGCTGTTTCTCGCAGGCGCGTTTGGCAACTACCTGCGTGAGGCCGGTGCGCGGCGGATCGGGCTGTTGCCAGGCAACTCGCAGGTCACGCCCTCAGGCAACACCGCGTTGCGCGGGGTGCGCCACTTGCTGCTGCAGCACAAGCGCCGGGGCGGGATTGTGCGGGCGGTTCTCGACAGGACGACACATGTCGAACTGGCCGCGGATGCGCGTTTCCAGGACGCGTTTGCCGGTCACATGTCTCTCGCGCCAACTAGTGTCCCGTCTCCAAAGGTCGATCAACAAGCATCGTAGGGCGGACGCCCTCGTCCGCGCCGGACCCCCGGTCCGGCTTCGATGGAGCGCTGTATCCTGCGCACATCCCGGCGTGTGGGCCTTCACGCCGAGCAATCTCAGGGTTCGCCGGTCCCGTCCCGGCGGCGCTGCTTTTTTCTACGGACTTCCGGCACAGGACTCTAGCATCTGAACCGGCACGTGGGCGCAGCGGGGATCGGATGCGAGGTAATCGCCTGTGAGAGCATAGGCCCGCGAGCGCGATCCGCCGCAGAGGTTTCTGAACTCGCACTCTCCGCACTTGCCGTCGAGTTGCGAGCTGTCGCGTAGCGAGAGGAACAACGGAGCGTTTCGGTAGGCCTCGCCCAGTTCGATGTTTCTGACGTTGCCGGCGGTGATCGACAGGAAGCCTGACGGGTAGATCTCGCCCTTGTGGGAGACAAACACGAAGCCCTTGCCGTCGTTGATGCCAGCCTGGCGGGCGATCGTCGGCGGCACGCCGCCGCCGTGCGCCAAGCCGAACGTCGCGCCGTCCCGCTTGCGGCGTTGGGCGGTGTAGCGGCGATAGTGCTGGGCCTCGGTTGTCTTGATGTCGAACGGGGCGCTCAGGCTGGTGTCATAGAGAAATTCGAAGACGCGTTCGTACTCATCGGCCGTAAGGTCGTCTCCAATCTGCGCGCGTCCGGTAACGACCAGGAAGAAGACGCTCCACATCTTGGCGCCAGACTTGGCGGCGAGGGCGGCGATCCCCGCCAGACGGTGCATGTTGCCGCGGGTGACCGTCGTGTTGATCTGGGTTTCCAGGCAGCAATCGCGGGCGGCGCTGAGGGCGTCAATGGATGTCTGGAAAGAGCCTTCGACTTGGCGGAAACCGTCGTGGAAGTGGGCGTCGGGGCCGTCGATGGAAATGGCCATGCGGGCGACTCCGCACTCCTTGAATTGGCGGACCGCGGGGGCGTCGAGCAGTGGAGTGGCGCTGGGGGTGACGGTGGTACGCAGGCCGAGCGAGACGCTGTACGCCAGGAGTTCGAAGAGGTCGTCGCGCTTCAGCGGGTCGCCGCCGGTGAAGACCAGCAGTGGGTCGCCCAGACGTTTGACCTGGCGGAGCAAGCCTTTGGCTTCATCAGTGGACAGTTCGCCGGCGTCGCGGCTGGGCTGGGCCGAAGCCCGGCAGTGTTTACAGGCCAGATCGCAGGCCTGCGTGGTCTCCCAGATGACCAGGAACGGCGCTTCGGAAAAGTCTCTCACGGACAAAGTCCCAGGATCAGCATATACTTGACTTGGTTTTATTGATAGGACCAAAGTCACTGAATCATTGGCCACTCTGGTCCATGATGGGGCTGAGAAGGAGCACCTCGATGGACCACATCTTTCACAAAGACCTGACCGAGCACGGGCCGATCCCCGAAAACGGGATTCTGAGCCGGACGATACAGGCCGACGAGCGGTCGAAGGTGGTGCTCTTCGTCTTCGCCCCAGGGCAGGAATTGAGCGCGCATACGGCTCCGATGCCGGCTACGATTTACATCGTCTCCGGAGAAGGGACCCTGAAACTGGGCGGCGAGACGATGGAGATCGCGCCGGGCGCGTTTGCCTACATGCCGCCAAAGTTGGAACATGCGATCAAGGCGCGGACTGAGGTTGTGATGCTATTGACCATGGTCAAGGGCGTCGCGGCCGGTCAGCCGGTCTAAGCCGCGGGCATACAGGGAACCCGGTTCGTCGAACGGGCGGCCACCCCCCATGGGCGTTTACTTAAGTGCATTGCCAGGCATACTAAGAATCCCGAAAGTAGCTGCAATTGGGACCGGCCCCGGAGGCCGAGCCATTCGGGGACGAGAGTTCGAGAAGTGCACATACCAGTGGGCTTCTTAGTAAAAGCTTCAACTGGCGTGGGGTTCAATGCGCCCGGTCACCGGGATTGGGCCTTATGGAAGCGCATATGCCCCCCCGCCAAGTGGCGCAGGTCCCCGGCCTGCCGCCTCGACAGTCGTGTCGAGGCCTTCCTCTGTACTTGCCCCTGACCCGTTCACAGCCCCAAGAATAAAATCGACCCCATGGAATCAATCACTTCCACCAAATCCACCCACCAAACCCAAATCCAGCCCCCATACTTCCCAACGTTGGCCGGACCCTATCCGCCACCGAAAGGAACACCTATGAACAACTCGAACTCCTCCAGCCCGAACCTTCGGAGGGCGGACCCCCAGGTC